>NZ_JBNDIK010000031.1:0-85124 GCF_050434365.1 Massilia sp. UYP32
TGACGATCAAGTCTGGTTGAATCCGGAACGGATTCGGCCAGAAGCACTACAGCAAGCAGCTTGAGATGACGCGACAACTACGTTGACAAACACCGGTCGCTGTTGCGCAATGCCGGTTCGACATGCGACTGACGACGAGCCGATCATCCCCGGACGCGTGCTCGTCGCGCCGCCCGATGAACACCTCACTGTCGTGACCAGAGACGGCAGATCTTACGTTCGGCTCTTGCATGGTCCAAGGGAGAACCACTGCCGACCGGCGATTGATCCGCTTTTTCGCTCGGCAGCGACAGCATTTCTGGCCGACACGATCGGTGTCTTGCTAAGCGGCTACCTGGATGATGGGACAGTTGGCTTGCAGGCCGTAAAAGCCTGCGGCGGCACGGTGATCGTGCAAGATCCGCTCGAAGCCAAAGCCATGGATATGCCTGCCAGCGCCCTGCAACACGTCGATGTCGACCGGGTACTGCGCACGGCTGACATTGCTCCAGCGCTGGTCGGGCTGGCCACGGCGAGCGTGCGGCCGGGAATCCGCGGCCATGACACGGCCGTACCCGATGTTCCGAAGTGGATAGGTGTCGAAAATCGCATCATCAGCAGGGATAGCGCTATGGATGATCTCGAGCAAATTGGCGAACCCTCCTCGCTCACCTGCCCGGAGTGTTCCGGTGCCTTATGGGAGGTCGGCCCTCAGGCGCCGATACGCTACCGCTGCCACACAGGTCACGCTTTCAGCGCCAAAGTGCTGGAGACACTCCAACGCGACGCGGTGGAAGATGCAATTTGGGGTTCGGTGCGCGCTCTCCATGAGCAGGAGCGGCTATTCAGCAAGCTGAGCGAAAGAGAGCGCCAGACAGGGCAGATGGAGCGCGCGGCTGAATACCAAACGAAAGCCATGCAGGCCAGGGAGCATTCGCGCATTCTTCGGGAAGTGGTGGTGAAGCGCGCGTTGGTGGTCAAGACATAAGGCTTGCCATACTAATCCGGCTCCACGAAAGCTGGCACGGCCCAACATGGTACGTACAATCGATTCCGCCAGCACTCGCGATATTACCCTTCGGGGATGAGCATCTCATCTTGAAATGCTCGAGCGTGATCGGTCCCATACGTGCGCCCTTGGACAATGCCGATATCGACAAGCATTTGACGGTGCGCATCATCGCGACGCTCATTCTACAGTTTCATCCTTGCCGACAAGTATGCCGAAGGACTTTGATAAGTGCTTCACCTACAGATTCCAGTATAAATGGCTTTGGCACATAGGCATCCACGAGGGAGGCATTTTGCCCCCGATCGGCAAGAGAGGACGCGATGATTACCTTGATCTCTGGCTGGGCCGCCTTTGCCTCAGCAGCATAGGCAGGATCACCGTCCCAGCCGCCCTTCACCGAGAGGATAAGGGCGTCGAACCCAATCCCATTCGTTAGCATAAGCCTCAGGGCGCGCGCGAAAGTGCTAACGCCGAGCACCCGGTAGTCCAACGATTTGAGCATGTCGCAGATCGACGCGCGAGTGAGGCGGTCTTCTTCGACCAGCAGGATTAAGGCTCGCATGTGACTACCCTCGGTGGATGTTGTTCACTGATCTTACGACACCCGTGGCGCCAACAGTCCCCACCCAGAAAATACACGTTGAGAGTGCACACTTTGCTAGTGGTCCGCCGGTTGATCAACGAGGCATTGAACCTGCCGAGACAAAATCGGCACTCCTAGCATACAAACCAGTCTCCACGAAAGCCGGGGCGACGCACCTGGCAAGCGCGCCGTGCCTGTGCCTGTTGGTCGACGGCGCCTGGTGCTGGTCACGCTTCATCTGCCGCACCCATGCCTCGGCCCACTCATAGTTCAGCATGCTGGTCGAGACCGTGGCGACGCTGGTTGGCAGCGTGTCGAGCAGCCTCTGGTCAGACAGTCGGGCCGGGTTGTGGCGGCCGTACTCAGCCACGCAGCGATGCGCCGTCCAAACCTCGCCCTTCGAGCTTTTCTTCTCCAGCGAGGACGCGGGGACGATGGGCCAGCAGGATTTCGACCTACCGTCCATACTGCTCGGCAGCCTCGTCGTCATCGAAGGTTATCCAGAGTCGCTTTGGAAGAAGCTTGCGCGCAACGCAAAGTTGATATCCGTAGGGTCGCTTGATGATGTTCGCCATGATGCCTGAACAATAGGATCCGACAGCGAAAATAAAGGCGCTGTAACCGTTAGATGTGGATGAGCATTGAACTGCTGAGCTGACCCGCGGTCCAATCCCAGTCCCCATCGATCGGGAGCGCGCCATGAAAGCACCGAAGTTTGCGAAGCTGTTCGCCCAGCTACCGCAACTGAATCAGCCGCAGCGCCAGCAGGTACTCGCCGCCCTGCATCCGGCAGCCGGGCTTGACCGGGTGATTGCCCTCATCGGCGAGATCCGGTCAGAGGGGCGGCGTTGTCCGGATTGCGCCTGCGAGCGATGCCACCGCCATGGCCAGGCCAACAACCTGCAACGCTATCGCTGCTGCGCATGCGGGCGCACTTTCAACGACCTGACCGGCACGCCGCTGGCGCGGCTCAGGCACAAGGGCAAGTGGCTCGAGTATCTGGAAACGGTGCTCGATTCGCGCACAGTCCGCCCTGCGGCCAAGCGTATCGGCGTGCACCGTAATACCGCGTTTCGCTGGCGTCATCGCTTTCTCGACCGGGTCAAGGACGACCGGCCAACCCGTCTTTCCGGCATCGTCGAGGCTGACGAAATGTTCCTGCTCGAATCGCAGAAGGGGTCACGCAAGCTCGATCGCCCGCCCCGCAAGCGCGGCGGCAGGGCTGCGCTGCCTGGCATCTCGCATCATCTCGACTGCATCCTGGTGGCGCGCGACCGCAGCGGCCAGACCATCGACGCCGTCACCGGACGCGGCGCCCTGAAAGTGGCCCAGCTGGTGAAACACCTGCTGCCGAAACTCGATCGGCAAGCGTTGCTGGTCACGGACGCCAACGCCGCCTATCCCGCCTTCGCCCGTGCCCATGGCATCGCGCACCAGGCCGTCAATGTCAGCGCCGGCGAACGGGTCCGCACCGGTGTCGAGGGCGCCATCCATATTCAAAATGTGAACGCCTACCATCGCCGTTTCAAGGAATGGCTGGTGCGTTTCCATGGCGTGGCGTCGCGCCGTCTGCCTAACTACCTGGGCTGGCATCGGGCGCTCGATGGCGGGCGGGTCGCTTCTGTCGAGCAATTGCTGCGTATTGCATTCGGGGTCATCAACAGATAACGAGTACAGCGCCAAAATAAACGGCCAGGCGACGGCCATTTGGCCGTTATCAAGTGCGGTGTCCCGCTCAAAATGAACGGTGTTGAACCCAATGCAAACGGGCCCCGATGGGGCCCGTACTATGAGGATCTGGAGGCGAGGACGGGAGTCGAACCCGTCTAGACGGCTTTGCAGGCCGTATCGCATCAGTTGAATCAATGGTTTGCACAGGGATCTCCTTTTTCAGCCTACCGTCCGGTGGCACTAAACTTCTGTGCTTGGTGAGACACGACGACACGCTAAAGGTTGCTCGATGGCGATGTTGATTTTCTTAGCGCGAGGCTTTTCGAAGAAGTGCGACTCCACCGCATGACGGAAAATCCGCTCGTAGGTGAAAGGCTTGAAGCTGCCCATGGGATGGCTATCGTCGTCGCTCCGATATCGCACTATTACCTCGACCCGGCCGTCCCAGACAGTTTCGATAATAGGCACATGTAACTGGGCTCCTCGCGCGAAGGACATGATGGCGCGCACGTGCTTGAACAGGCTCTCGACCTCCGTGCGCCACGTTGAAAAATTCACACCCTCTGGCGGGCCTTCAATCGCAAGCGCGCCTGTCACATGGTTTTTTTCGGATGGCTCCAATATCATGGGGCCGCGCAGCTCAATTGTTCCAAGGCGACGCGCCATTCATGGCCTGTACCGCGGCCGCGGTGAGCCAGGACATCCGGAAGCCTGCCCGGAAAGGCAGGCCAGGCATGACGTGGCAGGCTGCTTCGCGCCGGGCGCTAGCCGGGTTCGCAGGTCGCAGCGCCGAGCGATGCCGGGGCTCCGCGCAGTTGCGCCGCCTCGCATACCAGCTGCCAGCCGCGTTCGACCATCCTGCGGCGCGTATCGGGTGCGCGGGCGTACAGGGCGCCGCTGAGCATGGAGACCAGCAGGATGACGTCCGATACCACGAGGTCGGCGCGGCAGGCGCCGCCTGCAACCGCCCACGCGACCGGTTTCTCGAATACCGCCGCGACGCGCTCGAGCGCGGAAAGCAGTGCCGGGTTGTCGTGGTCGAGCGTCATCCAGATTTCGGTCAGCGGCGCGCGCACGACGATGCGCTCGGCGACAAAGTGCAGCAAGCCCCCCAGCGCAAGCGCATCCTGGGCGACCGAAGCGGCCTCGCTCTCGAGCTCGTCGATGGCGCGGTCGAGCAGGCCGACGATCAATGCGCCGCGGTCGGGGAAATTCCGGAACAGCGTGGCCCGGCCCACGCCGGCGCGCTCCGCGACCACGTCGAGCGAAACCTTGACGCCGGCTTCCAGGAACACCGCTTCAGCCGCGTCGAGCAGCTTGGTCCGGTTCTGCACGGCGTCGGCACGTCGGCGCAGCGTCCCTTGTTCGGCCTCGGGCGCGGCTGTCGCGTTATTGTGCGACCGCACATTCGTCGGCGTGCTAAAGTCAGCCTTAGTGGAACTTTGAGTATCACTTATCATGTCTTGGTGCCGAAACTGGTGGCCTGCCGCACGCTGCCCCTGGGGGCGGCAGTGACGGGCAGGATTGCATACGAACTTACCACAGCAGGCTCCGCCCAGGCATTTCATCGATAAATGTAAGCATGAAATACTACTTTTTGGCGCCGGATATCGGGCAGTGCACAATCAGGCTGTGGGCAAGGGACGCCTTCAGGCAAAGGGGACATCATCATTAGCGCCTCGCCTTACGCCATACCGAACTGGACGCCGGAAGAGCGTCCCATGCTGCCGGGCTCGGCCGCGGCGCTCAAGCACAGCGCACCGGTGCGTGCCGCCTACATCCTGGTCGGGGTCCTGCTCGGCATCACCGGCGGCCTGGGCAACGCGCTGGTGAGCGCCAACCTGCCCGGTATCCAGGGTGCGCTCGGCCTGACGCCAGTCGAGGGCACCTGGCTGGTCGCCGCCTACCTGATGGTGAACGTTTCATCGAACCTGGTCCTGTTCAAGTTCCGGCAGCAGTACGGATTGCGCCTGTTCGCTGAAATTGGCCTCTCGCTCTACGCGGCCGTCTGCATCCTGCACCTGTTCGTCCATGGCTTCGCCTCCGCCCTGTTCGTGCGCGCCGCCAGCGGTTTCGCCGCCGGCACGATCACCGCACTCAGCACGATGTATGTGCTGCAGGCCTTTCCCAAGGCGCGCATGGGCCAGGGACTCGTGATCGCGCTCGGCATCTCGCAACTGGCGACCCCGCTGGCCTGGCTACTGTCCCCGACGCTGATCGACCTGGGAGAATGGCGCTCGCTGTACCTGTTCGAAGCCGGGCTCGCGCTGTGCTGCCTGGCGGCGGTCGTGGTGCTGAAGCTGCCTCACGGGCAGCGCATCAAAACCTTCGAGGCGCTCGATTTCCTGACCTTTGCCCTGCTTGCCCCGGCCCTGGCGCTGGTCGTTGCCGTGCTGGCGCAGGGGCGGGTGCAGTGGTGGTCGGCCCAGCCCTGGATCGCCTGGGCGCTGATCGCTGCCCTGCTGCTGTCGCTGCTGGCCGTGCTGGTCGAATGGCACCGCCCCAACCCGCTGCTGCAGATCCGCTGGATGGGGACCCTGTCCACCATCCGTTTCGTGATCGGCGCCATGGGCATGCGCTTCCTGCTGTCCGAGCAGACCTACGGCGCCACCGGCTTCCTGCGCACCCTGGGCATGGGCACCGACCAGCTGGTCCCGCTGTACGCGGTGATGATGGCCGGACTCGTGGCCGGCATCGCCGCCAGCGCCCTGACCTTCAACCAGAAGACCGTCATCCCCCAGATCCTGCTGTCGGTGGTGCTGATCGCGGCCGGCAGCCTGATGGACTGGAACGCCACCAACCTCACGCGCCCGCACGACATGTTCCTGAGCCAGTTCCTGCTCTCGGCGGCCGCGGCCATGTTCATGGGGCCGCTCCTGCTGGCCGGCATCATGCCGGCCCTGAAGCAGGGAACGCAGTACATCATCAGCTTCGTCGTCCTGTTTTCGATCAGCCAGAGCATCGGCGGGCTGGCAGGCCCGGCGATCCTCGGCACCGTCCAGCAGTTCCGCGAACACGAGTATTCGGCCGCCATCAACGCCGGCGTCGACCCCACCCAGCCGCTCGTTGCCCAGCGCCTGCAGATGCAGGGCCAGGTCTATGGCGGCGTGGTCGGCGACCCGGTACTGCGCCAGGCGCAGGGCACGGCCCAGCTCGCGCAGCTTGCCACCCGCGAGGCCAACGTGCGGGCCTTCAACGACATCTTCCTGCTCAACGGCATCATGGCCCTGGTCTTCCTGGGCTGGTCCCTGTTCCATGTCGTGCGCCTGGCGCTTGCCGCCCGCAAGGCGCCGCCCGCCTCGTCCCCGCCCGCCTCCGGGCCCGACCAACCCACCGACGCATCATGACCGACACCACTAATCCGAACCCCGCCCCCAAGACCGACACCCCGCAGCGCCAGGACCTCGTCGATTCGGACGGCCGCCCGCTGCCGCCCCCGCCGGCCGAGCCGCCCAAGATCGACCGGGCCAGCAGGCCGGTCATCGTCGCCATGGCGCTGGTCGCCGTGGTCGGGGTGGCCCTGATCCTGTGGGCCTGGCAGCTCGGCCCGTTCCGCAGCACGGTGGTGACCACCGAGAACAGCTATGTGCGCGGCCAGATGACCGTGCTGGCGCCGCAGGTCAACGGCTACGTGGCGAGAGTGCTGGTGCGCGACTACCAGCGCGTGAAGGCGGGCGACGTGCTGGTGCAGATCGACGACCGGATCTACCGCCAGCAGCTCGACCAGGCCAGCGGACAGCTCGCCGCCGCCCAGGCCAACCTGTCGAACCTGACCCAGACCGCCGAACAGAACCAGGCCGAGATCGAAGCGCGCCGCGCCGACCTGTCGGCCGCCGAGGCCGAACGGGACCGCGCGCAGGCCGACGAGGCGCGCGTCGACGAACTGGCCCAGCGGGGTTCGGTGTCGCTGCGCGAGCGCGACCAGGTCCGGGCGGCGGCGCGCGCGGCGGTCGCGAACGTGGTCAAGGCGCGCGCCGCGGTCCGCATCGCCCAGGAGTCCGCCAAAGCCACCAGCGTCTCGCGCGAAGGCCTCGAGGCCCAGATCGGATCGGCCGAGGCGCAGGTCAGGCTGGCGCAGATCAACCTCGAAAACACCGTCATCCGCGCCCCGCGCGACGGCCAGCTGGGTGAGGCCAGCGTCAGGCTGGGCCAGTACGTCACTGCCGGGTCCCAGCTCATGTTCCTGGTGCCCGACGTCCTGTGGGTCGTGGCGAACTACAAGGAAACCCAGGTGCGCGACATCCGCCCGGGGCAGGTCGCACGCTTCACGGTCGACGCACTCGGCGAGACGCGGCTGACGGGGCGCGTCGAGGGGTTCGCGCCGGCCACTGGCTCCGAATTCAGCGTGCTCCGTCCCGACAACGCGAGCGGCAACTTCACCAAGGTGGTCCAGCGCCTGCCGGTGCGGATCACCATCGATCCCGACCAGCCACTGGCGGCCAGGCTGCGACCCGGCATGTCGGTGGTCACGCGCATCGACACGGCCAGCGCCGGCGCCGGAGAGCGCCCATGAGGACGCGCCCGCTGCCGCCCTCCGTCCTGGCACCCGCTGTTCTCCTCGCGGCGCTGCTGTCCGGCTGCGTGCCGGCCGAGCGCCAGCGGCCCGAGGCTGCGGCAGTTGCCGCGCCCGCGGCGTGGCGCGCCGGTGCGACCGGCAACGCCACCGTAGCGCCGACGTGGTGGCGCGCCTTCGGCGATCCGGTGCTGGAACGGCTCGTCGAACAGGCGCTGGCGCGCAACACCGACGTGCTCGGTGCCGCCGCCCGCGTGCAGGAGGCGCAGGCCAACATCGCCCTGGCACGCTCGGCCATGCTGCCCTCGCTGAACGTCGCCCTCGGCGCGCAGCGCGGACGCAGCCTCGGCGCCGCCGGCGCCGCCACCAGCACGGCGCTGCAACCCGAGGCCCAGGTGAGCTGGCAGGCGGACCTGTTCGGGCGGCTCGGCCGGCTCACGCAAGCCGCGCGCCTGCAGTATGTTGCCAGCCAGGCGGACCGCGACGCGGCGGCGTTGTCGGTGGCGGCCGAGGTGGCGCAAGCCTATATCGGGCTGCTCGCGCTCGACGCCCGGCTGGTCGTGTCCCTGGAAACGGTGGAGTCGCGCAGGGAGGCGCTGCGGCTCGCGTCCGACCAGGCCGAAGTCGGCTACATATCCGAATACGAGCTGACGCAAGCGCAGGCCGAATATGCCGCGGTGGAACAGGCGATTCCGCAGCTGCGCCAGGCAATCGCAGCACAGGAAAACGCCCTGCGGCGGCTCACCGGCGACCTCCCGGGCCCGGTGGAACGGGGCGCCAGCCTGCGCACCCTGCAGCTGCCCGCGGTGCCGGCATCCCTCCCTTCCGACCTGCTGCGCCACCGGCCGGACATCCGGAGCGTGGAACTGACGCTGGCCGCGGCGGACGCCGGCCTGGGCGCGGCGCGCCAGGCATTCCTGCCCCAGGTCGCGCTCTCCGCCAGCCTGGGCCAGCTGTTCACCAATGCGCTCGACTACGACCCGGTCACGGTGTGGAGCCTGGGCGGCAGCATCCTGGCACCGATCTTCAACGGCGGGCGCCTGAACGCCCAGATGGACGTCGCGATCGCGCAGCGCGACCAGGCGGCGTACGCCTACCGCGCTGTCGTGCTGGCGGCGTTTCAGGACGTGGAGACCGCCCTGAGCGGAGCGCAGCGGCTGGCCGAACAATTCGACCGTGCGCTCGAGCGGCGCGAGATCCTGTTGCGCACCACCGCGCGCGCCACCGACCGCTATCGCAGCGGCTATGCCTCCTACCTCGAGCAGCTGGACGCCCAGCGCAGCCTGTATTCGACCGAGCTGGATGCGATCGGCGTGCGCGAGGACCAGCTCAACAACATCGTCGGGCTGTACCGCGCACTGGGCGGCGGATGGCGGGGCGCCGCCGGGAAAGCCGGACAGTGAGCCGGCACCCCGGAGCTTGCCTGCGTCCGGACCGGCCTGCCCGGCGTGCCGGCTGGGGAGGAACATGAACCCGCGCTCGATCGGCGGTCGGCTGCTGCACCTGCTGCTGGTCGCGCCGCTGCTCGCCGGCTGCTCTGTGCTGCAGCAGTTCGAGGACCGGGTCGCGGTGCGCCCGGTCCAGCCGGGCGAGTACATCGCCCGCAAGCGCGGCGACATCCTGACCAGCGGCCGACCCGGCCAGGCCACGCTGGAAACGATCAGGGTCGCAGCGCTCGACGGCGCCTGTCCGAGGCCCGACAAGCCTTCCCTCGAATGCATCGCTGCGCTGGCACGCGCGGCAGCCATCGAAGACGAGCGGCGCCTGTCCGCGCTGTCGGAACTATGGGTGCAGCAAGCCTTGTCGCTGCCCACCGGCACGCAGGACGGCGCTGCGGAACCCCGGCTCGGCGCCTGGCTGGAAGCTGCACGCCATGCCTATGCCTATCTGTTCTTTACTGGACGCAAGCCTGGCCAGCGCGCTTTCGAGGACCGGCAGACGCAGGTGCGCGACTATTACAACCTGGCGGTGCAGGAAGCCGCCGTCATCCTGTTCGCACGGCAGCACGGCCGCGCCCCGGCGGACGGCGGCGGCGCGCTCATCCGTGCTGGAACGTGGGCGATCCGGACCGACCTTTCCCGTGTCAGGATGGAACCGGGACTGGAGCGGCCGCAGGAGCTGGTTCCCGCCTCCGCGCTGGCGTTCTCCGGCCTGCGTAGCCAGTACCGGCGCGACGGGTTCGGGGCCGAACTGGTCGCGGTCATCGACGCGGATGCCGACGCGTCCTTGCGTGGCCCGGCGGCGCGCGCCGGCGCGCCGGGCCGGCCGGGGCCGCAGCGCAGTGCGGCCTGGAGCGCCATGCCGTATCGGGCGCTGACCGCGCTGGCCCACTTCCAGGGCAGGACGATTGCCGAGGTGTTGTCCACCCACGCATTGACGATCACCGCCTACGATCCCTACGAGCACGACCAGATCACGCTGAATGACGAGCAGGTGCCGCTCGCAGGACACTTCACGGCCGGCTACGGCCTGTGGCTGGCACGCTCGGGCTTCGCCAGGCAATCGATACAGGCCTTGTTGGGACGCAAGCTCGGCATCGACCGGCCACACCTGTATCTCATGCAGCCCTATGACCCCGGGCGCCGCGTCATCGTCATGATCCACGGCCTGGCCAGCAGCCCGGACGCCTGGGTCAACATGGCCAACGAGATCATGGGCGACGAAACGCTGCGCCGGCATTACCAGGTCTGGCAGGTCTACTACCCGACCAACCTTCCGGTCGCGCTCAGCCATTTCCAGATACGCCGGGCGGTCCACGACGCGCTCCGCCATTTCGACCCCGGCAGCGCGGCCCCGGCTTCGCGTGACATGGTGCTGATCGGGCACAGCATGGGCGGGCTGATCGCACGGCTGATGGTGTCCTCGGCGAAGGACGGTTCGCTGAGCCGGCTGATCGAGGAAGGCACTTTCGACAGCGGCCAGAAACAGCGGCTCCAGGCGCGTCTCGCTCCGCTGATCGACTTCGCACCGATGCCCGAGGCGCGGCGCGCCGTGTTCCTCGCCGCTCCGCACCGGGGTACGCCCATCGCGCGCAGGCGGCTCGGCTTGCTGCTGGCAGACATCATCCGCCTGCCGTTGACGGTCCTGGAAGGACTGGCCGACCTCATTCCTGGCGACGCCGCCGGAAGCGCTGCAGCGGGCACCAAGCGCCTGCCGAACAGCCTCGACAATCTCAGGGACGACGACCGTTTCGTGCGGGCCGCGGCGGAATTGCCGATCTCGCCGCAGGTCCGTTATCACTCCATCATTGCCCGTGCCACTGCCGACGGGGCACTGGCCGATACCGACGACGGGCTGGTTCCCTACCGCAGCGCGCATCTGCCAGGCGCCATCTCGGAGAAGGTCATCGTCTCGGGGCACAGCGTGCAGGAGACAGCCGCGGCCATCCTGGAATTGCGCCGCATCCTGCATGCGGACCTCGCCGAACAGCCGAAGCGCGACCAGTTTCACGCCGCCCCGGCACCATGACAGGCACCAGCGATGGCCAGTGCCTGGCAAGCGCCCCGAACGATCCATGCCTTGCGTTCGACCCGGGTCTTACATTGGCATCGTTCCCTCCGGCACCATCATCCACAATTACCAGCTTCGTTCGACCTCGACAATAAAAAGCCCCCGGATTCGGGGGTTTGGGTCATCTTTAATGCCTGTGCCTGCCAGTCATTGCCGATCTGCGGATCACTCCCACTCAATGATCAATTGCTGAGCTAATCCGTTGTTAATAAAGACCTTAACGCTCGGGCAAGCACATCAGTACCACGAAAATACCATGTCACGAGTCATGCTCGGCTACCGCGCAAGTCCCTCACAATGCAAGACAACTTCGAGATCATCATACTGACTCTCCGCCACCCGTCGGGGCGTGCGTATGACCGGTGGCGGGAGTGGCGGCCGTGTGGTGGCGCTGGTGCCGCTCGAACTGCTCGATGTCCTGCCCCTCATGGAGACAGCCAACGGCCTCGGTGCAAACAAAAAAGGAGTGACGACGCATCGAAAGCCCTTGATTTATTAATACCGATCCCGGCAGGCCTGGCGGCCGAACCTCACGTGCTTCAATTCTTGTATTGATCCAGCTGGCCCGCCAGCGTCGGCTTGTATTTCTTCACGGCCTCGACTGCTTCGGCGCGCACCTCGTCCCGCGAAATGCGGGAAGGAGCGCTAACCGCCGGCAGGTTGAGCTTCGATGCGCTGGCGGATGCAGCTGCGCTTGCGCCGGTGATGGCGGTATTAGTCTTTGCGTCCGCGTCTGCATTGTCGGCAGCGAAGGCGGTAGCAGCGGAAACGAACAAAGCAGCAGCGGCAATGAAACTCTTGGCGTTCATGACTTTCTCCTCAAGATGAAAGACCGGGCAGGCGAAGCGTGTTGGACAGCTTTGTCGCTCGGGAATGCAAACAGTCTAGACATTGCAGCGCCCGCAATAAAGAGCTTTTCGGGCAATGTATAATTGCGTATATTGGAATAATCAGGAGCAGGGATGGACAGGCTGGTCTCGATGCGCGTGTTTGTGAAGGTAGTGGACCACGGCAGCTTTGCGGGAGCGGCCGCCGCGCTGGGGATGTCGGCCGCTGTCGTCACGCGTAATGTCGCCGACCTTGAGACCCACCTCGGCACCCGCCTGCTGAACCGCACGACACGCCGCCTGTCGCTGACCGAGACCGGCCAGCAGTACCTCGACCGGGTGCGCCAGATTTTGCTCGACATCGACGACGCCGACGCCGCCGCCTCGTCCAGCTCGCAACAGCCGAGCGGCACCCTGCGCATCTACTGCCATCCTGCCTTCGGTAAGGCGCAACTCGCCCGGCTGCTGCCGCGCTTTGCACAGGCCACCCCGGACGTGGTGCTCGACGTCACGCTGGCCGACCACGATGTCGACCTGGTCGAACAGGGTTTCGATGTAGGCATCTTCATCGGCCTGCAAAAGCTGGACGCCAGCATGATTGTGCGCCAGCTCGCGACCTCGAACGTGGTGCTGAGCGCCGCGCCGGACTACCTGGCGCGCCGTGGCGCCCCGGGCAAGCCATCAGACATCGCGCAGCACGACTGCCTGCTTCGCCTTCGAGCAGCTGCGCCACACCTGGCCGGTGGCGTGGAACGACGAGGTGGTGCATGTCCCCATCACGAGCCGGATGGTGTCCAACAGCGGGGACATCCTGCGCCAGGGGGCGCTGGCCGGGATGGGCATCATGCTGCGCTCCTCGTTTACGCTCGAGGATGACTTCGAGAGCGGCCGCCTGGTGCAGCTGCTGCAGGGCCACCACGTGGGCCAGCTTTCGGTGATGATGGTCTACCCGAGCCGGCGCCTGCTGTCAGCCAAGGTGCGCAGCTTCGTCGACTTCATGGCCGCCCAGTTCCCGCGTCCGGACAGCGACCCGTGGCTGCCGGCGCCCGCACTTGCTTGACGCTGGCACTACATCAATCCATCCATGCGCCAGACCTCGCTGCAGCCATTGCGATTTTGTCCAGTTCTGACACAGGAACCCCATCCTGGGATGTTAATGACAAGGCAGGACAAGCTGCTGCTTGCGCAGGACGATAGCGGATAACCATTGGGCAGATCGTGGCGAATCATTTTGCCGCTTTCGCGTATCCGGCGAGGATCTGGCCGCCACCGTAACTGCCTTGCCGGGCCATGACTCCGCCGGGACTGATCTTGATGGCGCAATACTTGAATTCCGGGATTTTGCCGAACGGATCGAGCGCTGCGTTCGTCAGGCGGTTGATCGCCGCCTCGTAGTAGCAGAACGGTACGAAGACCGCGCCCACCGGCGAACTGTCGTCAGCGCGGGCGTAGAGCACCACCTCCCCGCGGCGCGACGCGATCGTGATCGGCCGGCCAGGCTGGATGCCCAGCCGCTGCACTTCCGGAATATCATTTTAGACCTGAATTTGGATCGACCCGGCCGTGCAATCGTCGGGGAAACCTGATCTCATCATGTCGCCTGGTGCCCTGCCAGCCTCTGCCACGTCTCGATCACCGAGTCCGGATTGAGCGACATCGACTCGATACCCTCATCGACCAGCCACTGCGCGAAGTCGGGATGGTCCGACGGACCCTGGCCGCAGATGCCGATGTACTTGCCCTGCGCGCGGCAGGCCTTGATTGCCAGCGACAGCATGGCCTTCACCGCCGGGTCGCGCTCATCGAAGTCCTTGGCCAGCAACTCCATGCCGGAGTCGCGGTCCAGGCCCAGCGTCAGCTGGGTCAGGTCGTTCGAACCGATCGAGAAGCCGTCGAAATACTGCAGGAACTGCTCGGCCAGGATGGCGTTGGACGGCACTTCGCACATCATGATGACGCGCAGGCCGCCTGCGCCTCCACCTTCGCCGCGCTTCAGGCCGTACTTCGCCAGCAGCTCGATGACCTTCTCGGCCTGGCCCAGGGTGCGCACGAAAGGAATCATCAGCTCGACGTTGGTCAGGCCCATGTCCTCGCGCACGCGCTTCATGGCCATGCATTCCATCTCGAAGGACTCGGCGAAGTCCTCGGCCAGGTAGCGCGCGGCGCCGCGGAAGCCCAGCATCGGGTTTTCCTCGTCCGGCTCGTAGCGCGAACCGCCGATCAGCTTCTTGTACTCGTTCGACTTGAAGTCGGACAGGCGCACGATCACCGGCTTGGGCCAGAAGGCCGCGGCAATGGTCGCCACACCCTCGGCCAGCTTGTCGACATAGAAGGCGCGCGGCGAGGCATGGCCGCAGCCCACCGACTCAACCGCTTTTTTGAGGTCGACGTCGATGTTCGGGTACTCGAGGATGGCCTTCGGGTGCACGCCGATGTTGTTGTTGATGATGAACTCGAGGCGCGCGAGACCGACGCCGTTGTTCGGCACCGACTGGAAGTCGAAGGCCAGCTGCGGGTTGCCGACGTTGAGCATGATCTTGGTCGGGATCGGCGGCAGCTCGCCGCGCGAGACTTCGGTGATCTCGGTTTCCAGCAGGCCGTCGTAGATCTTGCCTTCGTCGCCTTCGGCGCACGAGACGGTGACAAACGTGCCGTCCTTCAGCGCGTCGGTGGCGTCGCCGCAGCCGACCACCGCCGGCACGCCCAGCTCACGGGCGATGATCGCCGCGTGGCAGGTGCGGCCCCCGCGGTTGGTGACGATGGCGGAGGCGCGCTTCATGACCGGCTCCCAGTTCGGGTCGGTCATGTCGGCCACCAGCACGTCGCCCGGCTGCACGCGTTCCATCTCGCTCGGGTCGTGGATCACGCGCACCGGACCGGCGCCGATCTTCTGGCCGATCGCGCGGCCGGAGGTCAATACCGTGCCCGTGCCCTTCAGACTGAAGCGCTGCTGGGCATCGGTGGCCTTCTGCTGCGACTTCACGGTTTCCGGACGCGCCTGCAGGATGTAGAGCTTGCCGTCGCGGCCGTCCTTGCCCCACTCGATGTCCATCGGACGGCCGTAGTGGTTCTCGATGATGACGGCGTACTTGGCCAGCTCGACCACTTCGGCATCGGTCAGGGAGTAACGGTTGCGCATCTCGATCGGAACGTCGACGGTGCGCACCGAACGGCCGGCCTTGGCTTCGTTGGTGAACTCCATCTTGATCAGCTTGGAGCCGATGTTGCGGCGGATGACCGGCAGCTTGCCCTGCGCCAGCATCGGCTTGTGCACGTAGAACTCGTCCGGATTGACCGCACCCTGCACCACGGTCTCGCCCAGGCCGTAGCTCGAGGTGACGAAGACCACGTCCTTGAAGCCGGACTCGGTATCGATGGTGAACATCACGCCGGCCGCGCCGGTGTCGGAACGCACCATGCGCTGCACACCGGCCGACAGCGCCACTTCGGCGTGGGTGAAGCCTTTATGAACGCGGTAGGAGATCGCGCGGTCGTTGTAGAGCGAGGCGAAGACGTGCTTCATCGCTTCGAGCACGTTGTCGATGCCGACCACGTTCAGGAAGGTCTCCTGCTGGCCGGCGAAGGACGCGTCCGGCAGGTCTTCGGCGGTGGCGGAGGAACGCACGGCGAAGGAGACTTCGGTGTCGGAGTCGGCGACCAGGCGTTCGTAGAACTCGCGGATTTCCTGTTCCAGGCGCGGCTGGAACGGGGTGTCGACGATCCACTGGCGGATCTCGGCGCCGGCGCTTGCCAGCGCACGGACGTCGTCGATGTCGAGGCCTTCGAGGCGGGTGGCGATGCGCTGGGCCAAGGATGGGCCGCCGTCGCTATGCTCGAGGAAATCGCGGAAGGCATCGGCCGTGGTGGCGAAGCCGCCCGGCACGCGCACGCCGGCATTCGCCAGCTGCGAGATCATCTCGCCGAGCGAGGCGTTCTTGCCGCCGACCGACTCGACGTCGGTCATGCGCAGGTTTTCGAACGACGCGACGTACACGCCTTTGGTCAGGGCGGTCGCCGGAATCAGTACGTCCAGCCCAGCATCGAACAACTTGGTCATGGTGAAGCACCTTATAGGAGATTTTCCAGGCTACAAACGTTCGAAAATTGCAGCGATACCTTGCCCACCGCCGATGCACATCGTGACCAGGGCATAACGGCCGCCAGTACGCTGCAACTCATACAATGCCTTCACCGTGATGATCGCTCCGGTCGCGCCGATCGGGTGCCCCAGGCCGATGCCCGAGCCGTTTGGATTGACCCTGGCCGGGTCCAGCCCGAGCTCCCTGGCTACGGCACAGGCCTGCGCCGCAAACGCCTCGTTCGCTTCGATCACATCGATGTCGGCTATGCTCAAGCCTGCGCGCTCGAGCGCCTTGCGGCTGGCAGGAACCGGCCCAATGCCCATATATTCCGGATCGACGCCCGCATGTGCATACGCCACCAGGCGCGCCAGCGGCTTGACGCCGCGCTGCTCGGCGACGCTACGCTCCATCAGCACGAGTGCGGCGGCGCCGTCGTTCAGTCCGGACGCATTGCCAGCGGTGACACTGCCCTCCTTCTTGAAGGCAGAACGCATCGCCCCCAGGCTTTCGATCGTCGTATCGCTGCGCACATGTTCGTCATTCAGGAAGCTTACTTCGCCCTTGCGGGTCTTGACGGCAATGGGGAGAATCTGCTCTGCAAAGTATCCGGATGCGGTCGCATTGGCGGCGCGGCGGTGCGATTCCAGGGCCAGGGAGTCCTGCTCCTCGCGCGAAACCATGTAACGTTCAGCCACGTTCTCGGCCGTGATCCCCATATGAACGGCGTGGAATGGATCAGTCAGGGCGCCGGTCATCATGTCGGTGAACGTGACCTCGCCCATGCGGTTGCCCCAGCGTACGGCGCCCGTGGAATGCGGCGCCCTGCTCATGCTCTCGGCGCCACCGGCAACGGCGACATCCGCGTCTCCCAGCAGCACCGCCTGCGCCGCGCTGATGACGGCCTGCAGGCCTGAACCGCACAGCCGGTTGACGCTCAAGGCAGGCGTTTCATGACCGATTCCAGCGTTAACGGCCGCCACCCGCGCCAGGTACATGTCTTTCGGCTCGGTGTGGATCACGCTGCCGAACACCACATGGCCGACTTCCGAACCGCTGACGCGTGCACGCAGCAGCGCTTCGCGGGTCACGCGTGCCGCCAGCTCGGTTGGCGGAAAATCCTTCAGGCTTCCGCCGAAGCCGCCGATGGCGGTTCGCACGCCGCTGACGATGACCACTTCTCGTTTCATACCCTGCTCCTAACAATAGAAATTGCTTACTCGCGCCGAGGCGTTCTCGGAGAAGACCGGATGCGGCAGCCTCAGGTCTTCCGTAACTCACGTTCGATCGATTCCACCAGTACTGGATGGTCCGGCGCGACGTCCGGACTGAAACGCGCAGTGACGCGGCCGTCACGCCCGATCAGGAACTTTTCGAAGTTCCACAGGACATCCGAGGGATCAGCCGGCTGGTGGCCGTAGCCTGCGAGCCTGGCCCGCATGGCGCCGCCGGCAGGATCGATCGCCTGAGGCTGCAGCCGCGTCAGCTCACGGTACAGAGGATGCCGCCCGGGGCCGGTGACGGCGACTTTTTGCGCAAGCGGGAAGTCCACGCCGAAGCTGGTCTCGCAGAAACGGGCAATCGTCTCGTTGTTGCCCGGCTCCTGGGCGCCAAAATCATTCGCGGGGAAGCCCACCACTACCAGTCCGTCGCCGCGCCGGATATCGAACAACCGCTGCAGGCCTTCGTACTGGGGAGTGAGCCCGCATTGCGAAGCGACGTTGACGACCAGTACGACTTTGCCGGCATAGTCGGCCAGCGTCGCTTCGCTGCCATCCATCAGCCGGAACGGTACCCCGGCGATCTGCGTTTCCATCGTGCGTGCTCCCTTTCGATTTCGATTTTGCAGAAGGCCTGCAAACCTGTGCTACCATTTTTGGTAGACACTTTATCAAAAAGTGTCACACATTTCTTTTAGCGAGGCAAGCACATGTCGGCGAACACCGAAGAACTCTTCACCTGGTCCGACCGTTTCCTGGTCGGCCATGAGGCCATGGACGCCACCCACCGCGAGTTCGTCGAGCTCGTCGGCGCCATGCTGGCGGCTCCCGACGCCGAGCTCGCGCGCCTGCTCGATGACTTCGCCGGCCACGCCGAGCGCCACTTCGAGGACGAACGCCAGTCGATGCTCGCCACCGGCTTCCCCGCCGCCGAGTGCCACATCGATGAACACAAGGCCGTCCTGGCGTCGGTGCATGAAGTGCGCGCCCTGCTGGCGGGCGGCGGGCATGAGGCGACCTGCCGCGCCCTCGCGCGGGAACTGAGCCGCTGGTTCCCGGCCCATGCCGATTACATGGACGCCTCACTGGCCCAGTGGCTCGTGAAAAAACGCCTGGGCGGCACTCCCGTCGTCCTGCGCCGCAGCCCCACCGAAAGCGCGGCGACGGAACAGGCCTAGCACCGTTGTCTTTCTTTGTACCCGCACGGTGAAATAATTCGCGCCCACCGCATTCATTTGTTGAACATACTTCTTATTTGTGTACAATTAAACAGAAGGTAAAACAAAGGAGACAACGATGCACCAGAATGCCGAAACGAGACTGCGGGACGGGACCAGGATCTCGGACCTGATCAATCACGAGACACGCGAGGTCAAGGTACGGGCCTTGTCCGATCCGGAGCTGTACGAGCTGGAGATGGAGCGGATCTTCGCCAAGACCTGGATCTTCCTGGGTCACGAGACCGAGATCCCGAACAAGGGCGACTTCATCACCCGCGACATGGGTTCCGATGCGGTGATCGTCGCGCGCGACCGCGACAACGAGATCCACGTCTCCCTGAACGTCTGCCCGCACCGCGCCATGAAGGTGCAGACGCACGACGCCGGCAATGCCAACGTTCACATGTGCATCTACCACGGCTGGGCCTTCAAGCCGAACGGCGACTTCATCGGCGCCCCCGTCGAGAAGGAATGCATGCACGGCAACATGACGCCGAAAGACCAGCTGGGCCTGAAAAAGGCGCGCGTGGCGCTGTACGGCGGCCTGATCTTCGCCACCTGGAACATCGACGGCCCGAGCCTCGAGGAATTCTTCGGCGACGCCAAATACTATTTCGATACCCTGTTCCTGCGCACGGAGGGCGGCCTCGAGGTGCTCGGCCCGCCGCAGCGCTTCCGCCTGAACGCCAACTGGAAAACCGCCTGCGAGCAATCGGCCGCCGATGGCTTCCACACGCTCACACTGCACCGCTGGCTGGCCGAAGTCGGCCCCTACGCGAAGAAGCCGGACGCCGAAGGCAAGGGCGCCGACCTGTCGCCCGAGATGTACGGCAGCGAAGTCTGGACCGACCACGGCCACGCCATGCGCTGCATCGACCTGGACCGCAAGATCGTCCGCCTGACCGGCAAGGATCCGGCCGAGCTGTCCCCGGTCGAGCGCTTGAGGGCCCTGCCCCCGCCGGGCATCACGCCCGAGATGGTCCCCGAACTGCTGGAACGTTTCGACGACGGCCAGCTCAAGCTGATGTCCTGGCGCCCGCCGCAGGTCGGCGGCTTCTTCCCGAACGGCCTGTTCGAGTTCATCTACCTGCCGCAGCCGGACGGCACCATCGTCGGCGCCTGCGCGCTGCATGCCTACATTCCCAAGGGACCGGACAAGCTCGAGTTCATGAACTGGATCTTCGCCGAGAAGGACACGCCGCCGGAACTCAAGGCGCGCATGCTGCGCCAGTCGGTCCAGATGCTCGGCACCTCGGGCATGGTGGAGATGGAAGACTCGGATACCTGGCCGCACCAGACCGAGGTGGCCAAGGGCGCGGTCAGCAAGACCATCACCCTGAAGTACCAGGCCAAGTTCGACAAGGGCGCCCCGGAAGGCTGGCCCGGCCCCGGCCATGTGGGCGACGGCTTCACGAAAGACGACACCCAGTGGGCATGGTGGAAGTACTGGCACGAGCTGATGACCGCCGAATGAACGATCAGCGCGAACCCCTACAACACCATCAGGAGACTCACATGGAAAAGAATCCGCTCGAACCGACGCCGCTGCCGCCTTCGGTGCGCGCCAACCGGGTCGCCATCGGCAGCCAGGTGTACAACGACATCGTCGAATTCATGTACGACGAAGCCGAATACTTCGACACGCTGCGCCTGCGCGACTGGATCGCGATGGTCGCCAAGGACATCGAATACACGGTGCCCCTGCGCCATACCCGCGCCACGCGCGACCAGGACAAGTCGGTCGTGCGCACCGTGCAGCACATGTTCGACGACTACCGTTCGATCATGCTGCGCGTGATGCGGGTGATGGACACGCGCAGCGCCTGGGGCGAGGATCCGCCCTCGCGCACCAAGCACATGGTGTCGAACATCCGGGTCTACCGCACCGACAAGGACAATGAGTTCAAGGTCCACAGCTACCTGCTGCTGACCCGCAACCGCTTCGACAAGGACACGTTCGACCTGATCCCGTGCGAACGCCACGACGTGATCCGCAAGACCGACGAAGGCTACCTTCTGGCGCGGCGCGAGGTCATCATCGACCAGGCCGTGCTGGGAACGCCGAATCTCGGCATCTTCCTGTAAGCGGCCGCCCTTGCGAACCCGCCCGCCGCCGTCAGGCGCCGGGCGGGTTTTCTTTTGCAAGGCGCAGCGCGGCAATCACGCCCGCGCCGGCGCACAGCCACAGTCCGGCGGCGCCGCAAGCCAGCGACAGCGGCGAACCCCACATCAAGGGCGCGATCAAGGCGGCGAGGACGGCATTGAAAGCGGTTTGCACGAACAGCTGGACCGAGGAGCCCATGCCGCGGCGGTCCGGCACACAGTCCAGGCCGCGGATGGTCATGGCCGGGATCGCCAGCGACATCCCCAGGTTGAAGACGAACAGGTAGGCGACATACCAGCCTGCGCCCTCCGGCGCCGTCCATGCCACTAGCAGGTTGTAGCCGCTTGCCGCGCCCATCAGGGTGAACGCGGCCGCCAGCGTGCGCCCGAGCGACCAGCGCACCGCCACCCGGCCCGCCAGTGCCGAACCGAACACCAGCCCGGCCGTGGCCGGCCCGAACAGCCAGATGAAGTCGCCTTCCCCAAGGCCGAGGTGGGTCATCACAAACACCGGCGCCGACAGGACATAGATGAAGAAGGCCCCGAACATCAGCGCGTACGCCAGGGTCCAGGCCACGAAACCGCGGTTGCGCAGCAGTGCAAGATAGCCGCGTCCGAGGTCCGCCACATCGAACGGCCGGCGCGCCTCGGGCGGCAGGGTTTCGGGCAAGCGCAGCACCACCGCCGCCAGCAGGCCGGCGGCCAGCAGCGCCAGGAACAGGAACACCGAGCGCCAGCCGAACGCGATCTGCAGCGCGCCGCCGACCAGCGGCGCGATCGCCGGGGCGACCCCGAAGATCATCACGACCTGCGACATCATGCGCCGTGCCAGCGGACCTTCGTGCAGGTCGCGCACCACCGCGCGACCGATGACGATGCCGGCGCCGGCCGAGAATCCCTGCAGCGCGCGGAGCAGCCACAACTGCTCCACGGCCGTGGCGAACACGCAGCCCAGCGAGGCCAGCGCATAGACCGCCAGGCCCCAAAGCACCACTCTGCGCCGGCCGAAGGAGTCCGATATCGCCCCATGCCAGAGCGACATGAAGGCGAAAGCGAAGAAATACACGGAGATGGTCTGCTGCAAGGCCACCGCATCGGTCCGCAGCACGACGGCCATCTCGCGGAAGGACGGCAGGTAGGCGTTGATCGAGAACGGCCCCAGCATCGCCAGCCCGGCCAGGATCAGGGTGATCCCGAAGGTGCCCGGCGCAGTCGCCGTGGACGCGGCCCGCACTCAGGCCTTCATGCCGAGCAGCTGCGAGATGTCCATCGCCGGATCGGCGTCGGCGCCGTAGCTGAAGTCGCCCTGCTGCTGGCGCTGCGCCAGGCGCGCCAGCAGCACGCGGTAGCGGTTGCCCGGCGCGTCGAAGCGCGAGCTCAGGTCGCGCCGCTGGCCCGTGTCGAAGTAACGCGCGTTCTGCGGGCGCAGCACCGAATTGTCCTGCGGCTGGATGACGTAGGAGATGCGCGGCATCAGCCAGCGGAACGGCGCCGGCGCATGCACCGTGTAGTTGGTCTGGTCGACGCGGCTGCGGTGCCTGCCGACAGGTACGAAGGGCTGCACGTTCGGGATCGCGTAGCCCGGCTCGAAGCTGGGGTAGGAAATGCAGAGGTTGTTGCGCAGGTGGACATGCAGCACCGCGCGCAGGTCCTGGTATTGGGCGCGCACGCCCCCGATCCAGCGCATCACCGGCGCCACCGACTTGCGGGTCACGATGCGGGTGCGCGTCAGCGTCTCCGAGGTCGAGCTGAACTCGACGACGTCGCTGTCGGATTGGCCATCGCCGATCGTGTTCGCATGCAGGAAATCGGCATGGGTCAGGTCGATCAGGTTTTCGACCGACAGCGGCGAGGACGCATCGAAACGCACCGAGCGCTGGGTGTAGCGTGGGATACCGATGCCGTCGGCGGGCAGGAAGGGTATCCGCGGGATCAGCTCCTCATGCGCATTGTCCGGATTGCCATACCAGACCCAGACGTAGCCATAGCGCTCCCGGACCGGGTAGTGGCCCGATCCGCCTGTGAAAGCGCTGGGCCGGCGGCGCAGTTGCCCGGACAGTTCCGGATGCAGCTCGGCAGCGCGCACGCGGCCCTGCTCGCGCCACAGGTAGACGTCCTGCGCGTGGATGACCCGGCGCACCGTCCGGCCGCCGATGTCGGCGCTGTAGGCCACCGGGAACCAGGTATCGCGCAGGTCGATGTTACCCGGCACCCAGTCGCGTTTCTCGTCCGGCGCGGCAAAGCGTATTCCCTTGTCTTCCGGCTTCATGCGAAGCTCCTTTCCTGCGCAGATGACGCGACCGGCCTGCGATCGCGCGACGGCGCCACCTCGAGGGCGGCGACGGCACGTCCGTCGATCATACTCTTGACGGCAAACGGCGCACTGCCGGCAAGCCGGCGCAGGCGCCAGCCCAGCGGCGCGTCCCCCGCATGCGCGTGGGCGAACCCGCGCCATGCCAGGCTGGTGGTGCCGCGGCGGTTGGCGCTGGCGGCGACCAGTACCGTCACCAGCGCGCGCTCGCCGGCGTCCAGCAGCTCCACCATGAGGTCGCCGCCAGCCAGCGGGACCCGGGTGCGCACCAGCAGCGGGTGGTCGCGCACGAAGGCCGGTCCGATGCCCTTGCCCTTCCAGACGGCGCCGCGGTCGAGCACCAGATGGCGGCCGTCGCGGCGTGGATCGCCCAGGAAGAAATCGGTGATCGCGACGCCCGGGAAGTCCAGCAGGCATTCCGGCCCGTCGAGCATGACGTCGAGGTATTCCTCGAAGGCGATACCCGCCACGGCGGTTCCGCTGTACTCGCGTCCGCCCGCGCGGTAGGCGGCTGCCGGCAGTTCGGCATCGGATTCGCCACTGCGCGCGGCATCACCTAATAGGACATGCACGAAACCGTTCAGTTCCGCGACCGGGTAAGCCTGTGCCACAGCCGGTGGAATCTTCTCCTCGCGCCGCAGGTTGGGGATGTCGGTACATTTTCCACTTACGCCGTCGAAGGTCCAGCCGTGGTAAGGACATTGCAGTCCGCCCGGCTTGACCAGTCCCGGCGACAGCGGCACGCGCCGGTGCGGGCAGCGGTCTTCCAGTGCGAAGGCCTCGCCCTCGCTATTCCGGAACAGGGCCAGCTGCCGGCCGTCGCACACCGCCGCCAGCGTCTTGCCCGGAGCCAGCTGCTCCGACAGCGCCACGATCCACCATTGTCCAGTCGTCATCGGCACACTCCCTCAGCCACGCAGGCGCGCGGTGATCTTCGCATGCGGTCCGCCGGCCTGCGCTGCCCAAGCCTTGCCTGCGTCGTCGAAGGCGAAGTCGGCGTAGTCGACCTGGATGTCCTGCTCGCGCGCGATGCGCAGCAGCCGTTCCCAGATCGCACGGCGGTCGGCCGGCGGACGCTGGCCGGTACCGATGCACGACAGGGTGCGGAACAGCAGGTCGGCGATGTCGAGGTTCACCTGGCGCCCGGCCCCGGTGCCGATCGTCATGATGCGCGCGCCCCAGCGCGTGGCCTTGAGCGCATTGATCATCGGCTGGCCGCAGACCAGGTCGAGTACCACGTCGAAGCCCTCGCCGGCGGCCGCCTTGAGCGCCGCGACGTCGTCCGCGCCGCCCAGCACCACGACCTCGTCGGCGATGCCGCGCTCCTTCAATCTAGCCAGCGCCTCGGCCGAGCGCGCGGCCGCCACCACCCGACCGGCACCGAGATAGCGCGCCAGCTGCAGGGCGATCTGGCCGAGCGTGCCGGTGGCGCCCAGCACCAGTACCTGCTCGCCCGGCTGGATCCTGGCCTGCTCGAGCGGCACCAGGGCGCCGGTGGCGGCGATGCCCATCGTGATGGCGGTGCGATCGTCGACATCGTCCGGAACCTCCCACACTTCCTCGGCCGGCACCAGGGTGCGCTCGGCCCAGGCGCCGTAAGGCAGCACCGAGCGTTCGCCGAAGTAGACCCGCCGTCCGTCAGGCGCCCGTCCGACGCCCTCGCCGCGGATCACGCAGGGGTATTGCACGCCGAGGCGGTAGGCGCCCAGCACGTCCCAGCCGCCCAGGCCCGCCGTGTCGACCTCGATCAGTACGGCGCCGTCCTGCGGGCCCGGCTCGGGGAACTCGCCGATGACGGGGGCGGCGCCGCGTTCATGGATGATGGCGGCCTTCATCACATCCCCTTCGCGCCGGTCTGCGCGAACAGGGCCTTCATCGCCACCAGCGAGGGCGTGTGGCTGCCGAAGCCGCCGTCGGCCACCAGCGTGGTGCCGGTGACGAAGGCGGATTCGTCGGATGCCAGGAAGGCGACCACGTCGGCGATCTGGCGCGGTGTTCCCAGCTCGGGGGTCAGGTGGTTGTCGCGCAGGATGTCGAGCAGGGGCGCCGGCATGCTGCTGTGCGCATTCTCGGCCGGGGCCAGGCCGATCTGCAGCGCGTTCGAGCGGATGCCCTGCTTGCCATATTGCGCCGCCACCGAGCGGCTCAGCATGATCAGGGCTGCCTTTGACGCCGCGTAGGCGGACAGCGACAGGTCGCCCTGCACACCCAGGCCCGAGGTGACGAAAATCACCGAGCCCTTGCCGTTCTTGAGCATCTCGCGGATCGCGTATTTACTGCACAGCATGGCGCCGCGCAGGTTGACCGCCATCGCACGGTCCCAGGCCTCGACATCCATGTTGATCACGTCGCGGTCACGCTGGCGCTGTTCCACGCTCAGCACGGCGGCATTGTTGTGCAGGATGTCGACGCGGCCGAAGCGGCCGACGACCGTTTCGACCATGTTGCGCACCTCGGCCTCGAGGGAAACATCGCACGGCACCGCAAGCGCCTGTCCGCCTTGATCCTCGATCTGCGCCGCCACGCGCCGTGCGGCATCGCCGTCGATGTCGACAATCGCCACCTGCGCTCCATGCCCGGCGAGCACGCGCGCTGCTTCGGCGCCCAGTCCGTTTCCGGCACCGGTCAGGATGGCGACCCGGCCTTCCAGTTTCTTGTTATTCATCTTGCTGTCTCCGTCAGTGTGCCGCCTTCAGCGGCCGGTGAATTGGGGCGGCCGCTTCTCGCTGAAAGCCAGTGCGGCTTCCCGCGCGTCCTCGCTTGGCTTGAGCATCGCGAACAGGTCGAGCTCGAGGTCGAGGCCCTGGCGCAGTTCGAGCTCGAGGGCGCTGCGCGCCGCCCGCTTGACCGACAGCGTGGCGGCGGGTGCGCGCGCCGCGATGCGCAGCGCGAAGGCGCGCACTTCCTCGACCAGCGCGCCGGATTCGCTCGCGATGCGGGTGACCAGTCCGATATCCCTGGCGGCCCGGGCATCGAGCCGCTCGCCGGTGAGCAGCAGGTCCATCGCCCGCCCCGGGCCGACGACGCGCGCCAGGCGCTGGGTGCCGCCGCCTCCCGGAATCAGGCCGAGCGCCGTCTCCGGCAGGCTGAAGATAGCGTCGGGCGCCGCGAAGCGGATGTCGCAGGCCAGCGCCAGTTCCATGCCTCCGCCCATGCAGTAGCCATGGACGGCCGCGATGACCGGCTTCTGCACGGCGTCGATCGCCTCGATCCAGCGCGCGCCCTGCATCCGGCGGCGCACCTCGATGGCGCTCTCGGGGGCGCGTTTTTCCTTGATGTCGGCGCCGGCGCAAAAGCCGCGCTGTCCGTCGCCGCGAATCGCGATGACGCGCACCTCGGGGTCGGCGTCGAGTTCGCGCAGCGCCTGCGGCACGCCCTGGCGGATGTCGTCGTTGATGGCATTGATCTGGGCGGCACGGGTCAGCACCACCCAGGCCAGCGCGCCCTCGCGTTCGATGGCGACGGCGCTGTTGACCACGGCCACTGTGGCGGCGGCTGTCGGGTTCTGGTCGAGCACGTCCATGTCAGGCTTCCTCGAACTCGATGAGCTGCCCGCGCAGCTCGGATGCGTCGATCCGGATCAGCGGCTTGCCATCGGCCGATTCCGACTCCTCGACCCAGGTGAATCTGGTGCCGCGTTCGCGCAGGTCCTCGGCCTTGGCCGCCAGGTTATTCACCGCGATGCGGATGTAATACAGGCCCGGGCCCCAGTTGTTCAGGTAATGCGCCGCCGGGGTGTTCCAGGCGGTCGGCTGGATTACGTGCAGCGCCGCGCTGTTGGCCACCGTGAACGGCATGATGGCGCGGCGCTGGCCTTCGCGGCCGAGCAGTTCCACCCCGCCCTGCGGTTCCCAGTCGAGGTTCTTCGAGCAGCAGCGCAGCGTGTGGTCGAGGTCGCGCACCAGGAAGGCGCGGGAGCTGACGCGCACCATGTCGCCCGGACGCGGATCGCGCGGCTGGGCCGGCGTTGCAGCGAAGGTTTCCGGCGGCATCTGCAGCGGCTCGGTCGGCATCACTTCGATGCACAGGCCGCCGTCCACTTCCGGGGAGTAGCGCGGCCGCTCGGGGGTGGCGCCGAGCCACAGGCGGTCAAAGGGCATCTCCGGCGTGCGCTGCGCCATGCGGAAGGCCAGGCCGCGGCGCATCAGCTTGTCGACGAAGGCATCGAACTTCGGCCCTTGCAGCGCCAGCACGACCGAATGGGTCAGCATCGGGCGATGCCGTCCCTGGTAGTCCTTGAGGCTCTCGAGGAACTCGTGGAACATCGGGTCGCCCGGGTTCTCGTAGTCCAGGTGCCATTGCGGCTCCAGGCGCGTCGGCGACACGGCCAGCGACTTGTGCACGCGCAGGAAGTGCGCGATGTACGGGTGGTTGTCGAAGGCCTGGCGCCAGTTCGGGTGGCTGTGCACGCCGAGCTTCTTCACCAGCAGTTCGGTCATGCCGTCCGGGTCGGGCAGCATCATGTCGGCTGACAGCAGCAGGTCAAACATAGTTCTTCTCCAGTGTTGGGGTCAGGCGCGCATCTTCACGTGCGCTTTTTGGATTGAGCAGGAAGTACGACAGGGCCGGCGTCAGCATCAGCGCCCCCAGCATGTTCCAAAGGAACATGAAGGTCAGCAGGATGCCCATGTCGGCCTGGAATTTGATGGGCGACCAGGCCCAGGTGACGACGCCGGCGGCCATCGTCAGGCCGACCAGGGCCACCACCTTGCCGGTGAAATCGAGCGAGCGGCGGTAGGCCGCGCGCAGGCTGTCGCCGCGGCGCTGGCAGGCCACCTGCACGGACAGCAGGTAGAGCGCGTAATCGACGCCCACCCCGACGCCGACCGCGATCACCGGCAGGGTCGCGACCTTCAGGCCGATCCCGAGCCAGACCATCAGCGCCTTGCACAGGATGGTCGTAATGACCAGCGGGATCAGGGCGACGATGGTGGCGCGCACGCTGCGGAAGGTCACCAGGCACAGCAGTGCGGTCGAGCCGTACACCGCCAGGTACATCGTGATGATGCTCTTGCCCACCTCGATGTTGGTGGCGGCCTCGATGCCGGCGCTGCCGGCGGCCAGCAGGAACTCGACAGGTTCCTTGGCGCCGGGCGCGGTGTTGTTGAGCTGCGCATAGCCTTCGGCGGTCCTCAGAATGCGGGCCACGGTGTCGGCCTTGTGGTCGGCCAGGTAGGCCACCAGCGGCGATACCGAGCAGCTCTGGTTGGTGATGTCGGGCGTGGCGATGGCGGCGGCCGACATCGCGCCGTCGGTGATCGACTGGTTGCGGCTGATCGTCAGCCACTTGCCGCTGCCCTCGGTCATGGCGGCGGTGGTGAAACGCACCGTCTCGGCCAGCGAAGTCGTGGTCTGCACCGCCGGGTCGGCGCGCAGCAGCTGGGCCAGGCCGTCCATCCGGTTCAGCGCCGACACCAGCCGGCAGCCTTCGTCGGCGGTCTTCATGATGACGACGAACTGGTCGCTCGACAGGCCGTAGTGCTGGGTGATGTAGGCGTTGTCGCGGTTGTAGCGCGAATCCGGGCGCAGCTCGGGCGCGCCGGCGTCGAGGTCGCCGATGCGCAGGTCCTGCATCACCACCGCCGACACCGCCGTCACGGCGAGCGCCACGCCGATCGTCGGAATCGCCCAGCGCCGTTCGGTCAGGCGGTCCAGGCGCGCCCATACCCTTCCCAGCACCGAACGGCCCTGGGCCATTTCCTGGTCTTCCTCGAGCGCGCGCTGGGCCGCCTTCGGGCTGATGCCGATGTAGGACAGCGCCACCGGGATCAGGAACAGCTTGGTGAACACCAGCACCGACACGCCCATGCTGGTGGTGATCGCCAGGTCGCGGATCACCGGGATGTCGATGATGATCAGCACCGCGAAGCCGACGATGTTGGCCAGCAGGGCCGTCACGCCGGCGACGAACAGGCGGCGGAAGGTGTAGCGCGCCGCCACGTAGCGGTGGGTGCCGCGGCCGATGTCCTGGATGATACCGTTCATCTTCTGGGCGCCGTGCGACAGGCCGATGGCGAAGATCAGGAAGGGCACCAGGATCGAATAAGGATCGAGTTCGTAGCCGAGCAGCTGCATCAGCCCCAGCAGCCAGACCACGCCGAGGACGGCCGCGCTCACCAGCAGCGCGGTGCTGCGCAGGCAGCGCGTGTACAGGTAGACGAACACGGTGGCGATCGCCACCGACACGGCGAAGAACAGCATCACCGACTTCAGGCCTTCGATCAGGTCGCCGACGATCTTGGCGAAGCCGACGATGTGGATGCCGACCTTGTCGCTCTCGTAGCTGCGGATCTTCTGTTCCAGCTGCTGGGAAAAAGCGCCGTAGTCGAGCGCTTCCCCGGTTTTCGGGTCGGTGTCGAGCATCGGCGCGACGATCATGCTCGACTTCATGTCAAGCGCCACCAGGCGGCCGATGATGCCGGCCTTGGCGACGTTCTCGCGCAGCTTGGCCAGTTCGGCCGGGCTGCCGTCGAACTGGGCCGGCATCACCGCGCCGCCGGTGATGCCGTCCTCGGTCACCTCGCGCCAGCGCACGATCGGCATCCAGATCGACTTCATCCAGGAGCGGTCGACGCCCGGGATCATGTACAGGTCGTCGTTCACCTTGCGCATGACCTCGAGGAAGGCCGGGTCGTAGATGTCGCCGGTCTTGTTCTCGACCACGATGCGCACCGTGTTGCCGAGGCCCGGAAGCTGGTCCTTGTAGGCCAGGTAGTTCTGGATGTAGGGGCTGCCGAGCGGGATCATGCGCTCGAAGTTGGCGTTGACCTTGATCCGCGTCGCCGAGTAGCCGAGGAACAGGGTCGCCAGCAGGCAGGCTAGCAGCACCAGGATGCGGTTGTTGAAGATGACCCGCTCGAGCAGGTTGCCCGAGCGGCGGTCGAAGGATTGCAGGTCCCGGATCACGGGCATGCGCGGCTGTTCGCTGTGGGCGGCCATGTCAGTTCTTCCCCATTCTTGCGGCATCGGCGCCGCAGCCCGGCAGCTTCGCTAACCGTGCACCGCCGGTGCCGGCCAGGGCGACCTGCCCGCTTCCGGCGGGCGCGGCGCCGAATATTTCGCCATTGCGGGCTACCTGCGCATCGGCAGTGGCGCCGCCGCGGTGGATCAGGACCTGGCCGGCCTGGGTCACGAAGGCCAGTTCGCCGGGTGCGCAGGCAAACGCGCCCACGACGGTTGCCTGGGTGCCCAGCGCCAGCGGCTTCCAGGCCGTCCCGCCGTCGGCGCTGAGGTAGGCGTTGCCGCGCAGGCCGAAGGCGACCAGCCCGGCCTCGTTCGAGGCCAGGCCGAACCAGGTGCCGCCGTAAGGCGTCGCGACCTCGACGAAGCGGCCCGCGGCGCGGTCGAGCCTGCGCAGCAGGCCCTGTTCGCCGGCCAGGTACAGCTTGCCGTCGGCGGTCTGCTCGAGGGCATACAGGTGCATGCGGCGGTCGTTCCCGGCCTTTTCCAGCCAGGGTTCCCAGGTCTTGCCGCCGTCGCCGGTGCGCAGCAGCAGCCCGAAGGCGCCTGCCACGAAGCCTTCGCCGTCGGCGCCGATGCGAATGTCGAGGAAGGGGTAAGGCAGCACGCCGGGCGTCGCCGACAGCGCCGCCGCGCGCGCGACTTCGTCGACGATCGCGGCGGCGTCCGCGACACCCATCGCGACCTGGGCGCGATAGTGCTTGTCCAGCACGGCGAGCAGGGTGCGTCCATCAAGGACCCGGGTCCAGGTCTGGCCGGCATCCAGGCTGCGCAGGACCACGCCGTCATGCCCTACCGCCCAAGCCAGTTTTGGACCGCTGAACCGTACGTTCGTCAGATCCGAGGAGACCGGCACGACGGCCTGCTTCCAGGTCTTGCCGGCATCTTGCGACACCAGGATGGTTCCGTGTACGCCCACCGAAATCGCGCTGTCGCCCTGGACTGCGATGCCGGTCATGGGCCGCTTGAATGCGGCCGCCGAGCGCTCGGCCGGCCTGTCCAGGACTTCCGCCCTGGCGGGAAGCGCGGCGCCAAGGACGGCAGCGCAAAGGATCGCCGCGCGGGTCGTCATCGACGCGCGGCACGGCGCCGGGGCGTGGCGCCCCGGGCCGTAGGAAAAGAGTTTGAAGCTGTTCACCGGAGACTCCGTGGTCGTGCATGTATCTAGACGGCTGCCGCGCCGCCGCTGCAGCCTGCAGGCGGCGGGCAGCACTCGCGGAAAACGGCGCTATATCAGCGCGCGGTTTCCTTCGCCACGATGGTCTCCGGGTTCAGGTCGCGGTTCGAGCGCGGCTTGGTCACCACGGCATAGCCGCCGACCAGGCCGTCGTTGACCAGCGCATACATGCCCTTGTTGAAGTCGAAGATCACGTTCTTCACGGTGTACGGCGCATCGACGTCGTACAGCTGGATCATCGAGTTGAAGATCGAGCGGTACAGCTGGCCGCTGCGGTCGTAGGCGTCGTACAGCATGGCGCCGTAGCTGTCTTCATCGATGTAATAGGTACGCTTGGCGTAGGCGTGGCGGAAGCCCTGCTTCAGGGTCGCCTCGACCACCCACATGCGGTGCAGCTCCCAGCGCCAGCAGGCCGGGTTCGGGTACTTTTCCTTGAACTGCTCCTCGACGCCGCAGCCGAAGTACAGCTTGTAGGCGTTGTAAGGCACGTACATTTCCTTCTTGCCGACCAGCTTGAAGTCGAAGCGGTCCATCTGGCCCGAGAATACGAACAGCTCGTCGAACAGCGTGACGCCGCCCATGCTGGCCACCGGGGTATCGTAGGAGAACTCGGGCGCGAGCTTGATGCGGCGCTGGCCCGGCGCATAACTCCAGGCGCGGCGCGGCTTCTGGGTCGGGTCGAGGAAGTCCATCAGGCCGGTGACTTCGCCCGCCTTGCGGATCGGCGCGCTGGTGACCGAGTAGGTGCGCCAGTACATCTGCTCGTCGCGGCCATCCAGGTCCTCGTGGTAGTACGGCGTTTCCTCGAAGGTCTGCTGCTGCGAGGTCATGACGGCCTTGCCGCTGGCGTCGACCACCCACGAGCGCGAGGACCGGGTGGTGGTGTCGGCCTTGTAGCGCAGCTGCTGGTTCCACATCATCTCGTTGCCGGTCTTCGCGATCGGGAACGGGATGCCGCCGCGGCAGGCCTGGTCCACCGCCAGGCCGCCCTTGGCGGTCTTGCAGCTGGTCGCATTGCGCACCGTCTTGGCCAGCACGCGCTCCGGCACCGCGGCGGTGCGATGGGTCGGGTACACGTCCATGTAGAAGCCCGAATGCTTCTTGAACAGCTCCTTCTGGCCGTCGGACAGCTTGTCGGCATGCTGCTGGTAGTTCCTGGCGTCGATGCGCAGGACAGGCGCCTCGTCCTTGAACGGGTCGGCCCAGACGCCGCTGCCCGCCTTGAAGCCGGCCGGCGCCTTCTGCAGGCCGCCGGTATAGGCCGGGATGGTGCCTTCCTTGTTGCCGGCCTTGACGGCGCCGAGCTGGGTCAGCGTGCTGCCGAGCTGCTTGGCCTCGTCGGGGGTGACCTGGGCCTGCGTGCCGCTGGCCAGGCCTGCCAGCCCTGCCAGCGAGCCGATGATGAGTCGCTTGATGTTCATGTCGAGTCTCCTGTTTGCGGCGCTTAGAATGCCGTCTTGAAGGTAAAGGACAGCCAGCCGCGGTCGATGACGCCGACCGACGAATTGCTGTGGGCCGCGCCCCCGGTGATCCGTCCGTTCAGCTCCCGGACGGGCAGCTTGCGGTCGGCATAGAGGAGCGAGAATTCATACTTCGATGCGTAGGTGGCGGTGGCGCCGATCGACCAGCGCAGCTCGCCTTCGGTGCCGCCGCCGGAGGACGGGGCGTTGCCCGAGATCCCGTAGGTGGCGCTCACCGGCACGGACAGGTCCCACGAAGGCAGCACATTCAGGTACTGCGGGGTGAAGCGCAAGGCCATCAGCCATGCGTCCTTGGTCGAGCAGCCGTCATCCTTGGTGCCCGAGCGGGCCACGCTGGTGCGCGAATCCACGCAGCTCGCCGCCCCCACCGAACGGTACAGCGCCGGGTTGGTGGTGACCTCATCGAGACGGTTATAGGCCAGTTCAGCGACCAGGGTGCCGGTCGCCCACAGCGGTGTCGCCGGCAGCATGTAGATGCCATTGACGACCGCGTGCCAGGTATCGCCGCGCGCGCCGGTCGGCGTCGTGATCGAGGACGGCGTATTCAGGGCGCCGTTTTTGCGATACGACAGTTCCGCGCCGACCGCCACGGTTTTGATCACGCGGCTGAAGCTCAGGCTGTACTGATCAATCTTGTCCGGGTACACGAAACGTGCCTGGGTCGGCAGCGGGCCGCTGAAGTTCAGCAGCTGCACGCCCAACTCCGGCGAGTAGTCGTCGAAGCGGCGATAGTAGGCGCCGAAGCTCGATTCGATCGCCTCGACGTTCAGGCGCGCACCGACGCCCCAGTTGCCGTGGTCGCCCGGCTTGCGCGCCTCGATCATCTGCGCCGCCACGCCCGGGATCGGGAACACCAGGTAATCCGACGAGGGTGCGGTATCGGCGCCCATCAGATAGGTGCCGGCATGCGGGACCCGGGTCGGCTTCCACTCGTAATAGTACTGGCCGACCAGGGTCAGATTGTCGGTCACCTGGGCGCTCAGCGCCACCTGGCCGATCGGCAGGAACACTTCCTTGGTCTCGACGCCCGGATTGATCGCGGCCTTGACGCCGTCCACCGGAGACTGGGCATAGGAAATCGCATGGGCGCCGAGCAGCAGCCCTTCACCCCAGACATTGGTCTGGCGGCCGACCTTGATGTTCAGCGGCACCGGCCCCAGGTCGACATTGCCCCACACGAAGGCGTCGAGGATCTCGCCGGACGGCCCGTTCACGTAGCGCTTCACCTCATTGTTGTACCTGCCGTTGCGGTAAGCGGTCAAGAGGCCGGCGGGCGAACGCACCTCGTGGTCGTCATATGCTTCGTCGTACCAGCCGGCGGCCGACACCCGCGCGCCGATCTTGTTGCGCCAGCTGACGTCGAACTCGGTCAGCACGTCGACGCGGTTGGTCACCATGTCGTGCTTGTCGAACTTCGAATCGCCCTCGTCGTAGATGTAGTTGCGCAGCAGGCGGCTATCCTGCCCTTCCATGCGGACGCCGCCGGTGTAGCGGATCGTGGCGTCGAGCCGGATCTTGATATCGGGATTGGCGACGATGATTTCGGCTGCCGACGCCGGGACGGCGCAGGCAAGTGCGGCGGCTGCCGCGATGGACCGCACCGCGTGACAGGTGTGGCGATGCATACCGCTTGCTTGGTTCATGGACCTGTCTCCTGTTATAGCGGTTGAACCGCTTTTATTGAATCGTTCAGCACTGCCAGATTGTCATTCCAGTGAACCGTGCTGCTCGACTGTCTTCGGCCCAACGGAAACGAGACGCGTGATGCAAATTGATTGTAGCGCGATTAATCGCGGAATTCTACTATTCGATTAGGATTCTGTATCTAGAATCACGCGATTCTTGGCCATTTCGGCGAATTCGCGCTTGAGCGTCGGGTAGTAGGCGATCTGCCCCTGCAGGCCGCCCGAGATGTCGATCGATGCGGCGCTGATGAAGGAGGCGTAGTCGCTGGCCAGGAACAGCGCCATGCCGGCCACGTCCTCCGGCTTGCCGAAGCGTCCCAGCGGCACCACCTTCAGCGCCATGGCGTCGAACTCCGCGCGCGAGACGCCGGGTCCGACCTCGCCGTAGTGGCGGTCCCACTGGCCGGTATCGATCCATCCCATGTTGAGCGAGTTGACGAGGATGTTGTCCCTGGCGAGCGACATGCCGAGCGACTTGGACAGCGCCAGGCAGGCAGCGCGGTTGATGACCGAGGGGATGCCGTCCGGCGTCGGGATGGCGCCGGCCAGGGCGTTGATCTCGATGATCCGCCCCCAGCGCTGGCGGCGCATGTGCGGCACCACCGCCTGCACGAAGCGGAAATGCCCCATTTGCAGTATGTTCGCGTGCTCGAGGATCTGTTCCGGCGTGAGCGTGTCGAGGTTGCCCCCACGCCCCTGCCCCGCATTGTTGACCAGGACGTCGACGCCGCCCCAGGTCGCGGCGACTTCCTCGACGAAGGCCTTGACGCCAGCCGTATCGGTGACGTCCACCGCGCGCGCGATCACGGACTGCGCCCGGGTCGCCAGTTCGCGCCCGGTAGCCTCGATCGCTTCCAGGTTGCGGGCGCAGACGGCAACCCGCGCGCCCTCCGCCGCGAAGCTGCGCGCGATGGCCAAGCCGATGCCGCGCGAAGCACCGGTCACGATCACCCGCTTGCCGCTCAGGTCGATGTGCATTGCTGTCTCCTCGTTGTAGGTGCTGCTTCTTGCGGCGGCCGGTTCTATGCCGGCCTGCCGCACCGTGTCTGCCTGTGCTAGAGGCGCTCGATCAGCGTGGCCGTTCCCATGCCGCCGGCGCAGCAGATCGCCTGCAGGCCGTAGCGCGCGCCACGCCGTTCCAGCTCGTGCAGCAGCGAAGTCATGATCCGGGCTCCGCTGGCGCCCAGCGGATGGCCGAGCGCGATCGCCCCGCCGTTGACGTTGAGCTTGTCGTGCGCCACGCCCAGCTCCTGCGCCCACATCAGCGGCACCGGCGCGAAGGCTTCGTTCACTTCGAACAAATCGATGTCGTCGACGCCCAGCCCGGTCTTCTCCAGCACCTTGCGGGTGGCGGCCACCGGGCCGGTCAGCATCAGGGTCGGATCCGAGCCGACCGTCGTGAACGCGCGGATGCGCGCCCGCGGTTTCACCCGCAGGCGGTCCACCGCAGCGCCGGACATCAGCAGCAGGACTGCGGCGCCGTCCGAGATCTGGGACGAATTGCCGGCCGTGAGCTTTCCGTCGTCGCGGAAGCTGGCCTTGAGGGTGGCGAGCTTTTCGACATTGCTGCCCGGACGGATGGTTTCGTCGGCCCCGAAGCTGTCCGGCGCCGGCTCGGCATAGGCGGTGTCCTTCAGGCTTGCAACCGGCACCGCCACGATCTCGCGCTCGAACCACCCCGCGGCGGCGGCGGCGGCGGCGCGACGGTGGCTCTCGACGGCATAGGCGTCGAGCTGTTCCCGGCCCAGCCCCCACTTGTCGGCCACCCGCTCGGCCGCCTCGCCCTGGCTGGTCAGCTCATACCTGGCGGACGCCAGCGCGCCGAAGGCCTCGCCGTAGATTTCACGGTTGCCGCCCATGCGCACCCGGCTCATGTTCTCGGCGCCGCCCGCGACCACCACATCGGCGGCGCCGGCGGCGATCAGGCCGGCGGCCATGTGCACGGCCACCTCGCCCGAACCGCACTTGCGGTCGATCGTCAGGCCCGGGATCGCGGCCGGCCAGCCCGCGCCCAGCACCGCCGTGCGGGCGATGTTGGCCGACTGTTCGCCCACCTGGGTGACGCAGCCGAAGATGACGTCGTCCACCTCGGCGGCGTCGATGCCGGCGCGGGCGACCAGTTCGCCCAGCAGGTGGGCGCCCAGGTGGTCGGCGCGCACGCCGGCCAGGCTGCCCTTGTATTTACCGACCGGGGTACGGATCGCTTCGACGATGTAGATGTCGTTCATAGGTTGCTCGCCTTCAGGCCCGAACCCGGCACGCGCTGCCCGGCCGCGTCGTATTGGTACACCCCGTGCCCGGTCTTGCGGCCGTGGCGTCCGGCGGCGACCATCTTGATGATCAGCGGGCACGGGCGGAACTTCTCGCCCAGCGTCGAATGCAGGTAACGCAGCACCGACAGGCGGGTATCCCAACCGGTCAGGTCGCCCAGTTCCAGTGGGCCCATCGGATGGTTGAAGCCCATGCGCAGCGCGGTGTCGATGTCCTCGGCGCTGGCGGTGCCCTCCTGCAGCATCCACATCGCCTCGTTGCCGAGCATCGCCGACATGCGGCTGGTGGTCAGTCCCGGCGATTCGTTGACCAGGATCGAGGTCTTGCCGATGGCCTCGACCCATTCGCGCGTCAGCGCGACGGTGGCAGCATCGGTGGCGATGCCGAGCACCAGCTCGACCAACTTCATCTTGTGGACCGGATTGAAAAAGTGCATCCCGATCACCCGCTCCGGATGCGGCACCGATGCCGCGATCTCGGTCACCGACAGCGCCGAGGTGTTGGTCGCCAGCAGCGCACCGTCAAGCAGAAGCGGCACGGCCTCGGCCAGCACCGCCTTCTTGACCGCCAAGTTCTCGGACACGGTCTCCACCAGCAGGCTGGCCCCTGGCGCGCCTTCGGCCAGGGACGTGTGGATCGTCAGGCGCGCCTTGGCCGCCTCAGCCACGTCCGCCGCAAGCTTGCCGAGCTTGACGCCCCCGTCAAGGATCGCATGGATATTCTGGAGCGCCTTCTCCAGCGCCTGGCCATTGCTGTCGACCAGGCGGGTCGCGAAGCCGCTGCTGGCAAAAGCGTGCGCAATGCCGGTGCCCATCAGGCCGGCGCCGACCACCACCACGGATTGGTTCTTGTCGATCATGTTTGTCTCCTCATGCGCCGGGCCGGGGCCCGACGAGGTTGCAGATGGTGCCGATACCTTCGACGCTCGCTTCCACCACGTCGCCCGGCTCCAGGTACACGCCCGTGCCCTGCCCCACGCCCGCGGGCGAACCGGTGAACAGGATGTCGCCGGCGGCGAAGCTCGAACGGGCCTGGACAAAACGCACCAGCTGCGCCACATCCCAGGTCATTTCCGCCGTGCTGGCATCCTGGCGCACCTGGCCGTTGACCTTGAGCGTCAGGCGCAGCTGCGGACTGCCGGGCCCGAACTCGTCGCGTGTGACGATCCACGGACCGACCCCGGTGCTGCAATCCTGGCTCTTGGCCGCGAACAGGTCCATGCCGATGCCGGCCGGGCCGCTACGCTGCAAGTCGCGCGCCGAGACGTCGTTGCCGACCGCGTAACCCAGCACGGCGGCGAGCGGGTCGCCATCAACGATCGCGGCGTCACCGATGACCACGACCAGCTCGACTTCGTGATCGAGCTCCTTCGTCAGCGGCGGGTAGCGGATCGGATCGTTCGCGCCGATCAGGGCGCCATAGGCTTTCAGGAAAGCGATGGGTTGCGGCGGCGTCTTGAGTCCGAAGTCGGCCGCAAGGTGCTTGGCATAGTTGGCGCCGGCCACCACCACGCGGTTGACCGGTTCAACCGGCGGCAACAGGCGCACGCCGGCCAGTGACCGAGCCGGACCGTCGATCGGCAGCGCATCCTCGCCCGCCGCGGCGCATCCGGCCGCGATCGCACGGGTCAGTGCCGGGCCCCAGTCCGCAAACGCGCCGGCGATCGGGCGGAGCAGTCCCGCCTCGCTGTCGACCAGCGCCCAGAACGGCGCACCGCCGTCAGTGCAGCGTGCGATCTTCATGCCGCCAGCGCCGCTGGTTTCGCCGGTTCGACCAGCGTGGCCGGATCGATGTGCAGCAGCTCGCAGGCATTCTTCCAGCGGATCTTCTGCAGGTCCTCGTCGGAAATGCGCAGGCCGTCGGTCAGGTCGTGGCGGACGGCGTCGCTGCCGCCGAAGTTGGAGCCGTACAGCACGCGGTCGGCGCCGATGATCTCGATCATCGCCTGGCGCATCGGCAGCTCGTGCAGCTCGACGTCGAAGTAGAAGTTCTTCAGGTAGTCGAGCACCGGCTTCTTGTTGTGCGCGACGTCCAGGTTGGGATTGGTCTGCGCCAGGCGCCCCAGCTGGTAAGGCACAAAGCCGCCGCCGTGGGTGATGTACACCTTGAGGTTCGGGAAGCGGTCGAACACGCCACCATTGATCATGTTCCAGAAGCACTTCGTCTCGTCGTAGTTCATGCCGACGATGGCGGTGGTTTCGTAGCGGTCGGTGTTGGCATCCTCGCCCCAGGTCACCGACTGGTTATAGCCGTGCACGAACATCGGCAGGTCGAGGTCGCACAGGGCTTCCCAGACCGGATCCATCTCGGGCGAGTCGAATTCCAGGCCGCCGAAATTGGCGCCGCCCGCAACCAGGCCTTTGGCGCCCAGCGTGGTGCAGGCGCGGCGGATTTCCTTGGCCGCCTCGATCGGCGCGTTGAGCGGCGCATGCGCCCAGGCCATCAGGCGGTTCGGGGCCGCCGAGCAGTATTCGGCCAGCACGTCGTTGACCTTGCGTGCGAAGGGCACGCCGAATTCGGGCTCGGCCCAGTACATGTAGCAGTGCGAGGGCACCGACACCACCTGGGCGCTCTGCCCTGCAGCGTCCATGCCGGCCAGGCGGGTCTTCGGATCGGCCCAGCGCGCCAGGTACTGGTTGATGTCGAGGGTCTTGCCTTCGGCACGGGCCTTCTGCAGGGCCGCACGACGTTCGGGCGAGCCGAGCGACAGGATCCAGTGGCCGACGCGCAGCTTGATGTCGCCATCCGGGCGCTGTTCGAAGAACGGGCCCCAGTGCGGGTGCTGGTTGTAGTAATCGGGGTGGGGGGCGTGGGCGTGAAGGTCGATGAGCATGTGGTGTCTCCCTGTGACGATTGGTTATCCCGACAGCAGGCGCATTGGCAGGACACATCGGCCGGCCATCGGCACGGCCAACCCACAAGCAACACATGTCTCCATCCCGCGGCACTCGGTCGGTGCTTTTGCATCGGGACCTATATTGCCAAAGATAGACAGAAATGGCAAATGTGTTTAACTTTTATTTTTCGCGTCGTCGCGCGACTGGCACTCGACGATCGAATACAGGAAGGCGACAATGCGCTGCACCCCGTCTTCGGGACGCTTGTTGGGCACCACCAGCTCGCTCAGCACGCAGCGGATCAGGAGCTCGCAGATCAGTTCGCGGTCGGTGCGGATGCCCAAGCGCCGGTCCCAAGAATCGAACACGATGCGCATCAGGTCGTCGATACGCACCAGCGATTCGTTGAACAGGCGGCCGAACAGGCGCAGCGTGTACTCGGGCGCGGCGCGCAGGAGCAGGCGCGCCTGGCCATGCGCCGCATAGTCGTCGAGGTAGCGCACCAGCGCATGGAAGCGCGCGCCCGGCTCGGCATAGGGCGTCACCGCATCGGACATCGCCTGCTGGAACGAGGCCCGCTTGTGGCGTGCAAAGGCGTCAAGCAGCTCTTCCTGCGAGGCGAAATAGCGGTAGAAGGTGCCGCGCGAGACCCCGGCCAGCGCGCAGACATCGAGCACGGAGATGCGCTCCGATCCCTCGCGCAGCACCATCTCTTCGGTCGCCGCGAGGATCGACGCGATGGTGGTTTCGGCGCGGCGGTTTCGCCTGCCATCGGCGCTGGTGCTGGCGAGGTTGCTGGTGACGTTGCTGGTGACCTTGCTGGTACTGGTGATGTTGCTGACGCTGGCGCGCCTGACTGACTGCATGATTGGTGCTTTCCTGTGAATCGCCGCCCGTGGCGGCTTCTAAGTTTCCCGCACCGGCACGTTGGCCGGTCTCGAGTTGTAGCCGGGCAGGTGCAAGCCTCCGTCCACGTGGAAGGATTCCCCGGTCACGTAGCGCGACATGTCGCTGGACAGGAACACCACCACCGGCCCGATGTCCTCTTCCGGGTCGCCGCAGCGTCCGAGCGGACGCATGGCGGCCGCCCGTTCGGCGAATCCCGGGTTCTCGGCCGCCAGCTTGTGGAAGGTGGCCCCCATCGCGGTCGGCGCGATCGCATTGACGGTGATGTTGAAGCGCCCCCACTCGGCCGCCGCGCTGCGGGTCAAGCCGACGATGCCGGCCTTGCCGGTGTTGTAGTCGGCATGCAGCCAGGCGCCCAGCTCGACGTCGATCGAATAGAAGTTGACGATCTTGCCGCCGCCGCGCGCGCGCATGTGCGGCAGGGCCGCGCGCATCGCCCACCAGGCCGCCTTGATGGTCGAGGTCAAGGTCTGGTCGAGCATCTCGTCGGTCTTGTCCTCGAGGAGGATGTTCGGGGTCGGCACGAAGGCGTTGTTGACCAGGATGTCGAGGCCGCCGAAACGCGCCACCGCCGCGTCAATCGCGGCCAGCACCGATTCCTTGCGCAGCACGTCGGTGTGCACGAACAGCGCCCGTCCGCCCAGCTCCTCGACCTCGCGCGCCACCTGGGCGCCGCTGTCGCGGTCGATCTCGGCAATCACCACCGCGGCGCCTTCGCGCGCGAAGCGGCGTGCCACGCCGCGCCCGATGCCGCCGCCGGCACCGGTAATCAAAGCCACCTTGTCATTCAACAGTCCCACGCTAGTCTCCTCGTTATCGAACATATGCCCACATAGGTTCTTATACAGATTTTCTGTTATTGTACACATTAGTGCCAACAACCCATACCAGGAATTACACATGCAGCGTTTTCGCAGGCGAATCGAAATGGCGGGCCGCCATGACCGCCAGGGCGGACAGGTACGCGCCGTACTGGAGGATGACTTCCACCACTTCCGCGTCGTGGTCGACCACCAGGGCGGACAAGTGACCGCGGTGCGCGGAGAAGCGCCACGCCACCCGTTCACCGCCTGCCCGGGCGCAGCGCCGGAACTGCAGCGTCTGGCCGGCATGCGCCTGGACGACATCGCACATTCGGTCAACCTCTACACCGATGCGACCCAGCAGTGCACCCACATGTTCGACCTTGCCGGCCTGGCCGTCGCCGCCGCCGCGCGTGGCGATTGCGCGCGGCGCTACGACATCGAGATTCCGCGCCACATCGATGGCTGTACCCATGCCTTTCTCGAACGCGATGGCCGGCTGCTGCTCGACTGGTCGGTCGAGAACAGCACCATCCTCGGGCCCGATCCCTATACCGGCATCGACATGCGCCAGGGCATGGCGCGCTGGGCCCTGGGCACCCTCCCCGCCGAGGAAGCGGAAGCGGCGCTGGTGCTGCGCCGCTGTGCGCTGATTTCCCTGGGCCGGCTGAAAGACATCGACAAGGAACCTCATGCCCACCTGACAGGCCGCTGCTACGCGCAGCAGCCACACCGGGCGCCCCAGGCGATCCGCATGGTCGGCTCGACCTGGGACTTCACGGAAAAGCCGGAGGCGCTGTGCGGCGACGACCAGGCCTGGCTCGCCGACTTCGACAGCGCCACTGTTCCCGAAGGATCTGCCTGAAGTTAGCCGTCCCGCGCATGCGCCCAGGACGGCTGCATGCGCGCCTCATTCAGGATGACTTGCAGTCCCAATTCGCCGCATTGTTGACGTCCAGGCCGCCCGGGTTCGCTACCCCGCCACGGAATACCGCGCGTTGCGGAGACGGACAGAGCAGGAAACTGCGCGCCGGGAGTGCGGCACCGGCTGCGCGGTTGCCGATCAACTGGGCCGGCGCCTTTCCATTTTCCACCCAGTCGACCAGCGCCGGCAGCGCCTGGGCCGCTACGTCCTGCGCACCGATGCCGCCACCGCAGTGCTGCGTACCGGGCACTTCGAACAGTTGGGCCATCTGGGACAACTTGGCCTGCCCACCCTGCGCCGCGGCCAGGTCAGCGTAGAAGCGCCGGGTGTCGGTCAGGGAGATGCCATTGTCGGCCGTGCCATGCCAGAACAACATCTTGCCGCCGCGCTGGAAGAAGGGGTTCAGGTTGGCCACCTTGATGTTTCCCGATGCGGGGTAGACGTTCTTGTACATTGCGTTCCAGCCATTGACGTCGAGGCTGTCGGCAAAACTGAATCGCGTGGCAAAGTCGTAGGTCGGGCCGAACATGCCGCGCGAGGTCGTATCGAAGACCAGGTAGCTGGCAGGCGGCAGGCGCCCGTCCGCCGGATTCATCGACCACGGCGGAGGCGTGGTGCCGAACATGAAGGCGGTCCACCCGTTCGGGTTCCCCAGCGTGAAGCCGGGATAGGTCTGTCCAAAGTCGTCCATCCCGTCCACCACGATGCGCAGCAATCCCTGCTGGGCCGGGGTGAACAAGGCCCACATCGACGCGTCGATGGATACCTTGCCCGGGTCGGAGATCAGGCCATCGACGGCACCGTCGGCCCCGTCGAATTTCTGCAACAGTGCGGCGTCAAGTGCTTGCAGCTGCGTTGGCGAGATCCAGGCATCGGGATGGTCGATCAGGTACTTGCTCACCTTGCCGAACATCACCTGGTTGTTCACGTTGAGGCCGGGCGCCCCCACGACCACGCCGTCGAAATCGTCCGGGTAGATGGAGGCTGCCACGAGGCCCATGCGCCCGCCGCCGGAGCAGCCATCGAAATAGCGGTACATCTTGCGGTTGGCGTTGGCGGCATCCTTCAGGCCATAGTAGGCGCTCACCAGGGATTGCGTGGCGGCGGAGCTGACATGCACGCCGCGCTGGTCGTAATCCGTGGCCTTGGTCCGGTCGGCGGCGAACATCCAGTTCAGCCCGGGCGTTGGACTACCGGCATCGCTCCCGGCAAACGCGTAGCCCTCGGCCAGCAGTTTCTCGTCGGGCGCAGGAATGAATCCGGCGGAGCCGCCTTCGCCTGCGAAGAAGTAGCGCGCCTTGAACGACTGCGGCATGGCCACAACGAACCTGACCTGATTGCTGGTAGCCGCCGGGCCTTGCGTGGTGACATGGCCGTCGACACGGCAGTAAGAGGCGCCGTTGGATGCGGTGACCAGGGAAGCCGCAGTCAGGGTCGCGCCGGCGGCGCCCGCCTGCAGGCTGCTGGTGCTGCAGGACAGGACAGGCGCCAGAGGCCGGGTCGATGGCACCTGCGCCACTGGCGCGTCCTTGCCATCGCCCCCACAGGCCGACAACAGGGCCGCCGCCAGCACGAGGGAACAGGGAACGCCCGGGACTTCCGATACGGATTGATTGCTCACGTTTGTCTCCACTTTCTCTGCTTGTTGTTGGAATAGTGTGATTCGACGAGCCTTGGGCCTGCGGCATGGCATGGGCAGGCAAACTGCATGCATCAGCGGTTGGCCACCTCCCATTCCTTCAGGTCGAAGCCGGGCGCGGCCGCCACCGCCGGGGTGAGCGCGGGCGGGCGCGACAGGATCTTGCGCGCCGCCATGTGGTCGCCCGCGCGGCAGCACGACTCCACTGCCAGCAGCTGCTCGCCGCGGAAGCACAGGACCGACACCTGGCCGGCGGCCGGATCCCCAAGGACCACATGGTTGTCGGCGCACAGCGCCAGGCCGGCGATCTGGAGCTTCAGGCTGCCCTGGTCGGTCCAGAACCACGGCAAGGCGGTATACGGAGCGGGCTTGCCCACCAGCCGCGCGGCGATCAGCTTGCCCTGGTCGCAGGCGTTCTGCACCGATTCGAGCCGGGTCAGCTGCGACCCGTTCTGCAGGCAGGGGAAGGCCGCGACATCGCCGAGCGCGGAGATGTTCGGGTCGGAAGTCAAGAGGCTGGCGCTCACCTTGATGCCGTTGTCGATGTTCAGTCCCGCTTCCAGCGCGAGCGTTACGTTCGGCACCACGCCGATCCCGTACACGACCAGGTCGGCCGGCAAACGCCGTCCGTCGGCCGTGATGACCGCCACCGCCCTGCCGTTGTCGCCCTCGATTTCCGATACTGCGCTGCGGAAGTTGAAATGCACGCCCCAGCTTTCGTGGGCGTTGCGGAACACCTCGGACATCTGCGGCGAGATGGCGCGCGCCATGGGCCGTTCGCCCAGCTCCAGCACCTCGACCGCTGCCCCTTCGGCCGCCGCCACCGCGGCGAACTCCAGGCCGATGAAGCCGGCGCCGATGACGACCACCCGGCGCGCCATCTTGAGCAGCGGCGCCACCGCGTCGGCATCGGCCCGCGTCTTGATCCCGAACACGCCCGACAGGCCTGCCCCGGGCACGCTCAAAGGGCGATTGTGGGCGCCGGTGGCCAGCACCAGGTGGTCGTAGTCGAGCGCCGCGCCGGAGGCCAGCACCAGCCGCCGGTTCTGGCGGTCGATCGCCATCCCCCGGTCGGCCAGCAGCTCGATGCGCTGCTCGGTGTAGAACTCCTCGGGGCGGAACTGCATCGCCGTCGCACTGATCTTCCCCAGCAGGAAGGCCTTCGACAGCGGCGGGCGCTGGTAGGGCAGCCAGGGTTCGTCGTTGACCAGGGCGATGCGCCCCGCATAGCCTTCCTGGCGCAGGGACAGCGCCACCTGTACGCCGGCGTGCCCGGCGCCGGCAATCACTACGGATTGAAGCGACATGTTGGTTTCCTTACAAGATGGAGTGCGGGCCCCGTTGGGGGCCCGGCAGGTCAGGCGCGCGCGGCCTGCGGCTGCACCGCAGCCCGGGGACCGCGGCCCAGCGTCAAGAGCATGGCGGCGCCGGCGAGCGTACTGGCGGTGCAGTAGGTGAGCATGGCCCCGTAGCCGCCGGTGGCGCTGAACATCGCGGCGAAGGCCAGCGGTGCGCCGGCCGATGCCACCGTGATCAAGCCCTGGTGCAGGCCGAAGATGCGCCCGTAGTCCTTCAGCCCGAAATAGCGCGCCATCAGGAAGGCGGCGATGTCGAATTCGGCGCCGGCGCCGAGTCCCGCAAGCGCCGCCGCGAGGCTGAGCATGGCGATATCGTCGTTCCCGGACAGGAAGATCATGGTGCCGATCGCAGGCAGCGCCAGGCTGACGGCTGCCACGCCCGGCGGCCACAGGCGGTCGAGCAGGTAGCCGACCACCAGGCGGCCCAGCACCAGCGCGATGCCGAACCAGGCGAACACCTGGGCGGCCGCGCCGGCATCCAGCCCACGGTCGCGCAGCATCGGTACAGTGCTCGTGACGACACCCATCACGGCCGAGACGACCAGGCACAAGGCCAGGTTGCAGATCCAGTACTTGGGCGAGGCCAGCGCCTCTCGGAAGGCCATTCCCGTGAGCGGGGCCGCTGCGGCGGTCCCCGGTTTGGCAGCGGCTGCCGTCTCCGGCAGCCGGAACCAGGCGAGTGTGAGCGGAATGCCGATCACGACATTGACCAGCGCCAGGATGACGAAGGGCGCCTGCCAGCCCCAGTTCGCCACGCCCCATGCAAACAGCGGCGGCGTGACCGCGGCCGTGATGCCGGTACCGGACAGGCCCAGCGCCAGCGCCAGGCCGCGGTTGCGCAGGAACCAGAGGTTGAGCAGCTGGGTCCAGGTCACGGCCAGCGCGCCCATGCCCACGATCGGCAGCAAAAAGAATGCCGCGTACAGGGTCCACACCGAACCGCCGATCTGGGTCGTGGCCAGGTAGCCGAGCGCCATCGTCAGCAGCGACACCACGGTGACACGCTTGATGCCGAAGCGCAGGTTGAGCCAGCCGACCAGCTGCAGGCCGACCACCGCGCCGCCGAACAGGAAGCTGATCGCCGCCTGCAGCGCCGGGCGCTCCCAGCCGAATTCGGCCTGCAGCGGGATCACCAGCACGCCGAAGCCGTACAGCAGGGCGGCGTTAATGCTGATCATGATGCCAGTGATGGCAAGCAGCAGTACGCGCCAGGATTGCTTGAACTCGGCGAAGTCGATCGCCGCGCCGTTCTTTGTTGCGACCATGATTGTCTCCTGTTAGGTCGTGGAAGCGGCGCCCCCGCTCTGCGGCAGGTAGCACCGGCGTGACTGTTGCAGTGCCGCTCAGGGCAGCCGGATTCTCGTGCGCAGGGTGCCGATGCCCTCGACCTCGAGCTCGATGACGTCGTCTGGCTTCAGGTAGCGCAGCTGCTCGAGGCCGCAGCCGTTGCCCACCGTGCCCGAACCGAGCACTTCGCCGGGATACAGGGTTTCGGAGCGCGAGATATGGGCGATCAGGTCCTCGAACTGCCAGCGCATGTCGCGCGTCGATCCCCTGCCCCACTCTTCGCCGTTGACGCGTGCGACCATGGTGAGGTCATATGGGTCGGGTAGCTCGTCGACGGTGACCAGGCAAGGCCCCATCACGTTGCCGGTGTCGAAATCCTTGCTCTTGGCCGGGCCGAGCATGCCGCCCATTTCGACCGCCTGCGTATCGCGGGCGCTCATGTCGTTGAAGATCGTGTAGCCGACGATGTAGTCGCGCGCCTTCTCGCGCGGGACGTCCTTGGCCTTGCGCCCGATGTAGCAGGCGAATTCGAGTTCGAAGTCCATCGCCTTGCTGTAAGCTGGCCAGATCACGTCCTCGTCAGGCCCGATGACGGCGAAGCGGTTGCACTTGTAATAGATGGGCTGGCGGTTGAAGGTGGCGACCACGCGCTCGTCGGCACGGGTGCTCATCTGGGCCAGCGCTTCTTCCGGATTCGGGAGGTGGGCGACGCGCGCGCGGCGGGCTGCGGCAAAGCTCTGCTTCAGGTGCAGCTCGAAACAGGAGCAGTCGCGCATCTGGGGCGGCGGCTGGATCGGGGCGCACAGTTTCACGGACGCGCGCTCGATCACCGCAGCGCTCGGCGCCAGCGCCACCATGCGGCGCGCTTCCTCCATCGCTTCCGGTCCCGCCTCGACCAGGGCCAGGATGCTGCCGAACGCCGGCCAGGCACCGAGACCGGTGCTCCTGGCTGCGATGCTCAGGTCGACGATGGCGCTGTCCGATTCGATCAGCGCGCCGGGGCGCATTGCGCCATGTTCGTCACGGTAGGTAACGAGTCTCATTGCTTGTCTCCATGGGGCCGGTACCGCCGCTGGCGGCCTGGCCCTCCTTGTGGTGGATCGGGCGCCCCCGCGGGCGCGCTGCTTGCCGGCCCTGCTTCCTAGACCCGGCCGTTCACCGGGATGCAGGCGCCGGTCAGCGCCGAGGCGTCGCCGGACAGCAGGAAGGCGATTACCGCCGCCAGCTGGCTTGGTGCCACCCAGCGGCTGGCGTCGGCGTCCGGCATGTCGGCACGGTTCGCCGGGGTATCGATGATGCTCGGCAGTACCGCGTTGACGGTGATGCCGCGGTCTTTCAGTTCCTCGGCCAGGGCTTCGGTCAGCCGCGCCACCCCGGCCTTGGAGGCAGCGTAGGCGCCCATGCCCATGCCGGCCTTGTGCGCCGCCGCCGCGCCGACATTCACGATGCGCCCGGCGCCGCGCGCCAGCAGGTGCGGCAGCGCAGCGCGGCAGCTGGCCACCGCGGTGCGCAGGTTGGTGTCGTACATGCGGTCCCAGGAAGCGAGCGCGCCGCCTTCCAGGGTTTCCCAGGTGAAGCCGCCCGCGACATTGACGATGCCGTCGATCCCGCCCAACGCTTCGCGCACCTGGCCATAAGCTGCGTGGCAGGCCTGTTCGTCGGCCAGTTCGACGACGCCGAGCGCAAACGCGCCGGCGGGCAGGCCGCTCAGGGGTGCGGGTGCGCGGTCGAGCAGCGCGACCCGTGCGCCGTCGGCATGGAGGCGCTGCGCGACGGCGCGGCCAAGCGTGCCGAAGCCGCCGGTGATGACGATGATGCGGGTGTCGAGTGGTGCAGGCATGGCTGGTCTTTCCGATCGGGTCAGGTGGCAACGGACAGCAATTGCAGGAACTTGCTGAAAACTTTAAACAGATTTTCCAATTCTGTCTACATAGTTGTAGAATCCTTGCATCGACAGCGTCAGCGTCGCAGTTGCACCGCATCTTCCCGAAAGTCCAGCACATGACAAGAAAACTCCCGGCGCTCACTCCAGACAACAGCGCCTTCTGGCAAGGCGGCGCGCAGCAGGAGTTGCGCATGCACCACTGCGACGCCTGCGCACGCTTCTTCCACCCTCCGGCGCCGGTGTGCCCGCAGTGCCTGAGCGCCGAGGTCGGCCCCAGGCCGGTGTCGGGCCGGGGGACAGTGTTCACCTATACCGTCAACCACCAGCCCTGGCGCCCCGACCTGAAAGTACCCTACGTGGTGGCCATCGTCGAGCTGGCGGACCAGCAGGGACTGCGCTTCGTCACCAACATCGTCGGCTCCCCACCCGCCGAGGTACACATCGGCATGCCGGTGCGCGTGCGCTTCGAGCAGGTCGAGGATGTCTGGCTTCCCCTTTTCGAGAAGGCGGCATGATGTTCGACCGGATCTACGAAAAAGACGTCGCAATCAGCGGCATCGGCCAGTCCGAAGTCGGGCGCCCGTCCAGCAAGTCCGCGATGCGGCTCACGCTCGACGCCTGCCTGGAAGCGATCGCGGACGCGGGACTGAGCCGCGACGACATCGACGGCGTGTCGTGCTGGCCCGGCGACAACAACAATGGCGATGCTTTCTCCCCGGTCGGTCCGAATGCGCTCATCGGCACCCTGGGCCTGAAGGTCAACTGGTATGGGGGCGGCTACGAAGGACCGGGGCCGCTGGCCGGCGTGATCAACGGCGCGATGGCGATCGCGGCCGGGCTGTGCCGCCATGTGCTGGTGTTCCGCACCATTACCGAAGCGACCCGGCGCCAGACCGACAAGGGCGCCAGCGCGCTCACCAACAAGACGGTCGGCCGCGACAACAGCTTTTTCTGGCAGTGGTACACCCCCTTCAACGTGCTCTCGGGGGCCAACCTGATGGCGATGTATGCGCAGCGCCACTTCCACGAGTACGGCACCACGCCGGAACAGCTGGCCCAGATCGCCCTCACCTGCCGCGCCAATGCCGTACTCAATCCGAAGGCCGTGTTCCGCACCCCGCTGTCGATGGACGAGTACATGGCCTCGCGCATGATCTCGACCCCGCTGCGCATGCTCGACTGCGACGTGCATTGCGACGCCTCCACCGCCATCATCCTGTCGCGCGCCGACGCGGCGGCGCACGGCCCCAACCCGCCGATCCGCATCGAGGCGATCGGCGCCGCCCTGCACCAGCCATGGTCCTGGGACCAGATCGACCTGACCGCGATGGCCACGCGCGATGCGGCCGACATGATGTGGGCGCGCACCGACATCAAGCCTGCCGACGTCGGCACTGCGCAGCTCTACGACGGCTTCTCGATCCTGACCATGATGTGGCTGGAAGCCCTGCGCCTGTGCCCGCGAGGCGAGAGCGGGCCCTTCGTCGAGGGCGGGCACCGCATTGCGCTCGGCGGCGAGATCCCGGTCAATACCAACGGCGGCCAGCTCTCCGGTGGGCGCACCCACGGGCTCGGCTACGTCCACGAGGCCTGCACCCAACTCTGGGGACGCGGCGGCGCGCGCCAGGTGGCGCCCCATCACGCTTCGGTGGTGGCGTCCGGCGGCGGGCCGCTGGCCGGCAGCCTGCTGCTGGTAAAAGACTAGCACGCCACGCGCGCCGTCCTTGCCGCTCAACCATTCTAACTTTAGAATGATATTTTAGATTGCGATTGGTGGCCGAAGGGCTCGCCCTTCGCTTACCGGAGCGCGCATGGCAGTAGATAACAGCAACGAAGAGCGTCCCGACACGTCGACCGGCGTGACGGTCAAGCCGGTCGTCAATGCGATCCGCATCCTGCGCTTCCTGACGACCTCCGGCTCCCCGGAGCGCGCGGCCGACATCGCGCGCGAACTGGAGATCAACCCCAGTACCTGCTTCAACACGCTGCGCACCCTCGTCGCCGAGGAGATGCTCGACTTCGATCCCCTGTCCAAGACCTATACCACCGGCCTGGGCCTGGCCAAGCTGGTCGAGCACCTGGTCACCCAGGGCCAGCGCCTCGATGTGGTACGGCCGCTGATGCAGGAGTTCGCGGCGGCCCACCACGTGACGGTCACCTTGTGGCGCCGCATGGGCAATGACCGCATCGTGCTGGTCAGCGCAGAGACGAGTCCCGGGGACCTGCGCATCGACATGGCGATCGGCCAGCGCCTGCCGGTGCTGATGGGCGCCAGCGGACGCCTGTTCGCCGCCCAGCTCGGCCTGGACGACACGCGCCTGCGCGCCGCCTTCGACAAGGTGCGCTGGGCACGCCCGCTCGCATTCGAGGACTATCGGCAGCAGGTGGCCGACGCCCGCGAGAACGGCTGGTCTGTCGACGACGGCTATTTCTCGGCCGGCATCCTGGCGGTGGCGGCGCCGGTGAACGATCGCAGCGGCGCCATCGCCTACGCCATCTCGGCCGTCACCTTCCGCGGGCAGTACGACCGCGACGGGGTGGAAAAGCTCGGCGAGCTGCTGCGCAAGCTGGCCTCCAAGGCCGGCAACATCCTGTTCTAATCACTCGCACACAAAACGTGACAGATTTTCGATTTGTGTGCATAATCGTCTCACAGACCCCAGCGGTCGGATAATTATTAAAGAGACGAATCATGAGCGAACATCAGCTTCACCGCGTTATCATCGAACGCAGCAAGTGCTGCGGCTATGGCCTCTGCGCCGCCCTCTGCCCTGAAGTCTACAAGCTCGACGCCGGCGGCATCGTGTATGTCGACAACGAACTGGTGCCGGACGAACTGCTGGAAGCGGCGCGCGAAGGCGCCGCCGCCTGCCCGGCCGAAGCCATCGCGGTCCAGGCGCCTGCCTGAATCTCAACCCTGGCGGTCCACGCCATGGGTATGCCCGACATGCGGCCCGCTCGCGCGCCGCATGCGGCGCCTGCGCGGGTGGCCCGCTTTCCTGCTGGGATGATCCATGAATAGATTAGCTGGAAAAGTTGCCCTGATTACGGGCACCGGTGGCGGCCAGGGGCGCGTCGCGGCCCTGCAGTTCGCCCGCGAAGGCGCCACCGTGGTCGGCTGCGATGTCGATCGCGCCGCGCACGAAGAGACGGCGCGCCTGATGGCGGCCGAGGGCTTTACGTTGCATGGCAATGCGCCGGTGGATCTTGGCGACCATGAACAGGCAAGGCGCTGGGTCGAGTCAAGCGCGGAGGAACTCGGCCGCATCGACATCCTGTACAACAATGCCTCGGCTGCGAAGTTCGGCGGGGTCGGCGACATGTCGATCGAGGACTGGCACTACACCATCCGTAACGAACTCGACCTCATTTTCTTCACCACCAAGTACGCATGGCGACACCTAGGGGTGCGCGGCGGCGTGGTGATCAACATCGCATCCACCGCCGCATGGGGCGGCTCGAAAGCCGCCGGGATCAGCGCGCACAGCGCCGCCAAGGGCGCCGTCGTTTCCTTCACCCGGCAGCTGGCGGTCGAAGGCGCGCCGCTCGGCATCCGCGCGGTCAGCATCAGTCCAGGCTTCGTCAGGACGCCCGGCACCGCCGCCTTCGTCGACAATCCGGTCACGCGCCGGATCATCCTCGACGGCGTCCTGCAGGACCGCCCCGGCGAACCGGAGGAAGTCGTGTCGCTCGCCCTGTATGTGGCATCCGACGAAGCGCGCTTCATGACCGGCTCCGACCTGGTGGTCGACGGCGGCCTGCTCGCCATCTAGTCCGGCGCACCGATCACACAACAACAGTAGGAGGAGGAAGACATATGGACATCATCGGCATCGGCTACCTCGGGTTCGAAACCGCGAACCTGGATGCATGGCGCGAATACGGCCCGCAAGTGATGGGCTTCCAGATCGGCGCCTCACCCGAGGGCGATCTTGACTCGCTGTACTTCAGGATGGACGACCGGCGCCATCGCATTGCTTTCCATCCGGGGAAGATCGACCGCCTCGCCTACCTCGGCTGGGAAGCCCGCGGCAAGCTGGAATTCCAGGCCGCCGTCGAGCGCTTCCGCGAACACGGCATCGAAGTGACGGTCGCGGACGAGGCGCTGCGCGAGCGCCGCGGCGTGAAGGAACTGGTGCGCTTCCGCGATCCGGTCGGCTACCAGCACGAGCTGTTCTACGCCCAGAAATGGATGCCGCGCTCGTTCCAGCCGGGCCGCCCGCACGGCGGTTTCGCCTGCGGCCAGCGCGGCGTAGGCCACGTGGTGGTGATCACCCCCGAATACACGCCGGAACTCGAACACTTCCTCACCGGGATCATGGGCATGCGCTATTACGGCGCCGGGGCCGGCAAGGGCAAGACCGGCTTCTTCCGCGCCAAGCTCAACAATCACACCAGCCACGACATCGCCTACGGTTTCGGGCCGGGCAAGGCCGGGGTCCAGCACGTCGGCATCACGGTCAATTCGGTGCGCGACGTCGGCGAAACCTATGACCTGGTGCGCAAGAAGGGGCTGCAAATGATGATGACCCTGGGCCAGCACGTCCAGGATCCGCATATGTCCTTCTATCACTTCACGCCGTCCGGCTTTGCCATCGAGTGCATCGCCGAGCTCGAGCCATGGCACGACGACGGCTACGAGCTGAACCCGGAAAAGCTGTCGACCTGGGGACATGAGCTGGTCGGGCCGATCCTCGGCACCAGCGTGCGCACGCCGGAAGAGATCTTCGAGCGCTGAGCGCGCGCGTCAGGAGCCCTTGACGAGCTTCTGCAATGCGTCCGGCTTGATGATGATCAGCCGGTTCGCATCCTTCTGCACGATGCCCTGCTGGGCCAGCGCGGCCAGCGCGCGCGTCACGGTCTCGCGGCTGGTATTGATCATGTTGGCGATGTCCTGGTGGGTCGGCAGGTTCTCGACCACCGCCGGGGCGCCAGGGTCGTCCTGCTTGTTCTTCTGCATCAGCACCAGGTAGGTGTAGATGCGCTTGGCCGTGTTGTTAATGCTCAGCAGGGATCGGAACTCCGAGTCACGCTCGATCTTTTCGGCCAGGTGCCGGAGCATCCCCATTGCCACCGACGGCGAGTGCGAGAACAAGTGCAGCGCGGTGGCCGCCGGCAGGAAGCCCACCAGCGCCTCGGACATCGCGACGATCGATGCCGTACGGGTGGAATTGTTGATCAGCGCGATCTCACCGAAGAAATCCCCCGGCGCCAGCATGCGCAGGCCAATCGCCCGCCCGTCCTCGGTTACGTTCACCACCTGCAGCTGCCCCGAGAGCAGGAACAGCAGGCCATCCCCATGCCCGCCTTTTTGCAGCACGATGTCGCGCTTGCCGTACTGGCGGATGCGGATTTCCTGCTTCACCAGGATGATTTCCTCGCCCGACAGCCCCGCCAGCAGCGGGATCTTGCGTAGGTGGATGTGTACTTGACGCTCTTCGGCCGGAGATGGATCGGTGGATGGAGTGCTTGCAGTCATGGCGTATTCCGGGAACGCCGATGGGTCGGCACTGCACCACCGGCCACGGGCCTAGTCGATTTCCGCGACGAGTTGCGGAACGACGTCGAACAGGTCGCCCACCAGGCCGTAGTCGGCCACCGAGAAGATCGGCGCTTCCGGGTCCTTGTTGATGGCGACGATGGTCTTCGAGTCCTTCATGCCGGCCAGGTGCTGGATCGCGCCCGAGATGCCGACCGCGATGTACAGGGTCGGGGCGACGATCTTGCCGGTCTGGCCGACCTGCCAGTCGTTCGGCACGAAGCCCGCGTCCACCGCGGCGCGCGATGCGCCCATGGCGGCGCCCAGCTTGTCGGCCAGCGGCTCGAGCAGCTTGAAGTTCTCGGCCGAGCCGATGCCGCGGCCGCCCGACACGATGATCTTGGCGGCGGTCAGTTCCGGACGGTCCGACTTGGCCAGTTCGCGGCCCACGAAGGCCGACTTGCCGATGTCGCCGCTGGTTGCGATCTGTTCCACGGCGGCCGAACCGCCGCTTGCTGCGGCGTCGAACGCGGTGCCGCGCACGGTGATGACCTTCACGCTGTCGCTCGACTGCACGGTGGCGATGGCGTTACCGGCGTAGATCGGACGCTCGAAGGTGTCCGGGGACTCGACCTTGGTGATCTCCGAGATCTGGGCGACGTCCAGCTTGGCCGCCACGCGCGGCAGGATGTTCTTGCCGTAGGCGGTGGCCGGGGCCAGGATGTGCGAGTAGCTGCCGGCGATCGCCAGGATCTGCTCGGCGACGTTCTCGGCCAGGCCGTCGGCGAAGTGCGGCGCATCGGCGACCAGCACTTTCGAGACGCCGGCGATCTGCGTGGCGGCTTCGGCGGCGGCGCCGCAGCCCGATCCGGCGACCAGGATGTGGACCTCATTTGCACCACCTGCGCCGCACTGGGCGGCCGCGGTCACGGTGTGGTGGGTAGCGCCCTTGAGGGAGGCGTTGTCGTGTTCTGCAATGACGAGTGCGACCATGTTCTTTTCCTAAGTATGATTAGATGACTTTGGCCTCAAGGCGCAGCTTCTGCACCAGGGTCGCCACGTCCGGCACCTTGACGCCGGCCGAACGCTTGGCCGGCTCGGTCACTTTCAGGGTCTTCAGGCGCGGGGTCACGTCGACGCCCAGGTCTTCCGGCTTGACGGTTTCCAGCGGCTTCTTCTTGGCCTTCATAATGTTCGGCAGCGTCACGTAGCGCGGCTCGTTCAGGCGCAGGTCGGTGGTGATGATGGCCGGCAGGGTGAGCTGCACCGTTTCCAGGCCGCCGTCCACTTCGCGGGTCACGGTCACCTTACCGTCTTCCAGCACCACTTTCGATGCGAAGGTGGCTTGCGGCCAGCCCAGCAGCGCAGCCAGCATCTGGCCGGTCTGGTTCGAATCGTCGTCGATCGCCTGCTTGCCCAGGATGATCAGTTGCGGCTGTTCCTTGTCGGCCAGCGCCTTCATGATCTTGGCCACGGCCAGCGGCTCGGTCTCGACACTGGTTTCGACCAGGATGCCGCGGTCGGCGCCGATCGCCATGCCGGTACGCAGAGTTTCCTGGCACTGGGCCACGCCCACCGACACGGCGACCACTTCGGTGACCTTGCCGGATTCCTTCAGGCGCACGGCTTCTTCCAGCGCGATCTCGTCGAACGGGTTCATCGACATTTTGACATTGGCGATATCCACGCCGCTGCCGTCGGATTTGACGCGGACCTTGACGTTGTAATCGACCACGCGTTTGACGGGTACCAGTATTTTCATGCAGTTCTCCTTCAGGCTTTTTGTCGTTGGGATACGGGCGCGCCATACTGTGCCATCAGCTGCGCACGCCTCTCGTCGGCCATGTCCATGGCCTTTTCCTTCACGTGGCCGTAGCCGCGAATCTTTTCCGGAAGCCACGCCAACGCGAGCGCCGTCTCCATGCGCTCGTCCGTGAGCGTTTCGCAGAACAGGGCAACCAGGGCAAAATAGTCCTCGACCAGTTGGCGCTCGCGACGCCGTTCGGCACTCATGCCGAACGGGTCCAACGCGGTCCCGCGCAGCCAGCGCATGCGCGCCAGCAGGTGAAACACCGGCATCATCCATGAGCCGAAGCGGCGCTTGGCCGGCCGTCCGTCCGCGCCGGGCCGTGCCAGCAGCGGTGGCGCCAGGTGGAAGTTCAGCGTGTAATCCTTGCCCGGCTCGCCTTCGAACTGCGCACGCAAGGCTGCCAGGAACTCGGGCGCGCTGTGCAGGCGCGCCACTTCGTACTCGTCCTTGTAGGCCATCAGCTTGGCGAGATTGCGCGCCACCGCCTCGGTCAGCGGCTGGCGGCGCTGCCTGGGAAGATCCGCTTCGACAGCGCGCAGGCGCGCCACCGCGGCCCGGTAGCGCTGCGCATAGGCCTCGCCTCCATAGCTGCGCAAGAGCCGGGCGCGCTCTTCGACCAGGCGCTCCAGCGTCACGGGCATGTCCACCACGACCGCGCCCGTCTCCTGCGCCCTGCGGCTCTCTGCAAGTGCTGACGGATCGTGGGCCGCCAGGCGGCCCATCTCGAACGCGCGCTGGTTCTTCTCGACCGCCACTCCATTGAGCTCGATGGCGCGCAGCAGCGCCTGGCGCCCGAGCGGAATCCAGCCCTTTTGCCAGGCATAGCCGAGCAGCAGCGGGTTGGCGAAGATCGTGTCGCCGAACAGGCGGGTGGCGAGCGCGTTCGCATCGACGAACTCGCAGGCATCGCCCACGCTCGCACGCAGGTCCGCTTCCGCGCTGGCGCCGGGGAAGCGCCAGTCGGGGTTCGACAGGAAGGCCGCGGACGGCACGGCGGCGCTGTTCACCACCGCGCGGGTGCGGCCGCGCCGGACCCGCGACAGTGCGTCCAGCGACGCGGCGACGATCGCATCGCAGCCGATCAGCACCGCCGCGTCGCCGGTAGGCACCCGCGTCGCATGGATCAGGCTTGTCTTCGCGGCGATCTGGATGTGGCTGAGCACCGCACCGCCCTTCTGGGCCAGCCCCGTGATGTCGAGGACCTTGACGCCCTTGCCTTCCAGGTGAGCCGCCATGCCGAGCAGGGAACCGATCGTGACGACGCCGGTGCCGCCGACGCCGGGGACCACGATGCCGCACACGCCATCCAGGGCCGGCAGGGTAGGCTCCGGAATTTCCGCTGCCGGTACGGCCTTGGCTTGCGGACGGCGCAACTGCGCCCCCTCTGCCGTCACGAAGCTCGGGCAGAACCCGTTCACGCAGGAGAAGTCCTTGTTGCAGGAGCTCTGGTTGATCTTGCGCTTGGTGCCCAGCGGCGTCTCCAGCGGCTCCACCGACAGGCAGTTCGACGCTACCGAGCAGTCTCCGCAGCCCTCGCACACCGCCGCGTTGATGAAGGCGCGGCGCGGCGGATCGGTGGCCTCGCCGCGCTTGCGGCGCCGGCGCTTCTCGGTGGCGCAGGTCTGCTCGTAGATGAGCACCGACACCCCGGCCGTGTCCCGCAGTTCCAGTTGCAGTGCATCGAGTTCGTCGCGGTGGTGGACCGTGACGGCGGCCGGCAATCCGCTGCGGTCCGCATACTTTTCCGGCTCGTCGCTCACCACCAGCACCCGCAGCGCGCCTTCGCCAGTGAGCTGCTGGGCGATCTGGGCCACCGTCAGGGTCCCGTCCACCGGCTGGCCGCCGGTCATCGCGACGGCGTCGTTATACAGGATCTTGTAGGTGACGCTCGCCTTGGCTGCGATCGCCGCGCGCACCGCCAGCAGGCCGGAATGGAAGTAGGTGCCGTCGCCCAGGTTCACGAACACGTGGCGGTCGCTGGTGAAATGCATCTGCCCGAGCCAGCTGACGCCCTCGCCCCCCATCTGGCTGACGGTCTCGGTGCGCCGGTCCATCCACAGCGCCATGTAATGGCAGCCGATGCCGGCCAGGGCGCGCGAGCCTTCCGGCACCCGGGTCGAGGTATTGTGCGGACAGCCGGAACAGAACCACGGCTTGCGCTCGGCCGTCACCCGCGGCCGTGCCGCCTCTCGCTCCTTGGCCTCGATGATGGCGATGCGCGCATCGATGGCTGCCTGCAGGTCGGCGGGCAGCTCGGCCTGGCCGAGACGGCGCGCGATCGCCTTGGCGATCAGCGCCGGCGACAGTTCGTAGCGGGCAGGCAGCAGCCACTGCCCGCGCGGCGCCGACCATTCCCCGCCGGCGCCGGCGCGCTCGTCGAACTTGCCGTAGACACTCGGGCGCTCCGCGTGCGGCCAGTTGTACAGCTGCTCCTTGATCGCATATTCCAGCACCTGGCGCTTTTCTTCCACTACCAGGATCTCGCGCAGTCCCGACGCGAACTCCTGGACGTCATCGGCGTGCAGGGGCCAGACACAGCCCACCTTCAGGATGCGGATGCCGATGCGCGCGCAGGCGTCATCGTCGATGCCGAGGTCGACCAGCGCCTGGCGCAGGTCGAGATAGGCCTTGCCGGCCGCGACGATACCGAAACGGGCCCTTGGTGCGTCGACCACCACCCGGTTCAGGCGATTGGCCCGGATGTAGTCGAGCGCCGCATACCACTTGTGGTCGACCAGCCGCGCCTCCTGCTCGAGCGGCGCGTCCGGCCAGCGGATGCCCAACCCGCCTTCCAGCGCCGGCGCCGGGGGCAGCACGATCTGCAGGCCTTCCGTGTCGATCTCCACCGAGGCGGAGGACTCGACCACATCGGTGACGCATTTCATCGCCACCCACAGGCCCGCATGCCGGCTCATCGCCCAGCCGTGCAGGCCATAGTCGTGGAACTCCTGCACGCTGGACGGATACAGCACCGGGATGCCGCAGGCAACCAGCAGGTGTTCGGACTGGTGCGCCACGGTGGAGGACTTGGCCGCATGGTCGTCGCCAACCAGCATCAGCACCCCGCCCTTGGGAGACGTGCCTGCCGAGTTGGCGTGCTTGAGGACGTCGGCCGAGCGGTCGACGCCCGGCCCCTTCCCGTACCACATGCCGAACACGCCGTCGCGGGTTGCGCTTTCGTACAGGTTCACCTGCTGGGTGCCCCATACCGCGGTTGCGGCGAGGTCTTCGTTCAGGCCGGGCTGGAACACGACATCGTGCTGTTCCAGGTGCTTCTTCGCCTTCCACAGCGCCTGGTCGAGTCCGCCGAGGGGCGAGCCGCGGTAGCCGGAGACATAGCCGGCGGTGTTCAGCCCGGCACGCAGGTCGCGCGCCTTCTGCAGCATCGGCAGGCGCGCCAGCATCTGGACGCCGCTCAGGAATATCTGTCCCTTGTCGACGGTGTATTTATCGTCCAGGGTGACGGCGCGCAGCGCAGCGCCGGCGGCAGGGCTAAGGGGCGAGTTCATAGCGGGCCTCGGTCGGGAAGTTCAATGAAAAGATCGTGGAAAAGTAGTTCGCCGTGAATTCGGAGCTACAGAGAGCGCGCGATGATCTCTTTCATGATCTCCGACGTGCCGCCGTAGATCCTGGCGACGCGCGCGTCGACCCACGCGCGGCTGATCTTGTATTCGCTCATGAATCCGTACCCGCCATGCAGCTGAAGCAGCTCGTCCAGCACCCTGCCCTGCATTTCCGACCCCATCAGCTTGCACATGGCGCCCACTTCCGCCGACAGCTCGCCGCGCATCGCCTTCGCCAGGCAGTCGTCGACGAACACGCGCAGCATCGTGGCCTGGGCCTTGCATTCGGCCAGCTTGAATTTGGTGTTCTGGAAGTCGAACACGGTCTTGCCGAACACCTTGCGCTCGCGGACGTAGGCCAGCGTGTCTTCGAGCAGCGCATCGATCGATGCGGCGGCGCGCAGGCCGATGATGGTGCGCTCCCAGGCCAGCTGGTGGGTCAGGTAGCCGAAGCCCTTGTTCTCCTCGCCCAGGCGGTTCGCGGCCGGCACCCGCACCTCGTCGAAGAACAGCTCGGAAGTGTCCTGCCCCTTCAGGCCGATCTTCTCGAGCAGCTTACCTTTCGAGAATCCGGGACGGTCGGCCTCGACGCAGACCAGGGTGAGCTCCTTGGCGCCCGGATCGAGCTTGGTGGCGGTGACCATCAGGTCGGCGTTGCCGCCGTTGGTGATGAAGGTCTTCTGGCCGTTGATGACGTAGTCGTCGCCGTCGCGTCGCGCGCTGGTGCGCATCGAGCGCAGGTCGGAACCGATGCCCGGCTCGCTCATCGCGATGACGCCGATGGTCTCGCCGCTGACCATTTTCGGCAACCAGCGGCGCTTCTGCTCCTCGCTGCCGTAGGCGACGATGTAGGGCGCGACGATTTCCGAGTGGGTGGTGAAGCCGATCGCGGTGGCATTCACCCGCGCCAGCTCCTCGATCATCACGGCCGAGTGGCCGAAGTCGCCGCCGGCGCCGCCGTACTCCTCGGGCACGGTGGAGCACAGCAGGCCCACTTCGCCCGCCTTGCGCCACACCGACTTGGGGACGATGCCTGCGTGCTCCCACTCCGCCAGGTGGGGCACGATTTCGTTCTCGATGAACCGCCGGGCCATCTCGCGGAACATGTGATGGTCTTCGCGAAAAACACTGCGCATGCTGCTTCTCCTGATTCTGGGTAGTGCGTGGGCCTAGCGCCCCTGGTATCGCGGTTTGCGCTTGCCGAGGAAGGCGGATACTGCTTCCGCATGGTCCTCGGTGTGGTGGGCCAGCGCCTGGAAGGCGGCCGACATCTCCAGCAGCGAGTCGAGGCGCATGTGCTGCCCTTCGCGCAGCAGCCGCTTGGTCAGGCGCAGCCCGTGCGACGGGTTGGCCGCCATGCGCCGGGCAATGGCGAGGGCGCTGGCTTCCAGTTCAGCGGCGGGCACGACTTCCGTCACCAGCCCCCAGGCCAGGGCGGTCGCGGCATCGATGGTGTCGCCGGTGAGCGCCATCAGGCTCGCCTTGGGCATGCCGACGATGCGCGGCAGCAGCCAGGCCCCGCCGTCTCCCGGTACGATGCCCAGCTTGACGAAGCTTTCGGCGAATTTCGCGGTGTCGGCCGCAATGCGCACGTCGCACATGCAGGCCAGGTCCAGGCCGGCGCCGATGGCCGGACCGTTCATGGCGGCGATCACCGGTACGTCCAGCGTGTACAGGCACAGCGGAATACGCTGGATGCCGTTGCGGTAGCTTTCGCTCACTTCGTAGGGCGAGCCGGCGAAGATGCCGCCGCGCTCGGCCATGTCCTTGACGTTGCCGCCGGCGCAGAAGGCCGGGCCGTTGCCGGTCAGGACCACCACCTTGATGCCGCGGTCCGCCCGCACCATCGCGCACATGTCGACGAACTCCTGCATCTGCGGCGGGGCGCTTAAGGCATTGCGCGTCTCGGGACTGTCCATGCGGACGGTCAGGATGGCGCCATCGCGCTCCAGGATCAGAAAGGGTTTCATGAGCGCTGCTCCATCAGGGTGTCGAAATGGCCGTCGGTCACGCTGGGCCAGAAGCCTGCCGGCCCGGCGGCGCACACGGCCCTGCCAAGTTGCTGCGACCACGCGGTCGCAGATCCGAATTCGCTGCGCCAGGACCACAGGCGGCGGGTGCTCAGGTGCAGCGCATGCTCATGGGTGAACCCGATCGCGCCGTGGACCGCGTGCGCGACGCCGGCGCCGATGCCGGCCGCCTCGGAAGCGCAGATCTTGGCGGCGATCGCCGGCAGCCGCACGATGCGCGTCTCGGCCGCCGCGAACGCGGCTTCGGCCGCCATGACCGTCGCCGCGGCGTGCTCGGCGAGCAGCGCGGCCTGGTGCTGGATGGCCTGGAAGCTGCCGATCGGCTTGCCGAACTGGACCCGTTCGGAGGCGTAGCCGGTCGCCATCTCCAGCACGGCTTCGAGCGCGCCCGCGATCTGGGCCGCGCGTATCATCGCCCCGCCAAGCAGCAGCACGTCCGTTGGCCAGCCCGACGGCAAGGGTGCCCGCGCGGCCGGCGCCGCGTCCTGAAACGACAGCGTGGTGCGCGGCTCCGCCGCCGTATTCGCGCTCTCCAGGCGTCGCGCCGCTTCGGTCGGCAGCAGCACGACGGCCGGCTCGGCGCCGCCCGTCACCGCCACCACGAAGGGCACCGTCCCGCCCCAGGGCACTTCAATCGCCTCGCCGCTCACCACGCCGCCTTGCAGGCGCAGCGAACCCGTGCCTGCGATGCTGACCGCGCCCGGCGCCGGCGCCAGTCCGGCCGCGCCGAGCAGCCAGTTGGCCAGCATGGCCTCGGGCAGCGGCAGCGGCAGGTTATGGCGCCCGGCCAGGCGGACCACGCCGCACACGTCGGCCCAGCCGGCTCCGGCGCCGCCCAGCGATTCGGGCGCCAGGGCCAGCGGAAAGCCGGACTCCTCGACGGCCGCCCACATCGCCTGCGGCCAGGAACCGTCTTCGCATGCCAGCACCGCTACGGGGCTGGCCAGGTCGGCGAACAGGCGCTCGACCGTAGAATCGAACATTTGTCTCATGATTAGCGCATTCCCATTCCGCGCGCGATGATCCCGCGGAGAATTTCGCGCGTACCGCCGCGCAGTGAAAATGAAGGGGCCTCCTGGGTCAGGTAGGCCAGCACCCGCGCGTGCTCGCTCGAGCCGCGCGTGGCCGGCGCCACGTCCAGCAACAGCTGGGCGAGTTCCGGTAGTTCCTGCTCGAAGCTGGTGCCCAGGTCCTTGACCACCGAGGCTTCCCAGGCGGGGTTGCGGCCGGCGGCCAGCTGCGCCGTCACCGCCAGCGACATCTGGCGCAGGGTGACCAGGCGTGCAGCCAGGCGGCCGATCTCCTTCGCCTGCAGCGCGTCCGGCTGGCGGCCGACCTCGGCGATCAGGGTCTCGAGCAGGGCGATCGAACTGAGGAAGCGCTCGGGACCACTACGCTCGAACGCCAGTTCGGCGGTCACCTGGGCCCAGCCCTGCCCCTCGGTGCCGATCAGGGCATCCGCGTCCAGCGTCAGCCCGTCGAAAAACACCTCGTTGAAATGGCTGGCGCCGGTCAGGTCCCTGATCGGACGGATCGTGATGCCGGGCAGGCTCAGGTCGATGATGAACTGCGACAGGCCCTCGTTGCGTTTGCTGTCCGGATCGGTCCGGACCAGCGCGATCATGTAGTGCGAACGGTGGGCGTTGGTGGTCCAGACCTTCTGGCCATTGACCACCCACTTGTCGCCCATCCGGCGCGCACTGGTGCGGATCGAGGCCAGGTCGGAACCGGAGTTCGGCTCGCTCATGCCGATGCAGAAGAAGCGCTCGCCGCGACAGATGGCCGGCAGGTGGAAGGCCTTCTGGGCGTCGGTGCCGTAGTGCAGGATCTGCGGCCCGCTCTGGCGGTCGGCGAACCAGTGGGCCGACACCGGGGCACCTGCCGCCAGCAGTTCCTCGATCACCACATAGCGGGTAAAGGGGCTGGCATCGGCGCCGCCGTAACGCTTCGGCAGCGCCATGCCGATCCAGCCGCGCTCGCCTAGGCGGCGGCTGAAGGCGGCGTCGAATCCCATCCAGGATTCGGCGCGCCGGGTGGGCGGATAATCCGCCAGGGCCTCCGCAAGGAAGCGGCGTACATCGGCGCGAATGGCTTCGGCCTCCGGCGGGATGGGACTGAACTTGAACTGGTCAATGGACATGGTCGGTCATGCGGTGGAGTCGATGCGCCTGTACCGCGCGGCCGCACGCGTCCGGCGCGACCCTCGGGCCACGCGGAAGCGCCGGCTGGCGACGCGGACAGGACTCAGGGGAAGCCCTACCCTCCCCGGCAGATGCTCAGAGCGCGGTCTGCGCGTCGGCGGCGGCAAACATCTTGTTGATGTCGCCCGAGGTGACCGGACGGCTCGGATCGCGCTCCGGCGCGGCGCCGCCCAGGCCGAGGGCCGGCTCGATGCTCACGTGGGTGGCTTGCGCCTTCAGGGCGCCGACGGTGCAGTTCTCGCGTCCGAGGATCGAGAACGGATCGTAGGAGAACTCGCGCATCGCGTTCAGGTGCGTGATCTTGTTGATGACCTCGTCCGACAGGTGCTGCGCCTGGCTCCAGAACACGTTTGCCGAATTCGGCCAGGTGCAGTCGGAATGCGGGTAGTCGCATTCCCAGGTGACCTTGTCGACATTGATCGAGTCGAGGTTCTTCAGGCCGAACGCATCCTCGATGAAGCAGGTGATGATGTGTTCGTTGAAGATGTCGCTCGGTTTCTTGTTGCCGAAGTTCGAGTTGGTCCACTCGTGGTGATGGCTGTGCGTGAAGTCGGCGCGCTCGAGCAGGTAGGGAATCCAGCCGATGCCGCCTTCGGACAGGGCCATGCGCAGCTTCGGATACTTCTTCCACATCGGCGCCCAGATCCAGTCGGCTGCCGAGTTGGAGATCGAGATCGGCATCGAGGTGATCCAGGCGTCGATGGGCGACTCGTCCGAGGCGTGCGCCGCCTTGACGCCGGTGCCGATGTGGCAGCAGATGACGACGTCGTTGTCGGCACAGGCCTTCCACAACGGATCCCAGTGTGCGTTGTGGATCGACGGATAGCCGTGCACGGTCGGGTTGTCGGACAGGGTCAGCGCATGCACGCCCTGGTCCGCGAGGCGCTTGACCTCGGCGGCGGCTGCCTGCATGTCCCACCAGGGCACCATCATCAGCGGGATGAAGCGGCCCGGCGCCGCGTTGCACCAGTCGTGCAGGTGCCAGTCGTTGTAGGCCTGGATCGCGGCGAGACTGACCTCGCGGTCGTTCATCACCTGGAAGCGCTGTCCGGCAAAACCCGGGAATGTCGGGAAGCACAGCGAGCCCAGTACGCCGTTGGCGTTCATGTCGTCGACACGCGCCTTGATGTCCCAGGTGCCGCGCCGCATCTGCTCGTAGGAAAGCGGCTCCATGCCATATTCTTCCTTCGGGCGGCCGACCACCGAATTCAGCCCCATGTAGCCGGTCGCCTTGTCTTCGAACACCCAGACGTCGCGTCCTTTGACGGTCTCGACTTTCGGCTGGCGGCCCTTGAATTTGGCAGGCATGTGGCGGTCGAAAGCGCCGCGCGGTTCGATCACGTGGTCGTCCACGCTGACGAGGATCAGGTCTTCATATTTCATCGTTGTCTCCGAGGAAGGTGTTCGCTTAACCAGCGTTTGGTTTTCTCTGGCTTCATTCTAGAACAGAAATCCAATTTATTAAACACTTTTCTCAAATCTGTTCACCAAATGACCAAACATCAATCCCAGATCACGTGCACGTGCTTCGGCCCGCGCAGCTGGGCGCCGGTGATCTGCGGCGCCGGCATGTCCGGATCCAGGCGCAGGTTCGGCATCAGGTCGAGGATCGCGTTCACCGCCACCTGCAGTTCGGTCTTGGCGATGAACTGGCCGATGCACATGTGCGGACCGAATCCGAAGCCGAAGGATGGCTTGGGCTTGCGGTCGATATCGAATTCCTCGCTGTTTTCGAAGGCTTCCTCGTCGCGGTTGGCGGAACTGACGATGCACTGCACCATGGCCCCTTTCGGGATGGCCATGCCGGCCAGTTCCAGGTCCTGCGCGGCCTGGCGCACCTTGAAGGTGGCCACCGGCTCGAAGCGGATCGCCTCGTCGATCGCCTTGGGCACCAGGCTGCGGTCGCTGCGCACGCGTTCGAGCAGGTCCGGACGTTCCAGCAGCAGGGTCATGAGGGTGCCGAAGGTGCGCGTCGTGGTCTCGGCGGCTGCCGGCAGCAGCGAGCGCACGAAGGTGGTCACCTCATGGTCGTCGAACTTGCGGCCATCGCTCTCCGCGCGGATCAGGCGGCTGATCAGGTCATCGCCTTGGGCGCCATTGCGGCGCACCTCGACCACCGCCTCGTGGGTCGCGTCGTACAGGGCCTTGGCCGCGTCCATCGCCGCCTTGCGCGCCAGCGCGGCCTTTTCGGCGTCCACCTGCGGGCCGGCCAGGATCGCCAGCGCCCACGCCGCGTACTGCTTGATCTTGTCCGGGTCGTTGCCGGGGAATCCGATCAGGGCATAGATCAGGCGGATCGGGAAATACAGGCCGAATTCCATCAGGTCGGCCTTCTTCTGCGGGACCAGCGGAAGCAGGAACTCGTTACGCAGGATCGGATCCATCTTCGAATCGCGCCAGCTGTTGACCACTTCGGGCATGAAGATCGGCTGCAGCAGCGCACGCGCCTTCTTGTGCGCCTCGCCGTCCATGCCGGTCAGGATCAGGCCGTCGAAGAACGCGCCCAGGCCTTCGGCAATGAAGCCGCTGGTGTAGTTGGCGGCATCGCGCAGCACCGCCATGGTTTCCTTGTACTTGAACACCGTGAAGGTCGGCCGGTTCGGGTCCAGCCCGGCGATGTTCGGCACGCCCAGCCTGCCCATGAAGTTCTCGGCGATGATCGGCGAGTTCCTGCGCATGTCGCGGTAGATCGCATGCAGGTCGACGTTCTCGCCGCGGTAATTGTCGGCCACGCCCGAATAGGCGCTCTCGAGGCTCACTTCCTTCACACTGCTCATGTTGTCATCCTCCTGTTGTCGTCCGGCGCGCGGCCGGCCATTTGTTGAACACTTTTGCAGATAGTGCTCTATTTCTGGAGAATTGCCAAGCAGTTCCGGGCATGCGCCCGGCGTCAAGGGATCATCAGTCCCCCGTCCACGGCGAGCGTCTGGCCGGTGATGAAGCGCGCGCCCTCGCCCATCATGAAGACGACGAAAGGCGTCATGTCACGGTCCGGGTCGCCCAGCCTGCCCCCGAGCGGAATCAGGCCGGCCATCATCCTGTCGTGCGCGGCGAGCGCCTCGGCGTCCATGCGCGCCCGGTGTGCCTCGTACATCGGCGTCCACATCCCCGGCGCGGCCGCGTTCACGCTGATGCCGTACCTTCCCCATTCCTTGGCCACGGTGCGGGTCCAGCCCAGCACGGCCGCCTTGGCGGCCGAATAGTGGGCGCAACCGGGCAATCCCATCACGCCTGCAGCCGACCCGAAGTTCAGGATCCGGCCACCTTTCGCGCTCAGGTAAGGAAAGGCCGCCTGGTTGGTGTTGAGCGTGCCGCGCGCATTCACGTCGAACATCAGGTCCCAGTCGGCGTCGCCGATCGATTCGGCCGGCGCCGCGCGCTCGATCCCGGCGATATTCACGAGCCCATCCAGCCCGCCGAGCCATGCGGCGGCGGCCTCGAAAGCGGCATCGACCTCGGCGCGCCGCCGCACGTCGCAGCGGTAGTAGCGTGCCGACCCGGGGCCGGCCGCGTCGGCACGGGCCACCTCTTCGCTCCCTGCCGCGTCGTTGACATCCATCGCGGCCACCCGCGCCCCGGCCGCTACCAGGCCGCGCAGCACGCTGGCGCCGATCCCGCCGGCCGCGCCGGTAACGATCAGCCGTCTGCCATTCAGTTCCATGCTCTCTCCTTCAGGTAGGTTGTTCCCATCGATCCGTTCATGGCGCTGCCAGCCGGATGCGCCGTGCCTGGACGCCGCCCGCCCCGAGCGCTGCGGACATCAGCCAGAACAGGACGGTGGCGCCGGCGGCCGCCCCGACGGCGCCGAACAGCAGCGGCATCGCGGCCATCGAAGCGTGGATCGCCATGGAGCGCAGCGCCAGCGCTTCGCCGTGGCGTCCGGGCGGCGCGACGTCGTGCAGCGACGCGAGGATCGCCGGCTGCACCACGCCCAGCGCAACGCCGAGCACGGCCGCGCAGGCAGCCATGGTCCAGGCGCTGTGCAGAAGCGGATACGCAGCGAATACCGCGCAGGCGAGCAGCATCGCGCCCGCCAGCAGGGTGCCGCTCGCCAAGCGCCCGGCCAGCAGCGGCAACAGGAGGCGCACCAGCATCGAGGCCGCCGCGTAGGCAGCGAGCACGGCGCCCAGCGCCGAGGCACTCAGGCCTCGCTCGACGCCGAGCAGCGGCAATGCGAAACCGTGGACGTCCCAGCACACCGAGATCAGCCAGCTGACCAGCAGCAGGCGCCGGAACGGGGCCAGCCGCAGCAGGTCCCAGGCGGAGGCCCGGCGCTTCTCAGGCGCCGGGACGGGGCGCGGGGCTTCGGCGGGAACCGCCTGCGCGGCCAGCAGCGTCGCCGCGGGCAACGACGCCAGCGCCAGGAAGGCTGCTGAAAATCCCGCCTTGTCGATCAGCACGCCGGCCAGCATGGGACCGACCAGGCCGGCGATTGCGGGCGCCAGCGCGATCCAGCTGAACACCTGCAGGCGCGCCGCATCGGTGCTCGCGAGCCGGCTGGCGCTGCGCTGGATCGCGATCATCCCGAATCCCGACCCCGCACCGCTGAGGGCCGCAGCCGCACAGAGCGTGAACAAGCTTTGCGATGCGGCCGCCAGCAGCGTTCCCGCCAGCGCGCAGCAGGCCGCGATGCGCACCGGGAGGTGGTAGCCGCGCCGGTCGGCCAGGCGCCCTGCGGGCAAGGCCAGCAAGGCGGGGAAAACGGCAAACATCGTCATCACCAGCCCCACCGACCAGGCCGACTGGCCCAGCGCCAGCACGCCCAGCGGCGCGGCCAGCCGCACACCCTGGGCGCAGGCATGCAGGCCGACCTGGCATGCGACCATGGCCGCCAGCACGCCGTGCCCGGACGCTGCCTGGACTTGTTCGCTAGGCATGGCTCCCCTCGATCGAAGACAGCGCCTGGCCGAGCAGGCGTAGCGCCGAAGCATGGTGCCGCACACCGGTTCCATAGTCCGCCTGGCCGGCGCAGGACCGCGCATGACTGGCTTCGAGCATGATGCCCAGCTTGAAGCGCGCCAGCGTGAGGTACCAGTCGAAGGCCGACAGGTCGCGCCGGCTGCCTTCGCGGTAGCGCTCAACCAGTTCAGCGCTCGATGCCAGTCCCTGCGCTGGCGTGACGCGGATCGTCCCGGCGCCGCGTCCCTCGGCATCGGGCCAGGTGGCGACCAGCCATCCCAGGTCGAGCAGCGGATCGCCCACCGTGGCCAGCTCCCAGTCGATGATCGCGGCCAGCACCGGACGGTCGTGCCTGAACATCACGTTGCCGAGGTGATAATCACCATGCAGCAGGCCAGGAGTGAAGTGCTTCGGCACCCGTTCGCCCAGCCACTGCGCCACCTCCGCCACGCCGGGCAGCGATTCCGGCCCCGGCCAGCCGGCGTACTGCCGGCACGCGTCCAGGTGGCGCAGCCAGCGCGGAACCTGGCGCTCGAGGAAGCCGTCGGGCTTGCCGAAATCATCCAGGCCGACCCGGCACGGGTCGATCTCGGCAAGCCGCAGCAAGCCATCCACCATCGACAAGCCCATCTCCCGGCGCCAGTCGGCACGCTCGGCGTAGCGCCCGCGCAGGGGATTCGGGGTGGCCGTGAAGCCGTCGACGGGCGCCATCAGGTAGAACGGCACCCCCAGAACGGTCGCGTCGGCGCAGGACGCGACCAGGGCCGGATGCGGCACCGCGCTGCCGGACAGCGCCTGCAGCAGCCGTGCCTCGCGCAGGAAGCCGCGCTGAACCTCCGCTGGCGCGCCCTGGCGCGGGCAGCGCAGCACATAGGCCTGTCCGGTGCCGCGCTCGAAGCGCAGCAGTACGTTCTGCGTGCCGCCGGTCAGCGCCGTGACGCGCCTCAGCTGCCCTGCCCCGATCCCCTGCGCATCCATCCAGCGCGCCAGCGCATCCAGGTCGGGCCTGGTCTCGTTGGCCGCGCCGCTCATCCCAGCACCGGCCGGAATTTTTCCGCGGCGGCGGCGGCGGCGGTCGGGCGATGGTAATCGGGGAACAGGTCTTCACAGGCTACGTAATCGCGCAACAGCTGGCGCGCGACGGTCACCTTGTGCACCTCGGTCGGCCCGTCCGCGAGTCCCATCTGGTAGGCACGCACGATCAGGCCGACGAAGGGCATCTCGGTCGAGACGCCGATCGAGCCATGCACCTGGAGCGCACTCGACGCGATGTCGTGGAGGACCTTGGGCATGGTCGCCTTCACGGCGGCGATGTCCTTGCGTACCTTCTGGTAGTCGTGATACTTGTCGATGCGCCAGGCAGTGCGCATGACCAGCAGCCGGAACTGTTCGAGCTGGATCCAGGCGTCCGCGATCTTCTCCTGAACCATCTGCTTGTCCGCCAGGAGCGAGCCCTGCGTGCTGCGCGAAAGCGCACGCTCGCACAGGGCGTCGAGCGCGCCCTGAGCCTGGCCGATCACGCGCATCGCATGGTGCACCCGGCCGCCTCCCAGCCGCACCTGCGCAATGGCGAATGCGGCGCCCGGTTCGCCCAGCATGCAATCGACCCCCACCCGCACCCCGGCGAAATTCAGGTAGGCGTGGGTGGCTTCCGGGTCGTCCGCGACCCCGACATTGCGGATGATCTCGATTCCCGGCGTATCGGCCGGCACGACGAACATGCTCATGCCCTGGTAGACAGGCGCATCCGGATCGGTGACCGCCATGACGATGAAGAATGCCGCGTAGCGTGCGTTCGATGCAAACCATTTTTGTCCGTCGATGACCCAGTCGTCGCCATCCCTTACCGCGCGCGAGGTGAACACCTTGGGGTCGGCGCCGCCCTGCGGCTCGGTCATGGCGAAGCAGGAAACGACTTCGTTGGCCAGCAGCGGCGCCAGGAAGCGCGCCTTTTGCTCCTCCGTGCCGTAGGCCGCAAGGATTTCGCAATTGCCCGAATCGGGCGCGTGGGCGCCGAAGACGATGGGCGCGAACAGCGCGCGCCCCAGGATTTCGTTCATCAGGCCGAGCTTGACCTGGCCGAAACCTGCGCCGCCCAGTTCCGGCCCGAGGTGGCAGGCCCACAGGCTGCGCTCGCGCACCTGCCGCTGCAGCGGGCGCACCAGCAGTTCGAAGCGCGGATCGTGGATATTCCACGGGCTGCCCAGCACATGCTCGAGCGGCGCCACCTCGTTGCGTACAAATTGCGCCATCCAGTCCAGCTCGGCCTGGAACGCCGCGTCGGTTTCGAAATCCCATGCCATCTCAGTCTCCCGTGTTCAGTCTCATGCAAGCAACAGGCCGCCGTCGACCAGCAGCGTCTGCCCCAGCACGTAGGCCGCAAGCGGCGAAGCGAGGAACAGCGCCGCACCTGCCATGTCGGCGGGCGTGCCGAGGCGGCCCAGCGGTATCTTCCTGAGCGAGGCTTCGAGCCGCTCGGGGCGATCCGTGGTGACCCGGGTCAGTTTTGTCGCGACCAGCCCCGGTGCGATGCCGTTGACCCGGATGCCGTCGCGGGCCCAGGCTTCGCCGAGCGTGCGGGTCAGGCCGAACGCGCCTGTCTTCGATGCGTTATAGGCCGGCGTCCCGACCGTCGAGTGGAAGGCGGCCGCCGAGCTGACGATGATCATCGAACCGCCCGCGCGTGCGAGCATGTCGTGGAAGCGGTCGCCGCAGGCCATCAGGCTGACCAGGTTCACGTTGACGACCTCGCGGAATGCGGGCAGCTTGAATTCCTCGCGCCGGTAGCGCACGATGCCCTGGGCGCACACCAGCACGTCGAGACGGTCGAACGGTACTGCCACCGTGGCGACGGCGTCCGCGTCGGCGACGTCGACCCGGGCGTAATGCAGGCCTTCCAGGTCCGAGCCGGGCTCGCCGGCATAGTCGCCGGCGCCCGGCCGCGTGCCCCATACGTGCACGTCGGCGCCGCGCGCGCGGAAGGCCTGGGCAATGCCGTTGCCGATGCCGCTGGAGCCGCCGACGACGAGGACGGTCTTTCCGGAAAAATCGAGGTCGTTCATGGGTTTCCTGTGGATGGGGTCTTCAGGACGGTCAGCCCCTGGCGCTCCAGCGCATCGACCTGGGCCGGTCCGAACCCGAGCCGCTCCCAGACCTGGGCGCTGTGTTCGCCCAGCGCCGGCGGCGGACGGTCCAGTTTCAATGGCAGGTCGCCGAAGTCCCAATAGGCGCCGACCTGTTCAAGTTCTCCGTACACCGCATGGCGGTAGCGCGCATGCAGGCCGGCCGCAGCGCAGGCCGGGTCGTCGAGGAAGGCCTCGCCCTGCGACTCCAGCACCGGCTCGGACGGCACGCCGGCGCCGCGCAGTGCTTCCAGCGCGAGTTCCCGCGGCCGTGCGGCGAACCACGCCTCGCGCTCCCGGACCGTCGCGCCGGCCAGCTGCGCCAGGGCCTCCCGTTCGCGCCCGTCGAACGCGGCCAGCGCAAGCCAGCCATCGCTGCAGCCGTACAGCCGGTGGTCCGGCGACAGCCCGGTCTGGGCCGCGTCGAGGTGCGCGATCGGCGTGATCGCGCCGTCGGGCAGCATCACGGCCTCGGCCACCGTCGGCAGGGTGGCGCCGAGCAGGGACGAGGCCACCATCTGCCCTTCCCCGGTTTCGAGCCGGCGGTAATGCGCCAGCAGCACCGCGAACACGGACGACAGCGCGGCCAGGTAGTCGCCCACGCCGAAGCGCAGCCACATCGGCGGATTGCCCTGGCCGCCGCACTCGACCTCCCAGCCGCAGGCCGCCTGCATCAGCTGGTCGAAGCCCGGCCAGTCCTTCTGCTCACCCTCGGGTCCATAGGAACTGATGTGGCAGAACACCAGGGCCGGGTTGATCCGGCTGAGCGCCGCATGGTCGATGCCGAGCTTGCGCGCGGCGGGCAGGCGGATGTTGTGGTGCACGACATCCGCCCAGCGCACCAGTTTCTCGAGCGCCTCCTGTGCCCCGGCCTCGCCGAGCTTGAGCGCGACGCCGAGCTTGCCGCGCTGGGTTCCGGCGAAGATCCGTTCCAGCCGCCGCATGGCGTCGCCCGCCGGCGGTTCGACCTTGATGACCTCGGCGCCGAGGTCGGCCAGCAGCATGGTGGCAAAGGGACCGGCCAGGTAGGCGCCCAGGTCGAGCACCTTCATCCCGGCCAGCGGCGGCATGGGTATTCCGGCCGCCTGTAGCGGCGCCGGCGCTGGCGCCGCCAACGTGGCCGGCGCTCCGGGAAGCGGTGCGGGATCCCGGCCCGCCAGCGGCCCTCGCACCCGCGGTGGCGGCTGGGTCAGGTAGGCCGGCCCCGGCTGCAGCACCCTTCCCCGCTCGCGGTCTTCGACCTCGACCACGTAGCCGTTGGCGCGCGCCTGGGCGCTGGCGTAGATTGCGCCGAAGGGGGCGGCGACCTGGGCTGCGACATCATGTTCCCAGAAGTGGCGGACCCAGTCGCATGCCGGCCGGGTGGCCATGATGGCTTTGTTCGCGCCGAAATTGGGCGCCACGTGACTCGGTGGGTACTTGGCGTTTTCCGCCGCCACGGCGTCCGGGCCCATGCCGGCCAGCGCTTCCGCCATCCAGGGCGCCTTGTCGGGCGAGTAATGCACGTGCACCCATGCGCCATCGGCGCACCGGTGCAGCGGGATCGGCGTGTCCTTGGACAATCCCTTGGCGAACACAGGCGTCGGGCGTTCTGCCCGCGACCAGTGCATGCTCATCGGCGCGAGCGCCGCCTGTGCCAGGCTGGTATGCGCAGTGCCGCCGCGGCCGTCGCGGCGGCGTGCTACCAGCCGGGCCATCACGCCGATGGCGCTGAACCAGGCCGCGAGCCAGCCGGCAAAAGGCATGCGCACGAACACCGGGCCCGGACGGTGGCCGGGCTGCTCGTCCAGCAATCCCAGCCGCGCCAGCACCAGGGTCTCGCGCGGCGGCGCCTCGGCCAGAGGATGCCTGCGCGGCCAGCCCCCGATCGCCGACACAACCAGCTGCGGGTTCACGGCGGCCAGCGCCCCATCGTCCAGTCCATGCGCAGCGGCCTGCGCCGGGGTGAGGTCGTGCAGCAGCACGTCGGCGCCCTTGAGCAGTGAGGCCAGCGCCGCCTTGCCGGCCGGGGTATCCAGGTCGAGCGCGAGCCGTTGCTTGCCGCGGTTAAGTACGGAGAACAGGACCGAATCGGTATCGTCCGACATGGCGGGCGTCTCGACTCGGATCACCTCCGCGCCGGCCTCGGACAGCTGCAATCCGGCCGCCGGTCCCGCGATGCCGCTGGCGAATTCGATCACCCGGATCTGGTGGAGGATCGGTTTGTCCATCACGCCCCCGGCTCGTAGGCCTGCTGCACGTAGGTCATGCGCCCGCCTGCCAGCATCAGCGCACAGAACATGTTCAGTTCGACGATTTCAGGCGTGGTGTAGTGGCGCTTGAGCGCGTCGAACACGGCATCGTCGATGGCCATGTAATCGGCAGCGAACAGCTCCGCATAGTGCAAGGCAGCCTGTTCCGGCGGGCTGAAGCGCGCGTCGCCGGATGCCAGGCAGGCGATGTCCTCCTCGCTCACCGCATCGTCCTTGCGGGCCAGCTGACAGGCCTTGCACGTCGTGATGGAAGCGATTTTCAGCCGCACCAGTTCGCGCAGTCGCCCGGGCAACAGGCCGCGCGAATGGATTGCCTCGAGCGTGGCGAGCCAGGCTTCGGCGAGCTCCGGGCGGTGGGCCCAGACCTGCACCGGGACAGTCGAGCTGAGCATCCGGCTGGCGCGTCCACGCTCGACGGCCGCAGCCAGCGATGGCGGGAAGCCGGCGAGCGGAACGGTTGGCAAGCGCGTCATGGCCGTCTCCCGCCGGCACGCCAGCCTGCACACTGCAGTAGCCGGGTCATCCATGTCTCCTGTGCCGCAGTCGCTCGTACGATCTGGCGCGGCTCGAATTATTGTACAGAATGGCTATTTCTGTTCAATATATACAGGTTTCTGGAAATTGTCGACTGACTTCTACGGTAGGCTCAGGGCCTGGCGATGAAATAGCGCACGGCTAGCCGCCCTTCGCTGTCGAAGCGATAGAGCTCGATCGTTTCGATGGCGCGCTCCGTTCCCCTCACCAGGTTCCGGTTATGGCAGGCGGCTTCGTTTCCGTTGACGATCAGCGCCACTTCTTCGATCGCGATGGCGGCGTTCTGCCTGGCCCACATCGCGTCCAGCACCGGCCAGCCATCGGAAGCGGGCTGGCCGACGTACTCGATGGTCAATCCGGCCGGAGCGGCCTCGCGGTAGGCCGACAGGAAACCCGCCTTGTCGCCGGCGTTCCAGCATGCCGCCTGAGTGTGGAGGAAGCGGCGAATGGGATCCGTGTCCATGCTCATGGGGATTCTCCTGCGGTCGGCAACTCGTCACCGGGTACGTCTCGCGCGCTGCCGTTGCGCCGGTCGGTTTCGCCCCAGCCCAGGGAGCGATCGGGCTCGCGCGTGTCGCCGACGCGGCGCCAGCGCCCTTCCTGCTGGGCAGTAATCGGGAAACCGCCCACGAAGTCGACCATTTCGCCCTTCGGATCAGGTAGGAACTCCCAGCGCTCGACACCGTCCAGGACGATATGCGCGCTGTCCACGAAATACGATCCCGGCTTGTGGACGACCTGCCCCTCGATGTCGGTCGTGCAGCGAATCTCCCCTTTGTGGTTCTGGAAGATGGCATAGCCCAGGTTCCCGTGCCCGACCATGAAGGACCCGCTGTCCCAGCTGCCGTCAGTATAGACGGTGGCGAAGGTCCACCAGATCACGTGCATCTTGTTGTTGACCACGAGGTCTTTCTGGAAGTGGATCGCCCCGCCTTCGGCCATCCAGGCCTGGTCGAGGGTGATGATTCCCTTCACTGGCCGCCCCTCGCATGTGCCTGCGACATCGTACAGCTGCGACACGTAGAAGGTTCCCCAGTCGCGGCCCGGCAGGTACCACTGCATGCCATTCCCGAGCAGGGTGCCGGCAAGATCGAACAGGCCTTCCTCCTTCCAGCTGAACTGCGTGCCGGATGCGGTCAGGCGCCACGGCTTGCCTGGCTCGCCCTCCTGGCTCGACCAGCCGGCTGTCCCATTGTCCAGCCATCGCTGCGGAAACATGGTGAGTGCCTGCCCGCCGCTCTTCGCCTTGTCGATGCGGATATGCCTGCCGTCGCCGACCCGGGTCGACTGGTAGATGAACTTGGTCGGGTTCGGGCTGCTGCCGGGCGCATTCAGGGCGCGCACGAATGCGTAGATCTCGCCGTCGCGGTCGCGGACGCAGCCGAAAGGCATGTGCTTGGTCAGCTTGAGGCCGAAATGGTCGCGCAGGTCGGCCAGGCCCTCCCCCGTGACCTGCTGGGGTGCGACCAGGCACTGGTAGTCGAAGTCGGCCCGCTGTGGAATCGTCTTGAAGGTCTTCATGGTTTCAGTCCCAGATGACGTGGACGTGGGCGGCGCCGCGCAGCTGGGCGCCCTCGATCACAGGCGGCGGCTGGTCCGGATCCAGGCGCAGGTTGGGGAACAGGTCGAGCAGCGCATTGACGGCGCAGTTGAGCTCCATCTTGGCGACGAACTGGCCGATGCACATGTGGGGGCCGAAACCAAAGCCAAATGAAGGCTTGGCGCGGCGATCGATATCGAACACGTCGGGATGCTCGAACACTTCCTCGTCGCGATTGGCCGAGGCCACCATGCACTGGATGAACGAACCTTTGGGGATCGTCACGCCATGGAACTCGACCTCCTTGGCCGTCTCGCGGACCTTGAAGGTCGCCACTGGTTCGTAGCGCACCGCCTCGTCGATCAGTTTCGGCACCAGGGCGCGGTCGGCCCGCACGCGCTCCAGCAGCCCCGGCGTGCTCAAGAGCAGCGTCATCACCGAGCTGAAGGTACGGGTCGTGGTTTCGCCGGAGGCAGGCAGCAGCGAGCGCACGAAGGTAGTCACCTCGTGGTCGTCGAGCATGCGCCCCTCGTGCTCGGCACGCAGCAGGCGCCCGATCAGGTCGTCCCCCGCACTGCCCGTGGCGCGGCGTTGCACCACGACCGCATGGATGGCCTCATACAGCAGCTTGACCGCGATGCCGGCATTGCGCTTTGCTTCCGCGGCCTTGCTCGGGTCGATCTGGTTTCCGCCGACCATGGCCAGGGCCCAGGCGGCATACTGGCGGTACTGCTCCGTGTTATCGGTCGGGAAACCCATCAGCGCATACATCTCGCGGATCGGGAAGCCGAGGCCGAACTCCATCAGGTCGGCCTTTTTCAGCGGCACCAACGGCTCCAGAAAGTCCTTGCGGATGACAGCGTCGATCTGGTCGCGCCATTTGTTGACCGTCTCGGGCATGAAGGCCGGCTGCAGCAGCGCACGCACGCTGCGGTGCTGCTCGCCGTCCATCGCCAGCACGATCAGGCCGTCGAAGAAGGCGCCGAGCCCCTCGGCGATGAAGCCGCTGGTATAGCTGCTGGCGTCGCGCAGGACCGCCATGACGTCCTGGTGGCGGAACAGCGCGAAGGTCGGGCGCGTCCCTTGCTGCATCCCGGCGTTGGTCGGCACGCCGAATTGCTGGATGAAGTCGCCCACGAAGATCGGCGACGTGGCGCGCGCTGCGCGGCAGGCGGCATGCAGGTCACCCTTGCCCTTGTAGGTTGCGGAAACCGAGGAATAGGCGCTTTCCAGGTCGAGATCGGCAATATCTGTGCTCACGCTTGTCTCCTTTGTACTTGAACATTTTTTAGAATGATGTTCACATAGTAGCCCGCACCGGTCGCGCCAGGACGACTTCCGGCGCCAACTTCGTTTGACCCCGAGTCAAGCGCCCTGCCTCAAGCCGGGGAACCGATATCTCGAAGACGACACCATGGACGAGCAGCCGACCAGTTGTACGCCGATGAAGGCCTTGCCGAACAAGCGCGACACGCTCAGGCGCATCGCAGAGGCGGCCCGCCGCGAATTCGCCGGCAAAGGGCTGGCCGATGCCCGGGTGGACGACATCGCCCAGGCGGCTGGCGTGACCAAGCAGCTGGTCTACCACTATTTCCGCAGCAAGGAAGAGCTGTTCGCCTGTATCCTGGACGAGTCCTCCGCACAGGCGATGAGCGAACTGGTCAGCCTCGAGCTGGCCCAGCTGCCGCCGCGGGAGGCCCTCAGGGCGCTGTTGCGGCAGATGGTTCAGCCTTACCATGACGGCGCGCTCGGCAGCCTGGCGCAGGAAGGCGTTCGCTTTCATGAAAGCCGCGCCACGCCGCGCAACAGTTTCACAGAGCTTGCTCCTCGCCTGCGGGACAAGATGAAGGAAACGATCGCGCGCGGCATCGCCAGCGGCGACTTCCGCGCCGACGTGGATCCAGACATGGCGCTGGCGCTGGCCGCGCTGGCGACAACCGGCGCCTGGGTCAACCGCTATACGGTGTCGACCCTATGCGACATCGACGTGGCCAGGGCGCCGGACGCCGATGCCTGGCGCAGTTTTTCGGTGGAGTTTGTGCTGTCGGCGCTCGAGTACACACGTACCGGGCAGCACCCGCTGGCGCTCGCCGCGGCCCCGCTCAGCGCGCCAGGTAACGGCTGACGCGGCGCGCGGCGATCCGGCCCGGCAGCCCGTTGATGCCGCCCCCCGGATGAACGCCGGCGCCGCCGAGGAACAGGCCCGCCACCGGCAGGGTATCTCCCCCCAGCCCTGCAGCCGGCCGCATCAGGGCGCTCCGCGCGGGGCTGGTATCGATGTGCACGACACAGCCGCGATGCACGTTGAGGCGTTCGGCCAGGTCCGGCGCCGCTTCGATCCTGCGTCCGATCTCGTACTCCTTGAGGCCGTCCATGTATCGGCTCGCATGGTCGATCACCTGTTGCCCCACCCCGGCTCGGATCGCATCCCAGCCGTTGCGCGGCTCGACCGGCATCGCCACCGGGTACAGATAGGCCACGTCCTGGCCCGGCGGCGCCTGGCCCGGATCGACGGCGCTCGGGGCGGTGATCCACATGTAGGGCAGCGGCGACACCTCGCCGCGCGCGGCGGCGCGGAAGTTGTCCAGCACGGCGTCGGCGGTGCCGATCAGCAGCACGCTCTTGCGCAGGCTCAGCCCGTCCGGCCGCATCGCTTCATGGCGGCTGTAGCCGACCTGCCCCGAGAGCGCGACATCGACCTTCAATGGCGAGGCGCCATGGCCGTTCGCCGGCGCCAGCGCGACGCGGGTGAGCGTGCGGCGGTCGAGCGCGCCGGGCGTCACCATTTCCAGCGCCATCTTCGGGTGGATGGAGGCAATCACGGCGCGCGCCTTGACGACCGCACCGCTCTTCAGGCGCACGCCCCTCGCCACGCCGTCCTGTGCCAGGATTTCCGCAACCGGGGCGTCGAGGATGATCTCCCCACCGAGCTCGCGCAGCCGCGCCGCCAGCGCGTTCGACAGCGTCTGCATGCCGCCGACCGCGCGCCCCAGGCCGAACCGGTGGATAAAACCAAGCAGCGCGAAATAGATGCCGGTGGCCTCGCCAGCGATCGGACCGGCCGCGCCCAGCAGGCAGCACAGGGCCGATTGCGTCACCGGATGCTCGAAGCGCTCCATGATCGAGGTGTAGGCGGGGCTGCCGATCAGCGCCATCAGTTCCGGCTTGAGCGCGCGGTTCTTGAACATTGCACGAAACGCCTGCCATTTGGCGCCGAGATTGCGCTGGGCCGGGTCGACCCGCATCATCGGGATCGCCACGTCGATGAACGCATCGACCAGCTTCATCAGCGACATGAACTCATCGGCGTCGCGTGCGGAAAAGCGCCGGATCTCGGCCGCGGTCTGCGCGGCGCTGCGGCCGAACACCAGGGAACTGCCATCGGGGTGCAGGTAGACGTAGCCCGGGCTCATCTCCACCTGGCGAAAACCGTAGCGCTCGAGTTGCAATTCCTGCGGCATCATCGGGTGTACGCGCAGCGACATCAGGTCGAGCGCACATGGATGGATGAGATGCTGCGGGGCTTCGGGAATCAGGTAGCCGCTGGAGGCCATGCCGCCCACCTTCTCGCGAGCTTCGATCACGAGCACCCTGTTGCCCGCTTCGGCGAGGTAGCAGGCGGCGGCCAGCCCGTTGTGTCCACCGCCGACGATCGCCACGTCGTATTCGTTCTTTGCCGCTGTCATGCTGTCTCCTCGGGGTTCGTTTTGATATCCGCAGGATTGAAGCATGGGACCGGGCGCCCGGTCCGGAGAACGGTTTTACCTCAGGTAAAAAACGGGGCCGGTCAACGGCGCGCGACGCGGCCCGACAACAGCATGATGACGAAGCGTTCGACCCGGCGCATCAGGTTGCGGCGGTCCGCGCCGGAAGGCACCAGTACGTCGCTCAGGATGAAGCGCACGATCAGCTCGCAGATCAGTTCGCGGTCGAGCGTGATGCCGCGCCGTTCTTCCCACGCATCGAACACGATCGACAGCACATCCTGGAAGCGATGGACCGAATCGTGGAAGATGCGCTGGAACCAGCGGGTCGCATAGTCCGGCGCGACCAGCAGCAGGCGCCGCGCGCGGCTGCGCTCCAGGTAGTCGTCGACAAAGTTCAGCACGGCCTGGAAGCGCTCGTCCGGATCCTGGTAGGGGCCCACGGCCTCGATCAGGCGGGCATGGAACTGGTCGCGCTTGTGGCGCGAGAATGCGTCGAGCAGGTCGTCCTGGGACGAGAAATACCGGTAGAACGTGCCGCGAGAGATGCCGCTTTCCTGGCAGACGTCGAGGATCGAGATCCGTTCGGCGCCGGATTGCAGGATGATTTCTTCCGTCGTGGCGAGGATCTTGGCGATCGTATCGCCGGAGCGCTTGTTCAGCTTGACCGGCAGGGCGCCGGTGCGTACTGCGGGCTTTTTCACCTTCTCGACCGGCGCCGGCGCCGCTGCCGGCTTGGCGCGCGCGCGAACAGATTTTGCGGCTGGTACCGCCGCCGGTGCTGCGCCCTTCACAGTCCTGGCCTGGCGCGCTTCGGCTTGCGCCGGCACGGCCTTCGCCCGGCCCGCTGCCGCCTTTACTGCGGTCGTCGGCTTCTTTGGTTTGACGGCAGTCGTCATCGATTCACTCCGCTCCGCGCATTTTTTCGAAACCGGATTGTAACGTAAGGACAGGTGCATTAGAAGCCGACACGCAGGAAGTCCTCGCAATACTTTGACACTTTTTGCGATTCTGTTTATATTCATACGACAAACAAACGCAAGGGAGCCCGGCGGGCCATTCGCCGGGTCCTGACAAAGGAGGCAAAATGGCTGGAATGGGCAATCCCGGGACCTGGTCGCTGGGACAGCAGGATACCGTCATCGCCGCACTCGACCGGGCTGTCGCGGCCCATCCGGGGCGGGTATTGTTCGACTTCGGCGGCGAATTGACCACCTATGGCGAGTTTGATCAACTGTCGACACGCCTGGCGCATTCGCTGGCCGGACTGGGCCTGAAGCCGGGCCACACCATCCTGACCATGCTCGACAATAATATCGATGCCGTCACCGGATGGATCGCCGCCAACAAGCTGTGCGCCGTGAGCGTGCCGGTCAATACGGCACTGCGCGGCGAGTTCCTGCGCCACCAGATCGCCGATGCCCGCGCCCACATCGTCATCTGCGAGGCCGACTATTTGGAGCGCATCGCCCAGGTCGCGGAGGGCCTGCCCGACGTCACCCTGATCCTGTATCGCGGCGCCCTGTCCAGCCGCCCGCCCTGCACGGTGCGCATCGCCTCGCTCGACGAATACCGCGGCGCCTGCGACGACCCGATTACCGTCAAGCCCTCGCCATCCGACCTCGCATGCATCGTGTATACCTCGGGGACGACGGGCCCGTCGAAAGGATGCATGCTCAGCTATAACTACATGTGCAACCTGGCGCGACTGCAGCTGCGTGCGGGACCAGCGACCGACAGGGACGTCACGATCACGCCCCTGCCCCTGTTCCACATGAATGCGATGTGCGTCGGGGTGCTGGCGAACATTCTGGTCGGCGCCCGCGTGGCCATCGTGCCGCGCTTCTCGGTGTCGAACTTCTGGCCCGAGGTGGAGCGCAGCGGCGCGACCATTGCGTCCATCCTAGGCGGAATGGGCGGTTTGCTGGCGCAGGCGCCGGACAGCGAGGCGATGCGGCGCTGTGTGGGCCAGATCCATACCGTGCGCGGGAATCCGTTTACGGAAGAAACCAAGCGGATCTGGCGCGAGCGCTTTGGGGCCCGCCAGGTCGGCGGCAACGGTTATGGCCTGACCGAAGCGAGCGTCATCACCTCGCTCGCAGCCGGCGAATACGCCGCACCTGGCTCATCCGGCAAGCGCATCCCCGACTTCGATGTGCGCATCGTGGACGACCTGGACCGCGAACTGCCGGCGAATGCGCCTGGTGAGATCGTGGTGCGGCCGCTGCGGCCCGACATCATGTTCATGGGCTACTGGGGACGTCCGGCCGACACCATGAAAGTCATGCGCAACATGTGGTTCCATACCGGGGACATCGGCAAGTTCGACGAGGACGGCTTCTTCTACTTCGTCGATCGCAAGAAGGATTACCTGCGCCGGCGCGGCGAAAACATCTCCAGTTTCGAGATGGAGTCGGCATTCGCCGCCCATCCCGAGATCGAGGAAGTCGCCGTCCATGCGGTTCCCTCCGACAAAGGAGAGGATGACGTCAAGGTGACCGCGATCCTGAAGCCGGGCAGCAGCCTCCAGCCGGAAGCCCTGTTCCACTGGGCGGTCGATGCGGTGCCTTACTACGCCCTGCCCCGCTATATCGAATTCCGCGACTCCATGCCGAAGAACACGCAAGGCCGGGTCCTGAAATACCAGTTGCGCGACGAAGGCTGCACCGCCGCCACTTGGGATCTGGAACGGACCGACATCAAGGTCAGCAAGCGCTGAACGGACAGCATCGATCACCTCACCGAACAGGAACGCCAATGAGCATACTCACCCATTTCACCCTTGGAACGCACGACCTCGAGCGTGCCATGCACTTCTATGATCAGGTGCTGGCGCCGCTCGGGTACACGCGCCTGCTCGAGGTCGACGGCCGTATCGCCGGCTGGGGCCTCGGCGCGCCCCAGTTCATGGTCGGCTATCCGCGCAACGGAGAGCCTGCTACGGCAAGCAACGGGCTGACCATCGGCCTTGCCGCGCCCAGCCGCGCGGCCATCGACGAATTCCATCGCCGCGCGCTCGCGCTCGGCGCGAGCGACGAAGGCGCCCCCGGTCCGCGTCCATTTGCTCCGAACGCCTATGCAGCCTATATCCGCGACCTCGACGGACACAAGATCGCTGCCTCGTGTCGTCAGCCCGGGTAGTCGGATAGCAAGCTGGGACAGGGCCGCTTCGACCGGCCGCTATGAGACGCCCAACAATGTGCCGAGTGCTTCGAAACCGATGGGTTTCACGAGATGCGCCGCGAATCCCGCTGCGGCGCTGAGCTCCTTGTCGACCTCCTGCCCGAAGCCGCTCAAGGCGACATAGCGTGCTTCAGGATTGTGTCCGGTCTTGCGCATCAAGTCGGCGAGTTCATGTCCACTGAGGTCGGGCAGTCCGATGTCGAGAACGGCAAGGTCCAGGGAATCCTGGGTGAAGAGTTGCAGTGCTGCCTCCGCCGTATAGGCGGTTTTCACCTCATGTCCATAAGCCCTGAGCGCTTCGGCCAAGGTGTCGGCGGCGTCGACATTGTCATCCACGACAAGAATGCGCTGGGGCTTTTTGGAAAGCCGCATGCCTGGGAGGGGCGCCGCGTCCATTGTCGGCGCCGGGCCCGTTGTCAGCGGCAAGCGTACCGTGAAAGTACTTCCTTTCCCTGAGCCTTCGCTGTGCGCCACCACATGTCCGCCATGGAGCTCCGACAGGTTCTTGACCAGGGCCAGGCCGATCCCGAGTCCACCGACAGAACCATGCAATCTTCTCTCTCCCTGGACGAAAGGCTCGAAGATATGCGGCAGCAGGTCTGGCGACAGACCCGTGCCGTTGTCGGAAACCTCGATCTTGAGTTCCCCGTTCTCGACGCCGGCCTGTAGCGATATCTCCGCTGCCGATTGACTGTAACGCGATGCATTCGTGAGAAGATTGGAAACGATCTGCGCCAGGCGTGCCGGGTCGCCATACCATTGCAGCGAGACGATATCGACATGCAGGCGCTGCTGTTTTTGCACGATGAGCGGCATCACCATGTCGACAGCGCCCGTCAACACCTCGCGGACATCGACGACTTCTTTCCGCAATTCGACCTTGCCCCGGGTGATGCGCGAGACATCGAGCAAGTCGTCGACCAGGCGCGTCAGATGGGTCACCTGGCGGCGAATGACGACCTGCTCATGCGCCGTATCACCCTGACGAATCTGCATCAGGTTGAGGGCGGTGACGATCGGCGCGAGCGGGTTGCGCAGTTCATGGCCCAGCAGCGCCAGGAACTCGTCCTTTGCCCGGGCAGCAGCCTGCAATTCCACATTCAGTTTCTCGACCTGCGTACGCGACTCGACCTGGACAGTGATATCCACTGCGATCACCATCAGCCCGTAGACCTCGCCTGAAAGCGTGCGCAATGGCGACAGGTTGTAGGTGAAGTATCGGTCGTCGAGCGCGCCTCCGTTGCGGTGGATTTGTACCAGCGTCGGCTGCGAAACGAAGGGCTGTCCGGCGCGATACACCTCCTTGAACTTCACATGCACGGGCGAGCCGTCCAGCTCGGGAAACACGTCGAGGAATGCCTTGCCCACCATCTGCTCGGCCGGCCGGCCGCTCACCATGGCGTACATCGAATTCACCAGGTGATAGACCAGCTCTTCCCCGACCATGACGGCCGCACCGACCGGCGCATCCAGCAGCAGCCGGTCACGTTCGGCTTCCACGAGCCGGCGCAACGCTTCGGTATCCAGGCGATGGCGCGCACTGGCGACCAGCACCGTGAACTGTTCGAGAAAAAGGCGGTAGGCAGCATTGCGTGCAACCCGCGGCGATAGCGCGAACCACATGGCGAGATCGACCGAGACCCCGACTTCGGGCGCCGGGATGCGCACCTGGAGCGGTGTCGCCATGGCTTCTTCCGCCGCCGGCTCGATCGACATCAGTCTCGCATCAAGGATGTCGTGTGGATTGAAGGCGGCCGCTTGTTCGACTGCGGCCTTCAGCTCGTCGATTGTGCGCGCGTCCGCCAGTTGCTGGCGCAGGAAGTCCAGCGTCTGTTGACGCCGCGTGCTCAGATTGCGCTCGGTAGTTTCCTCGGAAAGGAGCAGGACGCCGCCAACCGCACCTGCGTCGTCCCGGACGGGCGTGAATGAATAGGTCCAGTAGGTATCTTCGATCCAGCCATCGCGTTCGATGCTGTACAAAAAATCCGAATAGACGGTCGAAGGACCTCCGTCCAGGACGCGCTTTGCCAAGGGACTGACCGACGCCCAGCCGTACTTCCAGGTCTGCGAAGCGGGCTGCCCGAGCGCGATCGGGCCATCGCCGCCGTCGACCCGGGTCGCATAGGCGTCATTGTAGAGCTGAAGGCAATCCTCACCCCACCATATGACCATCGGCTCGGTCGAATCGAGCATCAAGGTGAGGAGTACTTTCAGACTGGCCGGCCATTGTTCGTGCAGGCCGAGTGGCGTCGATGCCCAGTCATGCTCAGCTACCAGTCTACGCATGCCCTTTCCACCATGAAGGTCGGGAGCAAGGTCGGCACCATTTGCCTGTGGTGCGTAAGTTGATGCTTGTGTAGGCATTGGTTGAGCTGGGCTTGGGAAGGAGCGTACGCTATGGACGACTGCACATTGTACCTAAGTAATCGTCCGTCCCTCATTGCCACGCCATCCCGTGTCGCCCGCGGTATATAGTGGACCCCGAATCTGAGACGGTGGTTTAAGCTGTCGTCCGCGAAAGGATGACAGCGAATGAGTGAAGGTAAAAAACGCAGGGTGCACAGC
>NZ_JBNDIK010000032.1:0-84484 GCF_050434365.1 Massilia sp. UYP32
TGACGATCAAGTCTGGTTGAATCCGGAACGGATTCGGCCAGAAGCACTACAGCAAGCAGCTTGAGATGACGCGACAACTACGTTGACAAACACCGAGACGACCGCGGAACGCACAGGCGAGGCGAACGCGCGCAGTCATCAGCCCCGCGCCCCCCAAGCAGGGAATCGGGCAGCTTGGGCCGCACTCCAATCCACCCTCACCGCCGGCCTCCCGCTAGCGGTTTTCTTTTGGCGAAGCATGCTGAGAGGGAGAGGCGAGAATCGCCGGGTCGAGCCAAAAATCCTCGCCTACTTCAAAAGTCAAATTACGGACATCGAGGGAGGGCCGAACCCTCTTCTCCTCCCTGCTGGATGACGCCTTTAACTTTCGGCAATCCCGATTCCCGGAATGGCCGGTTCCGGGAGAGCCCAGTATGGAATAGCCTTAAAACGGGATAGCCAAAACCGGCAGGCAGTAGATAGAGGGCTTCACCCTGTGTAGGGCCACACCCGCCGTACGTAAATTGATTTTCGGCTCCGGGCACCTCAAGCATGGGTCTGGCAGGGATGAGATTGGGCTGCGGCGCTTGCCTGTCCGTAAATTGATTTTCAGGTTTGCGGACGTGACCTTTAATCAGCTGAGGCGTAAACACAACAAGCAGTATCCCTCGAAGGAAGGCTGGATTAAACTCGAAAGCGGCATATTGCCAATTCGAAAACTACAGGGAGGGTCAATGAAAAAACTTCTTCTGCTATGTGTTGCGTTAGCCGCCGGCCCGGCTTTGGCGGGTGAGCCGGTTCGCGCTGTTTCAAAAGACCTCGGCATTGCAATGGATAACGCCAGGCTTGCCGTTGAGCAAGCAGCTGTCGCCCACGGTACCTGCGTCAGTGAATATCCGAGTATTAAAAAGTGCGAGGAAGGCCCACAAGGATATTGGCAATGCACGGGTATTCGTGCAAATCACAAGGGCTCCTGCGCAAGCAAGCCATCTGACCTGGATGTCGTGATTAAAGCTGCCAAAGGCCTCACTGGGCCTGCAGCAAAAGCTGCCGTGATGGCAGGAGGAGTACCGCAATGAAACGTGCACTCAGCCTCGCTGCGTTACTAACTACCGCCCTGCTTTGCATTAGCCCCGCTGCCGTTGCTGGAACTGCGTTTGAAGGCTCCGGGGCAACGCTCGAGGATGCAATGGCCGATGCTAGAAAAAAGGTTGAGGATGCCGCAAAGAAAAAGAGAACTTGCGTATCGAGGTACCCTGAAATGAATACATGCAAGCAAGGCACCGATGGTAAGTGGGTATGCGTCGGTATCCGTGCGGACCGTAAGGGTAGCTGCAAATAATTAAACGGGGCTAGCGCCCCGTTTAAGTTCCACACTTCAATTTTATGCGCATCCTGTCGAACCCAAAAATGAGTCTTTATGGCAAGAGTATTGTTTCTGCTGCTATATTCAGCTCTGGGCCATGCGTTTGCTGGCGAGCCGGTACACGGAGTATCCAAGGACCTCGGTGATGCGATGGAAATGGCTCTAAAAAACGTAGAGCAAGCGGCCAAGGCTCATAGGACCTGTGTTGGCACCTAACCAAGCATCAAGACATGCACGGAAGGCCCTAAAGGCTATTGGCTTTGTACCGGAATTCACGTCCGCTCATTTTGTAATCGAAAACCGAGTGAATTGGATGCAGAGATAGCGGCGGCGAAAGGACTAACTCTCGAAACCGCTAGGGCTGCTGTTGTCGCCGGAACAGCACGAAATAAAAAGTAGCGGACAGCCTGTTCGCCTGCACCTGTACTGCCCCGACCAGCTTGGCCCGGGTTCAGCCGTGGCAGTCATGGCGCAGCTCGAGCGGCGCGGCACAGGGCTACTTCGCCAGCGGCAGCGTGGCCAGCCTGTTCAGGATTTCGGCACGCACCGCATCAGTGGCGGCCAGGTCGGCGAGCGCCTTCGGCCACAGTTCCTTGGCCAGGCTCACGGTCTGCTTGACCACCGCACGCGCGATTCACTCGGAGATGCCCGCACTCTTGGCCATGGCCAGGTAGTCGTCCACCGTTTCCTTGCGCTGGTACTGGTCGATGGCGACATCGGTGCCGAATCCCTGGAAGCCCGGCAGCGCCGCAACGCACACGATGTCGTACGCCGGCGAGAGTTCCGGCATCAGGCCATTGTGGTAGAGCACCGAGAAGTTCTTCAGGTGCGCGTCCGAGTTGCCAAGCAGGGTGTTGACCGTCTGGCGGATGAAAAACTGGCGCACGTCCTCAATGCCGCGGGTGCTGAAGCGGTTGAGCACCTGCACCAGGCGCACGAAGTATTCGCGCCCGGCGTACTTCTGGCCCGGCATCAGGCGCAGCAGCTGGCAGGCGTCTTCCATGTGCACCGCGCTGCTGGGGCCACGGTCAAACCGGTCAACCGCCAGGAAATGCGTGTCCGCACCCAACGCCTCCACCAGTTCAGGGCGCCCGGCCATCTCGCGCATTGACACCATCCGGCACTGCGCGATGTTCGCGCCCGCCAGGGCAGCCAGCTGCATGCACGCGTATTCGTTGAACACCTGCGAGTCGTCGCCCTTGACCGGCAGCTTGGCAAGCAGGCCCGACAGCGTGCCCTTGACCGGCATGCAGTAGCGCTGGCCGTTGCGCGCGCTTGAGAGCGCCAGCTTGTCATGCACCCCGGAGAGCGTGGCGGCGCCTTCGGCCGCCTGCTCAGATACGCCGATTTCGAGGTTGTCGGCACCCGTCGACGATGTGCAGACCGCGCGTTTCGGGCGCCGCGCCGGCCGCATGGCAGGTGCAACCGACATGTTCAGCCTAAATTGGTCGCAATGCACCAGGATGACTGCAAGGCTCTCCGCGGCCCGCCCGCGTACCTATATGTGGTCAATAAGGACAGCTGGCTGACCGATTCGGATAATCGTGGCATCGCTCGCCTACTCGAGCAGCACGTGCGAGCAGTGCGCCAGTTCGTCTGCGGCACGAGCGAGCTGGTTGGCCTCTTCGCCAACCCGTTCGGCCCGCACTACGCGTGCCATCATCTTCGGCTGCTATCGGGTGGCGTCCAGTCTCATGCTTGGCTGTACGGGCTCCTGCCGCATACCTGCTCCGGCGCAGTGTGCCGCGCGTCGATACCTGCCAGCTCTTCGGACTGACAAAGGTCTACGAAGGGACTTCATGGGTGAGATGAAGCTATACCTTAATGCGGAGGCAATAGTGTCGCTGCACAAACCAACCCCTCAGGAGTCTCAAAATGCGTAAATTTGTCATGGTTTCCCCAGCATTCTGGATTGGTCAGACCGGACGCGACCTTCGCAACGCCGGCATCGCCGCCCAGCTGCTCGCTCTTTACCTGCTCAGCAACCCAATCGCGAACTACACTGGCCTGTACCGCCTACCCATCATCTACATTGCCAACGACCTGGGTATGGGCCTTGACCAAGTGCGCGCCACGCTCACCGCCGTCGAGCAGACTGGCTTTGCAAAGTACGATGAGGCGAGCGAGTACCTATGGATTATTGAAGGCGCACACTACCAGCTCGGTGAGGAGCTGAAGGAGAAAGACCTGAAGGTCAAGTACGTGAACAAGGAGTTTGCTACCATCAGTAAAAGTTGCCCATTCTTGGTTGATTATTTCGCCAAGTATGGCACTGCGCTTCGCCTGTTACCACGGAAGGACGTGATGTGCACCCCGGGCACCTCTCTTGTTCCGGCAACGGGGCTGGTACCTGCTACAGCACCAACTCCGGTCGAACTAGCCGAGCTGCCGTACGGCGAGACGACCGAAGGCATCCTGGCCCCGGTCGAGATTGCTGATGAGCTAACCAAGTTTCTTGCTGAGCGTGAGTCTCGCGGTGCTCGCGCTGGCGGTGCCAAGGGAGTGACAGCGTGGGTTCTGAACTTCGATGCCAAGCATGGCGCGTGGCTGACCAAAGAACTGCTTCGGGCAGCAGCATTGGCCGGCGACTACGATATTGTCAACGGCGTCCAGTATGAGCAGGAAGCACTGGAAAAGGCCAACATTTGAGCCACACGAGCCTGATGGCAGAAGTTAGGGAGATGAAGCTGTGAATGTTAACGACCTTCATTTGGCGCTGACCTTGCCTGCCGGATAGCAAACCGTTGAGTATCACATTCCGGCATTGAAATGCGGGCATAACGGATATTGAAGATTTCGACTTGGTTCCTGAGACAGCCAGTAGCTGAGTGAGACTGAGTAGGAAAAGTGCTGCGCCAAGAACTGAGGCCACTCCCGATAACGGCAAAAGTGTCCTACTAGGACACTCTTGTCGGGTTTGAACTGGCATCACCATCACGACTCACCAACTGGATACCGGTGCCGGTTTGGATACGGTAGCTCCGCAGCGTGCCATATAGGGATGCGGTGCTGCCGGAGGACGGCAATCGAAACATGGAGTACGAAATCTAATTGCGAAGAGACTTGTAGGCTGCTCCTAGCTGCTTAGAGAACTTGAAACCTACTCTCGAAATTTTCATTGAAGACTGATAGCCCTACCCGTTAAGACCAAGATTGCTCAGCCTATCAGGAGACAAATATCTACGTCCCGTTGAAAGCTCCTCTGGCGCTATTACATCCTGCTTGACGATAGAAATAATCTTGGGGTCGACTACACAGTAACTCGGACCACCAGACGCATCCTCAACGACGTTGGGGTAAGAAATTAATTTAGAATTTGACTCAGTAAAATATGCCAAGACCACTGGTAAGGCCAACTTTTCTCTGCCAGTCTTATCCCGCCTCCACCCACCATCATCCGTCTTAACGCGCGTTGTAGCTAAGTTAGCCGCTGCTCTAGCCTTTTCAAATTTTTCAGGATACAGTTCAGCTAAATGCACTAGCAGCGCAAACGCACTAGCGCCGCCCCAATCTTCATCAAACTTGGCCAGCTCGTTGGAATCGAATGTAATATCGACCTCATAAAGATAACCCTCGGTTTCCTCTAATCTCCCCTCCGACTTCTCATGACAAGCAGCAAAAGCGGCGCCCAGAGCGGCATTCCTAGTACCAAAATGGGAAAGCTGTTTGAAAACCGCAATATTTTTAGCTGTCGTTCCGTGATAAAGTTTAATTATAGTTGTCATAGTGGACTCAGTTTACACGCGTTCTTAAATTATAATTTAATTAATTAAAAGATACCGGGAAATGCTGTGTGCGTCAACTGGATTATACTCGACAAGCAACTAAAAATTATTGTAGAGATACTCCGTTAATGAAAAAATCACAACTTATCAAATAGTTTTTCTCAGAAAAACAGGGGACGGGCCGCTTTACGCGGAAAAATTATCGAAATTGAAAAGTGTCCTACTAGGGCAATTTTTTCAATTTTAAGGCCTGCTAGGGATAGCAAGCTGAACAGACAGGGGCAATAGAAAAAACCACTGGGAGCCATAAGGTTAGATAGCAACCAACGTGGCGATTTTTCCCGCTAGGGCACCGCGTCAAGGGTCGCACTTGCCCTAATGGGCTTTCGCGCAGATGTCAGAACGAAGCTAAGAGCTTCTGAATGGCGTCCTGCACACCAGGGTCGCTCAACCCAAGACGGTCATCGGTCTTGATAAGATTTTCCCGGTATCCCGCTGGCCATGCGTGGTCATCATTGTCAATTGCGAACCAACGCGTTGGTTTTCGTCGCCTCACATCAGTGCATATTTGCATGCCCCGCGACATGTTATCGAAGGCGAACTTCGGCGTCTCTCTGTTATGAAATGTCGCACCGATGACCCTCGACTGCAAACTTGGAGTTAGCTGATGTTTCGCGAATTCAAAACCAAAAACACGCACCCACGACGTACACAGCACAATTTTCACGTCAGGATACGGGGCAAGCAATTCTTCGAAAATGGGTAACCATTCAAAAAGGGTTCTACCTGGCGTACGGATGTGTATGCCAGCTTCCGGCGAGGTGTAAACTGCGTCATCATGGGTGACACCATCGAAATCAAAGTAGCAAACCCAGAGAGGGAGGGACTGTGTAGTCTGGTCCATTAGAAGTTCAGTTTGCAAAGGATTCTGAGCCCGGCACCGGGCCTCCAGCTACGTCATGCTGCGCTTTGCCTAAGAACGCCTAACAAAACCTCTCGACATACCGCCAACAGATGAGCGAGCACGCGAGCGAGAGGAAGGCCTGATGTATGTCCGCTCGCCGCTCGTGCCGAATGCGCAACCTGCGGAAGCGGTGCAGCCATCCTAGCGTGCGTTCAACGACCCAACGCCATCGGCCGAGCCTTTCACGCGACTCCACGCCGTATCGCGCTATACGTGCTGCGATACCTCGTTGACGCAGCCAAACGCGATGCGCTCGTGAAGCGTACGCTCGATCGGCGTGCAGCTTACCTGGACGCTTACGCGCACGGCCGCGAAGTCCCTTAACCGCTGGGATGGCTTCTACGAGTGGAATAAGAAAACGCGAGTCGTGCACCTGGGCGCCCGAGATCTTCGCTACCAGCGGCAGCCCACGTTGATCAACGAGCAGGTGGTGTTTGCAGCCGAGCTTGCCACGATCGGTCGGATTCCGACCCGTATGCTCGCCACCTGCAGGCGCCGGCACGCTGGCAGCGTCAACGCAAGCTCGATCCCACATGATCTGATCGTGCTCGCGTAGCCGTCGAAGGACTGCCTCGTGGACTCGCTGCCAAACGCCAGCTTTCATCCATTCGTGGAGCCGGCGCCAACAAGTCATCCCGCTGCCGCAGCCGAGTTCGCGCGGCAAATACTCCCACGGTATCCCAGTCTTCAGCACAAACAGAATCCCGGTTAGGGTAGCGCGATCGTTGAGACGTGGCCGTCCGCCCTTCGGCGATCTGTGATGGGTCGGGAGATGAGCTGCTATGAGCGACCAAAGGTCTTCGGGTAGAAGTGCTTGGGCCATGGCATCAGTCCGTATGGGAACACGGACGTCATCTTAGCTGCCGAACTATGGCCGTGTACTTCCGCTATCGACCCAAAGCGGACGTACCCGTTGTTGAGTTCCGGAACCTTCACGTCGTTCCTATGATTAGGGCTTGACAGTATCCATGTTTGTCGTGCCGATTTAGGCTTGGCTTTCTAGCCAACCTTCATACCTGAGTCCACCTGCGCGGCTTTGGTGCACCGTATTCTCCTCGATGGGCTCATCCTTACACGTGCTCAACTATACGGTGGTTTGGCAGAAATATTCCTGCCAACTTAAAATTGTTTGAGGTATTCTTGAATTTTAGAAAACGGAGAAGAGCATGGGCATGTTGACTGAATTTAAAGAGTTTGCTACCAAGGGGAATGTGATGGACCTTGCGGTTGGGGTCATCATTGGTGCAGCTTTCAGTAAGATCGTCGATTCGCTCGTGCAAGACGTTATTATGCCTATCGTCGGCAAGATTTTTGGCGGCCTAGACTTCGGAAATTATTATCTTCCGCTAAACGGTCAGGCATTCGGACTGCCTCTGGCAGAAGCAAAAAAGGCAGGCGCAGTCTTGGCATATGGAAATTTTCTAACGGTTCTCATAAATTTTATTATCCTCGCATTTATCATCTTTCAGATGGTCCGTATGGTAAATCGACTGCGCAAACCTGCTCCAGTTGTTGTTGCCGCTCCTACGGAAGACGTTATCCTTTTGCGCGAAATCCGAGACACGTTACGGCGATAGGTTAGCTGGAGTCGTACACGCTGGGACTAGTCTACTGGAGCTATTATCGCTGGGGAATTTCGTTAGATGGTGCGGCGGAATTAGACGTCTGCTTCTGGCCGGTAGCGGACGCTGCGCTGCGGTGAGTGTATCGGATAAATTTTCTTCAAGAAAATTTCTAGACTAGTCCGCGTTAGTAGGGAGAGTACGTACGATGGCATCGCAAACCATAAACGACCGCGACGATGACACCGGCGGCGTTCTGAACCGCGCGGATCAGCGTCCGAACAATCCTAACCGTTACTGATCGTCTAGTCGTAGACCGCGCAGGCAAAGCAAAGGGGCACCGTAGTGACCTATTTCACGGGGAAGCGATACAGAATCAGGCCACCAGCTGGCGCACCTGGCGCGTGCCCATCTGCGCCAACGAAACGGCATAGGCTAGGACGACAGCGGCGGCCACGGCGGAGACGCGATGCTCAGGAAACAGTAGCCAGGCAGCTAGGATCAATGCGGTACGCAGGATGGCATGAACTACGCCCACGGAATGCTTAACGATCCAAGAATACACGATCCAGTGCAGACCCAGCCCGATGCCTAGGCTCAGCGGCACGTACTGGGGCGCGCCGAAGAACAGGCTGAGGTGGACGATCCATAACAGATTTACCATCAGTACGCACATGCCCATCAATTGTGCAAGGGGATTGGTGGACGAGACCAGCTCTTCGCAGCGAATGCGGGATAGTAGCAGTGCGATGGGGAAAATGGCGCCCGTGGCGGCCATCATCGCGATTAGAGCAGTGCGCATCGGCAGCATCAAGCCGAGGACGCCTATGGCGGCCCACACCAGCATGCCAGCAAGCGGCATTGAGATTGAACGGTTGGTGCGGCGTTCAAAGTCGCTACGCAGTTCTTCCAAGCTAGGCATTGGCGTTATCTATGTCGTTTGAGAAAGAAAAGTCTAGCATTCTTCGCAAGTGTATTGACGCATCGGCGGTAAAAAAGTTCAGAGCCGAGCATTGAAGGCTTAGGTAAAAGAACAACCTCAAGGATGGGTTTTTAGGGCTCGGAGGTCTATTACAGCGCTAGTCTTTGAATGCTAACCTTTATAATTTTCGCAAAGACTCAAGTGAACTTTCTTGCAATGCTCGGAATATGCGGCTTCGTCGTGCTTTCGAGGTAATCCAATCGATGAAAAGTTTCGCTCGTTTGCAGTCCGCGCCCGGATGCTTGGCCGGGTTTACGGCAATGATGCCGTAATGGTTGAACATCCGTTTGTCGCCTTCGACAAGGATCGTTAGACAAGTTTTTGCCTCGTAGGCGCCGTATGCAGCGCCATCGGTCAGCGTGAAGGCGCGCATTTAAACGGCCATGCTCACCACCTCGCCTATGCCAATTCCCGCCGGCACGCAAAGCACGCCTGCGAGTTTCGTACCGGCCGCCGGTTAGTACACATCGGTGCCCGAGTTGTCGCCGCGCGAAAGAAGCACGGTTATACGGAAGGCGAGACCGCCGACTGTCGCCAGTACCTGGAACTCGCCGCCGACGGCGCTAGCAAGTACGGGATCAACGTCGCCTGCCCGTGCGCCCCCTGGTGCAGCGCCAGACCGAGTCGTCCTGATCGCAGGCGGCTCCCGGCTTATGCGAGCAGCCTTGGCGTATTGAGAGCGGAGGAAACTGTCCGGCCCGCGCCAACGGCCGGGGCAAGGCTGCTGCTCAGCTCGAACGTACCCACGACCCGGCGTAGGTCATCGGCCTGGTCTTGTAACGAACGTGCGGCAGCTGCTGCCTCTTCGACCTGCGCCGAGTTCTCCTGCGTGAAGGTATCCATGTCCGTGATGGCGCGGTCAATCTCCAAAATGTTCGATTCCTGCTCGACACTGGCGGCTCTGATCTCGCCAATGATGTCGGTCACGCGGCGAACGCTGTCGACAATTTCATGCATCGTGGCGCCGGCTTGATCGACCAGCTGAGTTCCCGTGTCGACGCGAGCAACCGAGGCGCTAATCAGCTCCTTGATTTCCTTGGCAGCACCAGCCGAGCGCTGCGCCAGGGTGCGCACTTCCGATGCAACAACTGCGAACCCGCGCCCCTGCTCGCCGGCACGCGCTGCTTCGACTGCGGCGTTCAGCGCCAGGATATTGGTTTGGAACGCGATGCTGTCGATCACGGAAATGATTTCGACAATCTGCTTCGACGACTCGTTGATTGACGCCATCGTATCGACGACCTGTGCGACCACGTCGCCGCCACGCACGGCCACCCCTGATGCGGAGATCGCCAGTTCATTGGCCCGCTGGGCGCTCTCGCCGTTCAGCCGGACGCGCGATGTCAACGATTCCATCGACGCCACAGTGCCTTGCAGGGAATTGGCTTGACGCTCGGTACGTTCGGACAGATCGAGGTTGCCGGTGGCAATCTCGCGTGATGCCGCAGCGATCATTGCAACGCCCTCATGCACGCGCTCCATCGCCCCATGCATAGCGCCAACCGCCTGTTGCAGAGCGCTTCCAGCCGGGCTCACCGCCTTATGGCTGTCACTGCGCAGGTCGATTACGCCACTTTTACCTGACAAAGCCGCCACCGTCGCCGTCAGTTCGGCTGCCTGTACGGTCTCGCGTTTGAGCATGACGGACAGGAAGCACAGTACGCCTGTCTCGACCACGACGTAAGCAGCATGGACCAGGACCCGTCCAAAGCCCGGCTCGGTCATGCACCGGACGCCATAGCCGAGCTCCTGCAGATAGTTAAAGCTGAGGTGGTGCAATGCGATGGTCGTCGCCGCGACGACCACGACCACCCAGTCGCGGTAGCAAAGCAGGAAAGCCAGCAGCACGAAAATGCCGAAGTGCAGTTCGTTCAGGCCAGCCGCCTGGTGGATGTGCAGGCCCGCAAACATCATCAGCGCAACCGCCACTACCGACGCCGTGAGGCGAGTGCCGCCCGATGTCAAGATCATTGCAGTTGGAATTAGCGCCGCTGGCAGACCTACGATCAGCGCCCATTTCATCGTATCGTGCATGCCCGTCAGGCCAAGCGACATGACGAAAAGTCCCCACAGGATAAACAACATCAGGTGGTCAGCTTGCTTGTAATGAGCGCGTTCAAGGTTTGGCATCGTGAAATTTGGGATTGGAGCCCTGAAAATAGTTAACTATCGACATAAAACAATGCCGTCCGGAAAAACTATCTAAATCTAACACGATCTTCGTTCGTCAGTTCCGGCAATTTTCTCAAAAACAACAAAAGATGAAGATAAACCGTGCGCGCGCCTCCCTCTTTCGTAGCAAAAAAGACCAACTTGTCGTCCCGGCTCCTGCCGACGACCGACGTGACAGCGCCAACAGTCCAGATGACCAGTCTAGTGGGTGGACACATCAGCAGTACGGGTGACGATCATGGTGCAGTCTGCGGACAATAGCGGCGCGGCCGGCATCATCCACCAGCTGTGTATCGATGGCGTTCTCGCCGCCAGTGACAATGGCGCCAGCTTGTCGTTCAAGTGGAACACCTAGAAATTGTCAAAGGTGCGCATACAATCAAGGCGTTACGCAGGGATAGCGCCGACAACGTTTCGCTGCGCTGAAATGGTCCGCTCTTGGCCGATGGCGGACTGTCGGAACGGCTCAGTGTACTCGGCTGTTGCCTGCTGAGCAACTAGAGGGTTTTGTTAGGCGCTCTAAAGGTGGCAACGTGAAACCAGTTCGATTCAACGCTCGTGCCGAGACGGCTAGTCCGACGCCTTGGAACACTTTGACCAGCGAATCGGTCCGCACCGCTTTGCCGTTTTCGAGGCGGGACATTACATATATCAAAACGCCTACGCGGGTTGAAGCATCAGCCCGGCTTAGTTGGAGCGCAGACCTGCGAACACGAATGAGGTCTTTAAGCTCCTCTAGTCCGTAGGCAATAGGGCATTGGTCTGTTACAGGAAGAGGAGTCATCATGATGCGCTGTGCTCGCGCAGACGGCACATAATCCAAGCTTGCTCGGTGTCAGTGAAACACCACTTCCCCTCACTGACCTTGTTTATAAACGCAAGACGAATACGCTCATAGTTCTTTTCGTCAGTCCATTCGGGGTATGCCCTCTTCTTGCGCTTGAAGTACGTCACGAGCTGGCCGGCGATGTCCTCCGCTATTGTGAAACGATGCATGATTTCCTCAGGCGAACATGTAGGGACGTCACAAGTACCGTTCCCCCTCCTTTTCAACGACAGCTTTGGCTGGGCGCCTCCAACAGCGCCCAGAATCGGCTCAACTGGAAAATCCGGATGGAGCTTTCGCGTACCAATTTCTTGCGTTTCAGACATATAATGTACTTTCGTCATCAAGACATATTCTGCGCCGACGCGCCCTGCACTAGGCAGTTACGACAGCGCAAAAGCGCGGCAGACTCAAGCACTGCCTTGGCAATGAGCGACATCGGGGTAGCCCCGACAACGCCATCAGCAGCATGAAGGAAGAAAAAACGCGCTCTACTTTGAACGTACCATGAGATTTTTTCAAAGGTCAACAGCAGTCAGATGTCCGTAGGCAAAATGAAATTTCTACGGTATACGAGCCGTTGTATGCTGGTCTACTTTGCCTAACTGCCGCCACGGAGGCGCGCAGGTGGCCAGCGCCGGCAGTATGCCTTCAACATTGCTATGGCGCATCGCGACGCGCGTGGCCGAAAATAGAGGTCATCAATAGCCCAAGTCGGCTCGAAGCCCAAGGTCGAACCTGCATACGATTACCACTTCAAGCCGGATTTGAGAAGTGTGACTTGTTGAGTTTTGGTCGGCCGGGCGCGCCGGCCCGTATGAACACGCTCCACTTCACTTGGTCGGGTCGATGAGTCTGGCGGTAACTGGATTTGTGCAGCTATCCATGCGTCGACATCAGATTGTCGGAAGCGCAACCTGTTCCCAATCTTGAGACACGCTGGCAGACTTCCACCGGTACTGTGGCGGTTGTAAATTGTCTATTCTTTCAGGGATAGTAAAATGCTAGCCAAGTATTTGCCTGACACGACCCGTTGAATGGTTTAGAGTTCTTATGAGACGCAATCGCTCCGAGCGTACAAACCGGCTTCAATGACGAAACTCAAATACACAGGAAATCTTTTATTTTCTACTATAAAGAACTCTACAGACATAAATCAAATGCTTTTTTTTAAAACATTATTAAAATTTGGATAAATTATGGTAAAAATTACCAATGTTCTATTGGATAAAAAAGTCGATTCGAGAAATATTCAGTTCATCATGGATATAGCAAGCTATGCGGAGCTTGCCGGCGACATTATCAACAACAATCCTTACCAAAGGAATAAAGTAAGCAAAAGTGGAAGCATATATAATTTACTTAAAGAAGATATTCTAAAGCAATGTATCATTCCTCCCATCGTGTTGGCATCAACGTCAAAACTAGCCGAGAATGCATCGCCTGAAGAATTGCTGAAAGAAGTTTTATCGGATTCGGGGAATTTGAAAATTCTTGACGGATTACAGAGAACGCTTTCGATAATTGATGTTTACAACAATAATCGCGAACACTTTGAGCGGCTCGATGAAGAGTATCTGATACGGGTTGAGGTATATCTTTCAATTAGCGACACCGGTATTTTATATCGCATGCTAACCCTAAATACAGGCCAAACACCGATGACCTTGCGCCATCAATTGGAGATACTTTTTTCGAAATATGCGGAAGGCGAATTTAATGGCGTCAGCATTTTGCGTGAGGTTGATGAGACATCCGTGAAGTCGATAGATTCTTACAGATTTTCGGACCTAATCGACGGCTATACTTCTTTCCTAGAAAAAAATGAACTGCCGATTGATAGATTCGATATTCTTCAGACGGTAAGAACTATTAAGTTTGTCTCCGGTGAAGCCGCAGCGAAAATAGAATTCTCTGACTTCCTAATTTCCTACCGGACCTTATCGCTTGCATTCCAAAGCCGCTTTCCTGAATGGATTTATCCGGCGGAGGTGAATGATGATTTGAAGATAGAAGCAAATCCATTTGGGAGAGAAGTCTATAAGATTTTCAATAAGAGTCAACCATTAACTGGATATGGGGCTGCAGTCGCTGAGTTAATATCCTCCAAAACCATAGCTGGGTTGGATGAAGTAAGCAACCTAGCTTCTCGACTTGAGTTCGATGAGGATGACTTACTTCGTTTAATTAAATTTCTTGATGACATTCGGGGCCAATTCAAAAAAATTGGCAATGGACAAAGGATATTCTTCAAATTGTTCTTTAAATATTTGCTCGATAGGGATGGAAGCTCATTCTTAAATGTTTCTGATTCTTTAGAAAGGGCTAAAAACCGAGCAATGGCTGAGGTCTAATTTCATGGATGAATTAATAACATTGTCTGCGGAAAGAGTGCCACCGGAATACTTAGCAGACCCTTTGCCAACCATCCAAGTTCAGTACGGAGTAAGGATTTTTACGAAATCATCCCCTGATGAAAAGGAAATTTCAGAAGTTTATATAAAAGGTGAAGACTTCGAAAAGCGTATTGGGTGGATGATTCCCGTCCTATCGATGGTTTCATTGGAGCATGATTACGCTGAAAATCCGTATTTTAAAAAACATGTCTATGAAGCGATGAAATATCTTATTGGTCAAGATTTTCATGAAAAGACTTATATATTAGTTTATAGCAAAAGGTTTGTCGAAGAGGCAGGAGTTATAGCAGATGGTGAATTATCTACATCATTTGCTCTTTATGGAATATATCCGTATTATAATTCCCACTCGATTTTTGATACAAAACATAAAACCCTGGTTAGCAAAAAATTGCTTATTGAGAAAGGTTTTAATTTTGATTTTTCGTACGGATTTTTTAAGTTTATAGTAGAAAACCTACTTCCATTAGAGAATAACGGTTACGCGAGATTCATGTTCTTCTATCAGATATATGAGTTGGCGATGGAAAAGATTTTCTATATGAAAATAAATGAGCTTAAGAGTAATAGAAGCCACCTCGGCATTATTAGAGAGAAGATAAAAGATTATTCATCTGAAAATAAGCTGATTGCAATACTATATGCAGAAATGGGAAGCGATAGAAATGATGCTTCCCTTGCTCAGGTCGCGATGAGCATATTCAGTAACTTCAAAGAGGAGGCGTATTATACAACAACTCAAAAGTCTTCTATGCTCTATGACATTCGAAATACTCTTGTTCATAACTACTACAGATATAATATCGAGGGAAATATCTTATACTTGGCTTCCTATATTGAGGATGAAGCATTTCATATTTTAAAGTATATTTATTCCGTACCTAGCATTAGGAAAGAGATGGAAGATGAGTATTTTTCGAACATTGTTGACTAAGCAAGGATATATAAGTTATAGATTTGATTTCCTGTTCAAGCAGTGCGCTTTGCGCAATTAAATCATCTAACCAGGGCGGTTTCTTTTTAACCGCCACTTGTAGAGGGCATTTCCACCGTGGCAAATAATGTTAACTTGACTAATGACTTCGCGAGTTTCTTTGAACTGCGAGCCGTTCTCTATTTTTAGTTGGACCGCGCGACGGAGTCGACATCAGCGCGCTGGCTGAGTTTGAGCGTGAACTACTCCGCGCGCGAACCCAGCTGGCATGGAGGCCGCCAAGGTTCGCGGCCGAAAAGGCGGGGCGTCCGAGCCTGCTGGACGCGAGGCAGCAGCGCGCTGCCTTAGCCATGATGCGAGATACGGAGATGTCCAGGTCTGAGATTGAATCCACTACCTCAGCATAGAACTCAGTAGTAACGTCCGGTTCATCATCTCGCATCACGATGCCATAACGGCACAGTGCCACCATAGTAGTGGTGAACGCTGTTGTCCTCCCTGCCGAGTCCCAGGACGATACCTTTCGCACGTTCGAGGAGTGCCCGAACTGCAGGTCCGGCAAGCGGGCGCGACATCACGAATTCGCCTGACAGTGATTTATCATTCGCGGCAGTAGAGATGCATTTAAGCCGGCGCCTTAGCTTTAGACACAGACGTCTACCGGCAAGGTTTCACGACAGCCACCCGGATTGAAGCCACTGGCTTGCTCGTAGTGCCGACCAATATCCCTTTGTAGGCCTGAAGCAAGGGCACAGCATGCGCTAAGCTTGGGAAGGCTGTTTTGAAGGAATAAGCACTTCGCAAGACCAACTTCGGTCCATCATCTTCAAGCCTGACGATAAGACCGACGCTCGTCAGTAAGTCTCGGTATTTGTAACCGCTGAACGGGCCGGCCTCAACCAGCTTTTTGCATACGACTTCTACGGTTTGCCTAGCGGTTATTTTCGCCGCAAGAACGGCCTGGAGGATATTCTGTTCGGATACCGCGACCCTATCACCTCCTGGCTTGGATGAGACTATGGTGAAGGCGTTCTGGCTACGCCAAGAACGGATGACACTAGCATTGTTTTCTTGGGGGCGAGAGGTGGACATTTTGATTCCTTGCTAAATTTGCAAAATTCCATAGAAGAAATTTCATATGGATTACAAAAACCAGTCGCACTAACTGGTACAAGAAGCCGGCGCGGCCAAGGGAGCTATGTCGAAGTTCCAGTATTTTCCATAGAGGAATTTTTTTGTCAATATGGGCAAGCTCTTCCAAGCAAGGCATGCTCCGCCAGAGACAAATGATGGATGACTCAGCGAAGTGTCCTAGTTGGACACTTTTTTCAATTGCGATAACCCGAAGCACATAGCATTGCGAGTGGCTGCAGGTTGAGGACTCAGCTCTACAAAATCTTCCGAGGCCGACCGCGCCCTTTAGGGACGTGAGCGCTCAGCTGCGACTTGCTATGAAAGTCTAAACTTCGCTGCAATTCGACCTGGTCCCAGAGCAAAATTTTTCCAACCCTTGTAGGATTCGGAATCAACCCATGCTGCATGTAGCTGCTAACGGTGCGGACCGTTACACGCAATAAATCCGCGACTTCCTTCTTCTTCAAGTACATAACTTCCTCCGAAAGGAAAGTATAGGAAGGAAGTCGCGACATGACTTACAGCGACGGCATGCCTTTGAATGCATCAGGCATTGAGGACAATTTCAACACCAGTTTGCCCGGGTCCAGCCTGAGGTAATGCTTCTCTAGCGTGCGACTTTCGGAGTGTCCTGAGAACAGCATCACCTGCTCAAGTGACATGCCATACACCTCGACTAAACGGCTAATAGCTTCACGACGGCAGTCGTGCAGAACGACGTCATACAGGCCCGCCGCGTCAGCTGCGGCTCGCCAAGCATTCGTTACATCAGTAGCGCTTACCGGAAAGATGAGACCTCGCTCCAATGGCCCCAAATCCTGTAAGACCTTTATCGCCGTAGGCAACAGAGGCACATCCCTTGCAAGAACCTTAGATTTCTTAATATGACCGGGGTTGCGGAGCTTGACAACCTGACGTTTCCAGTCCACATCCTCCCATCGTAAGGACACGTACTCGCCGCGACGCAGTGATGTGAGTACAGCGAAGAGCATCGCAGCGCGCAAAAACCTATCTGTCACATGACCAAAAATAGCGGTCATCTCGTCGTCAGAAATGCGCCGGTTGCGAGGGGCACCGATAGGAGGGAGCTTCATGGTCATCACGTACTGCATTTCCCACCAAGAGCCGTACGTCAGCCAGCGGTTGTCCCGTTTCAAGAACATCGTGACGGCACGTCTCAGCAGCTTCAACTCATGCCTTACGGTTTGAGAGCTAACCGGATAAATTACCTTTTCGGCGATTTTCTGGTCTGCGGGCGTCTTCTTAAATTTTTTTCGATAGTGTCGCTGGTGCTTCGTAACGAGCTTCCCGTCTTTGAGTGTCAGCGATTCTCCTCTGTTTGGAGGACGCCCCGAGCCATACTTTCCCGCAATACGGTCCGCCGTCCATTCCTTGATAAAGTCTTCCGATAATTCATCAAGCGCGTACGCCCCAAAACACTGGCGCAACAACCTCAACCGCGACCCCTCCTGGTTTTCTCCAACAAGTTCCTTGAGTTGGTAGCGTTCGTACGAATCGAAGACATCCGACATCCTGACCTGCTCGGACATGATTGCCTTGGGTGGGACTGGCTCGAGGATTGGCTGGTATGCTCGCAGGAGTGCGGGGGGGAGGGTTTCCCTCACGCCTCCATCGCGCTCTACCATGAGCTCGAGTTTACGGCGTCGCGCCCAGGCAGCGCCCTTCTTCTCGGAAGAAAAGGTCGCAGCGTCCTTGAGGGGGTTTACGGTAACTTTGAAACGAAATGAGCCATTTCGCATCTCGACGAAGATATACTTCTCGAGGGTGTAACCTTGTTTCTTTGACATGCCGAAAGCTCCTGAAGTGTTGGAGCTACGGTATAGGGGTGGGATACCCCTGATGACGGCCTTGGGAAGCGAACTTTTTTCCCAAAATTTTCCCAAAATCAGCTCCACACGGAAGCGGCCTTCAAAAACACCCTTGGAAGGTGCATGAAATCTGGTGCGGCTGGCTGGAATCGAACCAGCGACCCTTGGCTTCGGAGGCCAATACTCTATCCACTGAGCTACAGCCGCGCTGGAGGCGTGACGAAGGATACAGTCTTTCCGCAAGTACGTCCATGGGGAGAGGCGGAAAAACCCCTACACCAAAGCAGGATTACACTATAATAAGATTCTTGACGGCATTTGCAAAAAGCCACTAGATCGCAGTGCCCCAGTGGCCGGTTTTTTTAATTGAATTAAGGAAATCATGAGCGACGCACACAACGAACACCAATCCCTCATCCGCACGCCTAAACAGCTCGTCGTTGCCGTCACGGGATTCTTCTTGGTTATTGTTCTAGGTATCATTTTACTCGTCACGTTCGTGACCAGTACCGCCACCACCGGCGCCGGCACCGACGGCCAGAGCGCCGAAGCCATCTCCAACCGCATTCGCCCCGTTTCCGAAGAAGGTTTCACCCTGGTCGACGCCAATGCGCCGCGCGTGCTGCAGGCCGGCGGCGCCGTCTATGCCGCCACCTGCGCAGCCTGCCACGACAGCGGCATGGCCGGGGCGCCGAAGACCGGCGACAACGGCGCCTGGGGCGCACGCCTGGCGCAAGGCTATGACACCCTGCTGAAACACGCCATCGAAGGCATCCGCGCGATGCCGGCCAAGGGCGGCAATCCGGACCTGGACAATCTCGAGGTCGAGCGCGCCGTCGTCTTCATGACCAACAAGAGTGGCGCCAGCTTCAAGGAGCCGGCCGAGCCCGCGCCTGCCCCGGCTGCGGCCGAGGCGCCGGCCGATGCCGCCGCTACCACCGTCGCACCGGTAGCGCCAGTTCCGGCCGCAACGCCCGCCGCTGCCCCGGCAGCCGCGCCAGCCATTGCCAGCGCCGACGCTGGCAAGAAAGCCTACGATTCAGCCTGCATCGCCTGCCATGGCGCTGGCATCGCCGGCGCGCCGAAATTCGGCGACAAGGCGGCCTGGACCGCGCGTCTCGGCCAGGGCGCTAACGTGATGTACGAACACGCGATCAAGGGCTTCCAGGGCAAGGCCGGCTTCATGCCCCCAAAAGGCGGCTCTACCCTCCCCGATGCCGAGATCAAGGCCGCGGTCGATTACATGGTGGCCGCCGTCAAATAAGACGCGCTGCGGCTCCAATAAAAAAGCACCCAGCCGGGTGCTTTTTTGTTTGAAAGATCATGAACGTTGTTGCAGCGCAACCCAGCAATAACGTCGCTTCGATCAGTGCAGGCGGCGACGGCGCGTGGTCAGCATGGCCATGAACCCAAGTCCGACCAGCAGGACGCCAGCCGGCTCGGGGACTGCGGTCGGCTCGGTGCTCACGAAGAAATCGAAGTTAATGCCCAACACGCCAAGTCCGCCGATTTGTTCGGTTCCGAACGCATCGTCAGTGGCCGGGAAAAAACCGTCCCAAGGATAATTCTGATATACCCCGTCAGCAAGATTATCCGTTTCGATGAGCAGCTTATTATTTGAATCGAGGAAAGAAATACGGGCCTCGTACAAATTAACGACGCTCATCAATTCGAGCGGATAATCGAACAGACCGATACCCAAAATCGCTGTTTCTCCCAACACCGGGAATAAATCGCCAGTGCTTCGAATCTGAATACTGATGAGTGATCGACCATTGCCCAAGTCACTCTCGGATTCGCTCACGGTGAGAAAACTATCTCCCCGAACCGCCATGGCTGCCTCGTCATCGAAAGTGGCGACGCCGGCAAACGCCTCATCGCTTTCGCTCCCTTGCAGATAGAAGGAGTAGGCGGAACCGACAGTGACGACCGGCGCCGCGACCGCAGCCTGCGACCCCGCGCCCAGTGTTGCGGCGACTACAAGAATCGATCCAATAAATTTACGCATGCTTTCCCCTTGATGCAAAATATTATACTTACATCAAAGCAAAATTCATGCCTTTTGGCCTGATTTCTATAAAAATCAGTGAATTAGCTCGAGCTTACCGGAAGCAAATCCAGGCGCTGTAAATTATACCGACACTACCTCAAGTCGAGCGATCACCTTGCACTATCGGTCTTCTGCGCAACTTTTCGTTCATTCTCCTCCTCTCGCAAGCTTCCCGGGCAGCTTCCAGCAACGGATATATGCCGCGTGGTATTTCGCTGCACTGTATTGCCGTTGAATCCCTTATCGTGAATTTTCTTGAATACCAAAATAAAACCTGATTCAAAATATTGCTCGAAAGAAAATTTAAACTGCTCAGAAACAGTTGGCACTATTGAACAAAAATACTTGCATGAAATAGTTGCCGTTCATATTCATTGGTTAGTAATTGTTAAATATTTCCATATTGCACTGTCACAATTGGTTACAAGTAGACTGCCGTAAATATCGTATCCTTCAAAACTTTCCCACCGGAACAAATTCCAAGCGGAATTTTTTACAGGATAAATACCATGCAATTCTGCAACTCTGCATCGACCAAACACCACGTCTTTCGCCTGAACGCCGCGCTGCTGATGTCGCTGGCAGCCATTGGCAGCACCTCGGCCGCCACCCTGTCCGTCGGTCCTGGCAAGACCTACGCGGCGCCCTGCGCCGCTTTCGCCAAGGCCAAGGCCGGCGACATCATCGAGATCCAGGGTGGCAAGACCTATAGTGGTGACGTCTGCGCCATCAGCCCGAGCGACCTCGTTATCCGCGGCGTGAACGGCCGCCCGAAGATCGATGCTGCCGGCAAGAATGCTCAAGGCAAGGCGATCTGGGTGGTCAAGGGCAATAACATCACCGTCGAGAACGTCGAGATGTTCGGCGCCAAGGTGCCAGACAAGAACGGCGCCGCGCTACGCCTTGAGGGCACTAACTTCACGCTGCGCTCGTCCTACCTGCGCGGCAATGAAAACGGAATTCTGAGCGGCGCCAACGCCAACAGTAATATCGTGATCGAATACAGCGAATTCGAACGCAATGGCGCGGGCGATGGCTATTCGCATAACTTATATATCGGCAATGTCGCCAGCCTCGCGTTCCGCTATAACTATTCGCACGACGCCCTGGTCGGCCACAATCTGAAGTCGCGCGCCAAGGTCAATACGATTAGCTACAACCGTTTCTCGAGCACGCCATCGGCCACTGCCAAGGCAGGTGCACCAAGCTATGAGATCGACCTGCCGAATGCCGGTACCGGCTACGTCGTCGGCAACGTGATCCACCAGCCGGCGGTCCACAATAATCCAGGCATGCTGGCCTATGGCATGGAAGGTGCGACAAATCCGGGCAAGGACTTGTATGTCGTGAACAATACCTTCCTGAACGACGACAGCTCGCGCGGCACCTTCGTCCTGGTCGGCAGCAAAGTGACGACCCCGGTCTTACTGCAGAACAATATCTTTAGCGGCACAGGCACCGTGACCAGCCAGGGCAGCGCCGTGCAGAAGAGCAATTATCGTTCGGTGGCCGCAGGCTTCGTCAACCGCGCGCAGTTCGACCTGCATCCGCTCGCCAACGCACTGGTGATCAATGCCGGCACCGCACCGGGCAAGTCGGCGGCCGGCGTCAGCCTGGCCCCAACCGCGCAGTACAAGCATACGGCTTCGGGAGAATCCCGTCTGGTTTCCGGCACGCTCGATATCGGTGCCTATGAAGCGGCAGGTTCGACGGCGGCGCCGACGACTCCTGCGCCTGTGCCTGCGCCTGCGCCGACGACGCCGGAAACCTGGAAGCAGTGCGCCACCGAAGGTTATACCTGCTCTTTCACCGGTACCCGTGAGGTGCGCTACGGCGTGCCGGGCGCCTACAGCACCAAGGTCATTACTGCAAAAACCGCCTGCACCTCCGCCGTATTCGGCGATCCGAAGAAAGGCTATTCGAAGACCTGCAGCTATTCCAGCCTGGCGCGCTGACCGTCCTGTATCGCGGGGAACGGCCGACCAGCTCTTCCGCGCGTAGCCACGGTACAAGCACAAAGGCCCGGTCGTCGTCGACCGGGCCTTTTATATATGCAGCACTATTTTCGGCTTGGACAGCCCTGGCTTACCAGATGATCACGCGATCCTTCGGCGCCAGGTACATCTTGTCGCCCGCCTTGACCCCGAACGCCTCGTAGAAACCAGGCTGGTTCTTCAGGGTGCCGTTGGCGCGGTACTGCGCCGGCGAGTGCGGATCGGTCTTGATCTGGGCGATCTGCGCCGGTTCGCGCATCTTGGTGCGCCACACCTGGCCCCAGCCCATGTAGAAGCGCTGGTCGCCGGTGAGACCGTCGATGACGGGCGCCGGCTTGCCCTTCAGCGAGATCTTGTAGGCTTTATAGGCGATCGCCAGGCCCGAGTTGTCGCCGATGTTCTCGCCCAGGGTCAGTTCGCCGTTGACGTGGTAACCCTCCAGCGGGCTGAAGGCGGCATATTGCGCGATCAGCGCCTTGGTCTTCTCGCCGAAACGCTTGCCGTCTTCTTCGGTCCACCAGTTGCGCATATTGCCGTCGCCGTCATACTGCGAACCCTGGTCGTCGAAGCCGTGGCTGATCTCGTGGCCGATCACGGCGCCGATGCCGCCGTAGTTGACCGCGTCGTCGGCATTGGCGTCGAAGAACGGCGGCTGCAGGATCGCGGCCGGGAACACGATCTCGTTCAGCTCCGGGTTGTAGTAGGCGTTGACGGTCTGCGGCGTCATGCCCCACTCGTCGCGGTCGATCGGCTTGCCGAGCTTGTTCAGTTCGCGGTTGTATTCCACTTCGCGCGAACGCATCACGTTGCCGACCAGGTCATCGCGCTTCACGGTCAGGGCCGAATAGTCCTTCCACTTGTTCGGGTAGCCGATCTTCGGCGTGAACTTGGCCAGCTTGGCCTGCGCTTCCTTCTTGGTCGCGGGGCTCATCCAGTCCAGAGTGTCGATCGACTCTTTATAGGCGGCCAGCAGATTGTTGACCAGGACTTCCATGTGCGCCTTGCGCTCGGCCGGGAAGTGCTTCGCCACGTACAGCTTGCCGACCGCGTCGCCCAGGCTCGATTCCAGGGTCGAGACGCCGCGCTTCCAGCGCGGTTCCAGTTGCGGGATGCCGGCCAGGGTGGTGCCGTTGAAGGCGAAACGCTGGTCGACGAAGGCTTTCGACAGGTAGTTGGCGTAGCCGTTCACGGTCTGGAACTGCAGATAGGCTTTCCAGGTTTCCAGCGGAATACGACCAAGAACGTCAGCGAAGCCCTTCAGGTAGGTCGGCTGGCTGACGATCAGGTAGTCGGCCTTGCCCTGCAGGCCCGACGCCTTCAGCCACTGCTGCCAATCGTAGCCCGGCGCCATGGCGGCCAGTTTCGAGAGTTCGACCTTGTTGTAGGTCTTGATCGGGTCGCGGTTCTCGACCTTGGTCCACTGCGCCTTGGCCAGCTCGGTTTCCAGCTCGACGATGGCTTTCGCATCGGCCTTGGCATTCTTGCCGCCGGCCAGCGCCAGCATCTTCTCGACGTGCTGCTGGTACTTGGCGCGGGTGTCCGCCAGCTTGGCGTCGTCCAGCTTCAGGTAGTAGTCGCGGTCGGGCATGCCCAGGCCGGCCTGGTACAGGTCAGCCACGTACTTGGTCGAATCCTTGGCGTCCTGGTGGATGAAGAACACGAAGGGCACGTTGACGCCGATGCGGCCCAGGTGGGCGAACATGGCCGGCAGTTCATTCTTGTTCTTGAGCGCGGCGATCTTGCCCAGTTCGCCGGCCAGCGGCTTGGCGCCCAGCTGTTCCAGGCGCGCTTCGTCCATATAGCTGGCGTAGAAGTCGCCGATCTTGCGCGCTTCGGTGCCGTTGGCCGCGCTGCGTTCCATCGCAGCTTTCTCGATCACGGCGCGCAGTTGCGGCAGGGTGTCGTCGCGCAGCTGGTGGAAGGCGCCCCAGGTCGACTTGTCGGCCGGGATCTCGACGCTCTTGAGCCACTTGCCGTTCAGGTGTTCGAAGAAATCGTCCTGCGGGCGTACGCCGGCATCGATGTACTGGGTGGCGATGCCCGACGCTGCCGCGCTGGCCTTGGCGGCGCTGGCAGGGGCGGCAGGGGCGGCGGCGCCGGATTCGGCGTGCGCGAACGAAGCTACCAGCACGAGTGCGGCAGCGCTGAACAAATGTCGTTTCATGTTCTCTCTCTTTGTTGTGAGTGCAATGCAAAACGGGCCGGCGCTCATGACGCCGGCCCGTCCTTGGACCAGATTACCAGATGATGACGCGTTCTTCAGGCGGCAGGTACATCTTGTCGCCCGGTTTCACGTCGAAGGCCTTGTAGAACTCGGCCATATTGCGCACGGTGCCGTTGGCGCGGAACTGGCCCGGCGAGTGCGGGTCGGTCTTGACCTGGTTGATCTGCTGCGCTTCGCGCATCTTCGAGCGCCACACCTGGCCCCAGCCCATGAAGAAGCGCTGGTCGCCCGTGAGACCGTCGATCACCGGCGCCGGCTTGCCGTGCAGCGAGATCTGGTAGGCCTTGTAGCCGATCGCCAGGCCGGCGTTGTCGCCGATGTTCTCGCCCAGGGTCAGTTCGCCATTGACGTTATAGCCCGGCAGCGGGCTGTAGCCGTTGAACTGGTTGACCAGCTTGTCGGTGCGGGCCTTGAACGCGGCCTTGTCCTCGGCGGTCCACCAGTTGCGCAGGTTGCCGTCGCCATCCGACTGGCTGCCCTTGTCGTCGAAGCCGTGGCCGATTTCGTGGCCGATCACGGCGCCGATCGCGCCGTAGTTGACGGCGTCGTCGGCGCGCATGTCGAAGAACGGCGGCTGCAGGATCGCGGCCGGGAACACGATCTCGTTCATCGTGCTGCGGTAGTAGGCGTTCACGGTCTGCGGCGTCATGCCCCACTCGGTGTGGTCGATCGGTTTGCCCAGCTTGCCGATGTTGCGCTCGTACTCGAAGGTCGAGGCGCGCATCGCGTTGCCCACCAGGTCGTCGCGCTTGATGGTCAGGCGCGCGTAGTCGCGCCACTTGTCCGGATAGCCGATCTTCGGCGTGAACTTGGCCAGCTTGGCGCGCGCTTCCTTCTTGGTCGCAGGGCTCATCCACTCCAGGTTGTCGATCGACTGGCCGTAGGCGATGATCAGGTTCTTCACCAGCTCTTCCATGCGCGCCTTGCGCTCGGCCGGGAAGTGCTCCTTCACGTACAGCTTGCCGAGCGCCTCGCCCAGCGCGCCTTCGACGGTGGCCACGCCCTTCTTCCATTCCGGACGCTGCTCGGTCACGCCGGTCAGCGCGGTGCCGTAGAAGGCGAAGTTTTCGTCCACGAAGGCCTTCGACAGGTAGGGCGCGTATTCGCGCAGCAGCTGCCATTCGAAGTACGACTTGACGGTCGCCAGGTCGGTCTTCGCCAGCAGTTCATTGAAACCGGTGAAGTAGCTCGGCTGGTTGACGATGATGTATTCCAGCTTGTTGCCCACGCCGGCGGCGCCCAGGGCCGCCTTCCAGTCGTAGCCCGGCGCCAGCTTGGTCAGTTCAAGCACGCTCATCTTGTTGTAGCGCTTGACGGGATCGCGGTTCTCGACCTTGGTCCACTGCACCTTGGCCAGCTCGGTCTCGAAGTCGACGATGGCCTTGGCCTGGGCCGCGGCGTTCTTCTCGCCGGCCAGGGCCAGCGTCTTCTCGACGTGCTGCTGGTACTTGGCGCGGATCTCCGCCAGCTTGGCGTCGTCCTGCTTCAGGTAGTAGTCGCGGTCGGGCATGCCAAGGCCGCTCTGGCTGATGTAGGTGGCGTACTTGGTCGACTCGCGCATGTCCTGGCCGACGTAGATGCCGTAGGGGCTCGAAACGCCGATCTTCGCCAGGTGGGCGGCCAGGGCCGGGATGCCCTTCTTGTCCTTCAGCGAGCGGATCCGCGACAGCTCGCCGGTCAGCGGCTTGTAGCCCAGGGTTTCGCGGCGCTCGGCGTCCATGAAGCTGGCGTACAGGTCGCCGATTTTCCTGGTCTCGGTGCCGGCCTTGGCGCCGGTGTCTTTCTGTGCGGCCTCGATGATCGCCAGCAGCTGCGGCGTGGTGTCTTCGCGCAGCTTCATGAAGGTGCCCCAGCTCGAACGGTCGCTCGGGATTTCGGTGTCCTTCAGCCACTTGCCGTTCAGGTAAGTGAAGAAGTCGTCCTGCGGACGCACGCTGGTGTCGATGTACTGGGTGTCGATGCCCGAAATGACGCCGGCCGGCGCGGCGGCGGTGGCGGCGGTGGCCGGCGCAGCGTCGGCAGCCATGGCCGGCGCAGCGAAGGCGGCCATCAGGGACAGGGTCAGGGTGCTCAGGAGGTGTCGCTTCACGGGAAAAATCCTTACTTGCAGTGCGATTGCAGGGTGAATCGGTTCCGGCCGGATGGTCGGCAAAAAAACCATTCTAGCGGTTAGGCAATAAACCTCGCTGGCGGAGCACGGATTTTTACTTTTCGATACACGGCACACATGTGTTTTCGCGTATGCATGTGTTGGAAGATGACAACACGATGACAGGCGGGATGACATGTGCGCCCCGTGTCCGGTGAAGGGGAATGTACAATCTCCGCAGAGGCAGCCGACAGATCGCACAATGTGCGAAACCGGGACCGGAAAGAAAAAAGCCCGCGGTGGAGGCCGCGGGCAAAGACCACTTCAAGAGTGGAGAGAGAGAAAAACTGGTTCCAACTATAGGCTGCCTCATCCGCACGCTCTTCTACTCTTACAATTGCTTACCATCGTAGGATCGGGTGTAACAACTCCGCCTCCCAACGCATCCTTTTTCATTCCAGCTCGATAGCTTTTGCGCCGCCGCCCGCAGCCGCGCACGAACCGGTTTATACTGGCCTTGCGCTACCTCAGGCATAAGTTCGCCTGCCGGTTCCGTGCGCAAATGCCTCAACGGATCAACCACATGGGTTCCACCTTCAAGAATTCCTGCCTCGTCGGCCTGGGCGTGATCGCCGGGGTCGGCCTGACCATGCAATTCTCCGCCCTCGCCTTCAAGCCGCCGGTCGACGCCAGCATGCCGATCGCCGAGCTGCGCCAGCTGGCCGACGTCTACGGCGTCATCAAGTCCACCTATGTCGAACCGGTCGAAGATAAAGCCCTGCTGTCCGAGGCGATCGCCGGCATGGTCGCCTCGCTCGACCCGCATTCGGCCTACCTCGATCCGCGCGCCTACCGCGAGCTGCGCGAAGGCACCGAGGGCCGCTTCGTCGGCGTCGGCATCGAGATCGCCGTGAGCGAGGACGGCTATATCGAGATCGTCACCCCGATGGAAGATTCGCCGGCCTACCACGCCGGCATCAAGGAGGGCGACCTGATCACCCGCATCGACGGCCACCCGGTCCAGGGCACGCCGATCGACGACGCCATCAAGCGCATGCGCGGCGAGCCGGGCACGCGCGTCACGCTCACGGTCGCACGCAAGGACGCGCCCGAACCACTGAATTTCACCATCGAGCGGCGCGAGATCGTGCAGAAAAGCGTCAAGGCGAAGATGGTGGAGCCGGGCTACGCCTGGCTGCGCATCGCGCAGTTCCAGGAACCGACCGTGGACGACATGGCCGCCAGGCTGCAGGCGCTGTACCGCGAAGATCCGGACCTCAAAGGCCTGGTGCTCGACCTGCGCAACGATCCGGGCGGGCTGCTGCAGGGCGCGATCGGCGTCGCCGCCGCCTTCCTGCCGAAGAACGCCGAGATCGTGTCGACCAACGGCCAATTGGCCGATTCGCGCCAGCGCTTCTACGCGCGGCCCGAGTTCTACATGCTGCGCAGCGGCGCCGACCCGCTGGCCACCTTGCCACCGGCGTTCAAGGACTTGCCGATGGTCGTGCTGGTCAATACCGGCTCGGCCTCGGCTTCCGAAATCGTGGCCGGCGCCCTGCAGGACTATAAACGCGCCGCCATCCTGGGCAGCCAGACCTTCGGCAAGGGCTCGGTGCAGACCATCCGCCCGATCGGGCGCGACGCCGCGGTCAAGCTGACCACGGCGCGCTACTACACCCCGGCCGGGCGCTCGATCCAGGCGCGCGGCATCGTGCCCGACCTGCCCGTGGACGAAACGCTGGAAGGCGACGGCCTGAACGCGCTGCGCATGCGCGAGGCCGACCTGCAGCACCACCTGTCGAACGGCGCGGGACCCGAAGCCGCCACGCGCGAGGACGACATCGAGGAACAGATGCGCCTGCTGGCCGAGGCGCGCACCCGCAAGCCGCTCGACTACGGCAGCGCGGACGACTTCCAGCTGGCCCAGGCCCTGCGCCACCTCAAGGGCCAGGAAGTGGTGCTGTCCAAGCGCGCCGCCCCCGCCACCACGCTGGCCCAGCACGGGCGCAAGGACCAATAAACGCGACTGAACAGTCCCTGCGGCAGCCGATTCCCAGGCATGCGCCGAGCGTGTAGAATCGGCGCATCTTGCGGACAACCCCGCTTATTTTCCCTGAAAGTTTGCTGAATATGAAACCTGTCGTCATCAGCGGCACCGGCCTGTTTACCCCGCCGCATTCCATCTCGAACGACGAGCTGGTGACAGCCTTCAACGCCTATGTCGAACTGCACAACCAGGAGCATGCCGCGCAAATCGCGGCGGGCGAGGTGACGGCGCTGGAACCGTCGAGCAGCGCCTTCATCGAAAAAGCGTCGGGCATCAAGTCGCGCTACGTGATGGAAAAGAGCGGCATCCTGGACCCGAGCCACATGACGGCGCGCATTCCGGAACGGGCCGACGACGAGATCTCGCTGCAGGCCGAGATGTGCGTGGCCGCTGCGCGCGAAGCGTTGACGCGCGCCGGCAAAACGCCGCAGGACATCGACATGGTGCTGGTCGCCTGCAGCAATATGCAGCGCGCCTATCCGGCCATGGCGGTCGAGGTGCAAGAGGCGCTGGGCATCGACGGCTTCGGCTTCGACATGAACGTGGCCTGCTCCTCGGCCACCTTCGGCATCGCCACCGCGGTCGACGCGGTGCGCAATGGCCGCGCACGCGCGGTGCTGGTGCTGAACCCTGAAATCACCAGCGGCCACCTGAACTTCCGCGACCGCGACAGCCACTTCATCTTCGGTGACGCCTGCACCGCGATCGTGATCGAGGCCGCGGAGACGGCAAGCAGTGCGCACCAGTGGGAAATCCTCGACAGCCGCCTCAAGACCAGTTTCTCGAACAATATCCGCAACAACTTCGGCTTCATGAACCGCTTCGACGAAGCGGGCATCGGCCAGCCGGATAAACTGTTCCGCCAGCAGGGCCGCAAGGTATTCAAGGAAGTCTGCCCGATGGCGGCCCAGACCATCGCCGACACGCTCGCGGCGGCCGGCCTGGAAACGAAAGACGTGTCGCGCTACTGGCTGCACCAGGCCAACCTGAACATGAACCTGCTGATCGTGCGCACCCTGCTGGGCCGCGACGCGACAGCCGACGAAGCGCCGGTGATCCTGGACAGCTATGCCAACACCTCGTCGGCCGGCTCGATCATCGCCTTCCACCGCTACCAGGACGACCTGCCGGCGGGCGCCAATGGCGTCATCTGCTCGTTTGGCGCAGGTTACTCGATTGGTTGCGTGGTGGTGCGCAAGAAGTAATCAACTTCGAATCCACTTCGAATCCACATCGGCGCGGCTCACAGCCGCGCCGCCAGTTCCGCCCCTTCGCGGATCGCGCGCTTGGCATCCAGCTCCGCCGCCAGCGCCGCGCCGCCGATCTTGTGGAAGCGCGGGCCGCCCGTGGCCCCATCCGCCGGCATCAGTTCCGCCAGGCTTTCCTGCCCGGCGCAGATCACCACATTGTCCACCTCGAGCAGGCGCGCTTCGCCCCCGACCGTGATGTGCAGGCCGGCGTCGTCGATGCGCTCGTACCCCACGCCGGCCAGCATGGTCACGCCATTGCGCGCGAGCGTGGCGCGGTGCACCCAGCCCGATGTTTTCCCCAGGCCGGCCCCTGGCCGCGTGGTCTTGCGCTGCAGGAGCCAGACCTGGCGCGGCGGATGCGGCGCCACCGGCGGCGCCAGCCCGCCCGGCGTGGCGACCAGCGGGTCGACGCCCCACTCCTTCATCCAGTGCGCCGCCGGCACCGGCAGGGCTACTCGCGGATCGTGCACCAGGAATTCGCCGGTATCGAAACCGATGCCGCCGGCGCCGATGATCGCCACCCGGCGCCCGACCGGGCGGCCGTCACGCAGCACGTCGAGATAGCTCAGGACCTTCGGATGGTCGATGCCGCGAATCGATGGCTTACGCATGCGGATGCCGGTCGCCACGATCACCTCGTCGAAGCCCTGGGCCAGCAGTTCCTCGCGCGTAATCAAACAATTCAAGCGAATGTCGACGCCCAGCAATTCGAGACGGCGGCCAAAATAACGGATCGTCTCCGCGAATTCTTCCTTGCCTGGAATGCGCATCGCGATATTGAACTGGCCGCCGATGCGGTCCTGGGCGTCGAACAGGGTCACGCGGTGCCCGCGCTCGGCCGCGACCGTCGCCGCCGACAGCCCGGCCGGCCCGGCGCCGACCACCGCGATGCGGCGCGCCGTGGCGGCCTTGCGGAACACGAGTTCGGTTTCGTGGCAGGCGCGCGGGTTGACCAGGCAGGTCGCGCGCCGGTTGGAGAAGGTATGGTCCAGGCAGGCCTGGTTGCAGGCGATGCAGGTATTGATCTCGTCGCTGCGGCCGGCGGCGGCCTTGGCGACGAAATCGGCGTCGGCCAGGAAGGGCCGCGCCATCGACACCAGGTCGGCGTCGCCGCGCTCCAGGATGCCCTCGGCCTCGGCCGGCATATTGATGCGGTTCGAGGCCACGACGGGAATGCCGACTTCCTTGCGCAGCCGTCCCGCGACTTCGGCGAAGGCGGCGCGCGGCACCGAGGTGACGATGGTCGGGATGCGCGCCTCGTGCCAGCCATAGCCGGTGTTCAGGATCGTGGCGCCGGCGGCCTCCAGCGCCCTGGCGGACAGCACGATCTCGTCCCAGGTATTGCCGCCTTCGACCAGGTCGAGCACCGAATGCCGATACATCAAAATGAAGTCCGGCCCGACCGCGGCGCGGATGCGGCGCACCACCTCCATGGCGAGCCGCATGCGGTTCTCGATCGGCCCGCCCCAGCGGTCGGTGCGGCGGTTGGCGCGCGCGCACAGGAACTGGTTCAGCAAATAGCCCTCGCTGCCCATGATCTCGACGCCATCGTAGCCGGCCGTGCGCGCCAGCCTGGCGCAGCGCACGTAGGCGCGGATCGTCGCTTCGATGCCGGCCTCGGTGAGCGCCCTGGGTTTGAAGCGCGAGATCGGCGACTTGATGTTCGAGGCCGACACCACGAAGGGCTGGTAGCCGTAGCGGCCCGCGTGCAGGATCTGCATCAGGATCTTGCCGCCCTCCTCGTGCACCGCGCGCGTGACGCGCCGGTGGTTGGGCACGTCGAACAGGGAGTTCAGGGTGCCGCCGAAGGGCAGCAGCCAGCCCTGGCGATTGGGCGAGATGCCGCCGGTGACGATCAGGCCCACGCCGCCGCGCGCGCGTTCGCGGTAGAAGGCGGCCAGCTTGCCGTAGTTGTAGAAGCGGTCTTCGAGCCCGGTGTGCATCGAGCCCATGATCACGCGGTTCTTCAGGGTGGTGAAACCCAGGTCGAGCGGCGCAAGCAGGCGGGGATAGGTAGCAGTAGTCATCGCGGCATTACACCGCGATTTTCTGGAGCCGTGCGTCTAAACGGCTGGAAGGCGCATCAAGCCAGGTGGCTTTCGCGGTCGCGCAGTTCGGCGAAGCTTTCGATGCTGCCGATGCTGACCACCACCGGGTTCAGGCTGGCGCCGGGGGACATCGGGCGCCAGGCGAACTGCCATTCTTTTTCGCGCGCCTGGCCCAGGCTCTTGGTGAAGGCCGCGCCCAGCGGCGAACGGTTGCCGTACTCGATGGCGCCGTCGATGCCAGCCCAGTTGGGCAGCAGGCGCTGCACGGCGCGGTGCAGGCGCTCGCCGAATTCCTCGGTATTGTGGATCACCAGGCAGGCGTCGCTCGGCGTGATGATGTCGAACAGGCGCTTGTCCCAGACGGTGGAAAACGAGACGTGCAGGAAGCCGCCATTGGGCTCGAGGCGGAACTGGCCGGTCTTGAGCGCGTTTTCGAGTTCGGCGCGCAGCGCGTAGCGGTGCAGGGTCGGAGGGCGTTGGTAGTCGTGCATGGGATTCTTTCTTGCCGCATTCAAGGCTGCGAGGTTGGCGATGGTGGTGGCGGCGGCGGCGATTGCAGCATCATGATGGCCTGGTGCTGCATGCGCATGAACTTCGACGCGATGAAGATCTCGCGCAAAAAATAGACGAAGCTGCTGATCAGGGCGATCATCGCGAACACGAAGCAGGCGGCGATGTACTGGTCGAGCGGAATGCCGGTGGTGTCGCCCGCGAACAGCATCGCGATGACCACGCACACCAGCAGGCCGCAGGCGGTGCTGGAGGCGATCGCGAAGTTGATCAGGTGCGAGCGCTGGTAGAGCAGTTCGAGTTCGCTTGAAAACTCGGCGTTGGGGCTGACCTTGAGCCGGTCCTCGAGCACGCGCGTGCGGTCGATGATGCGCGCCAGCCGGTTGGTCAGCACGGTCAGCTTGGTGGCCACGCCGGTGAGCAGGAAAACCGGCGCGATCGCCAGCTGGATGACATGGCCGATGTCGCTGATCTGGATATTCATAAGAACACGTTCGAATTGTTGTAATGTGCCTGGTGCGTCAGGTGCGCAGCTGTGCTGCCTGGGGACTCGACGGCATGCGTAGGGTTGGCGGCTACGCCGCCGACGCGTTCAACTCCATGACACATAGTGTAGCAGCCAACAGCACCCCGACCCAGCTTCATTCAAACCGGCGCAGCCGCTTGAACTGCTCGGTGGCCGCCACCAGCGCGCGCGCGATGCCCGCCTCCAGCGCGCCATGGCCGCCGTCGGCGATCATCTCCAGCTTCGAGCCGGGCCACGCCGTGTGCAGGCGCCAGGCCGACAGCGGCGGGCAGATCACGTCGTAGCGGCCCTGCACGATCACCGCCGGCAGATGGGCGATGCGCGCCAGGTCGCGCAGCAGCTGGTCTTCTTCGAGGAAGGCGCCGTTGAGCATGTAATGCGACTCGAGCCGGCCGACGCCGAGGTCGAGCGTATCGTTCGAGACTTCCTCGGGCTGCGGCAGCAGGAACACGCGCCGGCCTTCGAAGCGGCTCCAGGCGCGCGCGGCCGGCCAGTAGACATCCGGGTCGTGGCACAGCAGGCGGCGCGCATAGGCGTTGAGCAGGTCGTGCCGCTCGTCCTGCGGAATCGGGGCCACGAATTCCTCGTACAGCTCGGGATAGAACCAGCGCACCTCGTTGATGAACCAGTCCACCTCGGCGCGGGTGCACAGGAAGATCCCGCGCAGCACGAAGCCCAGGCAGCGCTCGGGATGGGCCTGGCCATAGGCCAGCGCCAGGGTCGAGCCCCAGGAGCCGCCGAACACCAGCCACCGTTCGATGCCGAACAGCGCGCGCAGGCGCTCGATGTCATCGATCAGGAGCTGGGTCGTGTTGTTGCGCCACTCGCCCAGCGGCGTCGACTTGCCGGCGCCGCGCTGGTCGAACAGGATCACGCGGTAGGCCTGCGGATCGAAGAAGCGGCGGTGCTGGGGCGACAGGCCGGCGCCGGGGCCGCCGTGCAGGAACAGCACCGGGATGCCGTCCGGATTGCCGACTTCTTCCCAGTAGATCGTGTGCATCTCGTCGACCGCCAGCATGCCGTGGCGGATGGGCTGGATCGGCGGGAACAGCGACGGCGGCGTGACGGGCATGGCGGCTCTTGTTGGCAGTGATTCAAGAAGCCGATTGTAGCGTATGGACGGTCTGTTTCAGAAATAGGTATTGAGCGCGTAGCGCACCGTGTAGGCGTCGTCCACGGCCAGCAGCAGCGGCCACTTGTCGAAGGTGGTGCACGGGTGCGAGATGCCGCAGCCGACCAGGTCGCCCACCGCCAGGCTGTCGCACAGCGGGTCGCCTTCCGGCAGGCGCAGATAGGCGTGCTGGTCGTTCATCTTGAAGATCGTGCAGCCGGACGGCAGCGCGGCCGGCACGGCAGCGCCATCGGGACGCGCCGAGTAGAGCGGAATCGGCAGGTCGGCGTCGTAGGAGGCGTCGCGCTTGCCCATGGTGAGGATGGCCAGGGTCGGTTCGGGGCGCGACTGGACCATGCTCCAGACTTCGAGCGCAGGACGTAACCCTTCCTGCAGGCCTTCCTCCCGGCCGCCTGCGCGCGCGTTCAGCTCGTCGATGTGGCGGCGGTACATGCCGTGGTCGCTCGTCAGGTAGCAGCCGCTGCGCAGGATGGCGCGCACTGGACGCGACAGGCCATCCACATCCTGGAAACCGCGCGCCACCAGGTCGAAATAGGACGAGCCGCCGGCCGAGATCACGATCTCGGACGTGGCGAACAGGCCCTCGGCATCGGCGCCGCGCACCAGCGCCACCAGTTGAGCAAGGAAAGCGTCGACCTGGCGCAGGTCGGCGGCGCGGTCGTCGCTGACGAGCAGGCCCTCATAACCCTCGAAGCCGGCCAGCGCCAGGCCGTCGGCCAGCGCGATGGCGTGCGCCACCTCCATCGCTTCCTGCGGCGTGCGGCAACCGGCGCGCTTGCCGGCCAGGCCCAGCTCGACCAGCACCAAGAGCGGACGCGCCAGCCTGTGCGCGGCGACCGCCTGCGCCAGGCGCGCCACGCCGGCGGGCGAATCGGCCAGCACGATGCACTCGAAATCGGGATCGCCATGCAGCAGGGCCAGCACGGCGTCGATGTCGCTGCGCGCCACCAGCTGGTTGGCCAGCAGCACGCGGCGCACGCCGAAGCGGTGCGCCACCTGGACCTGGATCGCGGTGGCGAGGGTGATGCCCCAGGCGCCATTGGCCAGTTGCGCGCCGAACAGCTGCGGACTCATCGTGGTCTTGCCGTGCGGCGCCAGCGTGGCGCCGTGACGCTCGCAAAAGGCGCGCATCCAGGCCAGGTTGTGGCGCAGGCTCGACTCCCTGAGCACGGCGACCGGATAGCTGGTGTCGCCGCGCAGCACATTCCACCCCTGCACGCCGATCGCGCCCTGGCGCAGCGGTGCGCGCAGCGGCAAGCCCTTGGTGCCGGGGAGCAGCAGCTGTTCGTCGAGGCTGGACAGGGCGAGGCCGCCGTGGGGCAAGGTGTGCATGATCTGCTCCGAAAATGGGTGGTCGTTTATTGTAATCGGCGAAAAAAAAGCACCGCCTGAGCGGTGCTTCGTGGTTCGCCCTGATGGATCAGGACATGTGCTGCCCGCCATTGATGGCGATATTGGCGCCGGTAACAAATGCCGCCTCGTCCGACGACAGATACGCCACCAGGCCGGCCACTTCTTCAGGCTTGCCCAGGCGGCCCATCGGGATTTGCGGGATGATCTTGGTTTCCAGCACTTCGCTCGGGATGTCCATCACCATCTTGGTGCCGATATAGCCCGGCGAGATGGTGTTGACTGTCACGCCCTTGCGCGCCACTTCGAGCGCCAGCGCCTTGGTGAAACCGTGCATGCCGGCCTTGGCCGCCGAGTAGTTGGTCTGGCCGAAGGCGCCCTTCTGGCCGTTCACCGACGAGATATTGATGATGCGGCCCCAGCCGCGCTCGACCATGCCGTCGCAGACCGGCTTGGTCATGTTGAACACGGAATCGAGGTTGGTCTTGATCACGGCGTCCCAGTTGACCTTGTCCATCTTTTTGAAGGTCATGTCGCGGGTGATGCCGGCGTTGTTGACCAGCACGTCGATCGGGCCGACGTCGGCGATCACCTGGCGCACGCATTCCTGGGCGGCGTCGTAGTCGGCCACATCGCAGGCATAGGCCTTGAAGTCATGGCCCTGCTCTTTCATGGCGCCGAGCCACGCATCGACTTTGGTATTGCCAGGCGAAAAAGTGGTGACGACCTGATATCCCAATGCGGCCAGCTTGATGCACACCGCTTCGCCCAGGCCGCCCATGCCGCCGGTTACTAATGCTACTCGAGCCATTGTCTTCTCCAGTTTTATATTGTGTCACTTCACACCGCTTGAAACCGACGGCGCCGCCAGGCGGGCCGTCGCTGCCTGTCGCCAGGTCGTGCTCAGTCGCGCTCGACCGCCAGCGCCACGCCCATGCCGCCGCCGATGCACAGGCTCGCCAGGCCGCGCTTGGCGTCGCGGCGGATCATTTCGTGCAGCAGGGTGACCAGCACGCGGGCGCCGGAAGCGCCGATCGGGTGGCCCAGCGCGATCGCGCCGCCGTTGACGTTGATCTTGGACGTGTCCCAGCCCATCTGTTTGTTGACGGCGATGGCCTGGGCGGCGAAGGCTTCGTTGATTTCCATCAGGTCGACGTCTTCGTGGGTCCAGCCGGCCTTCTTGAGGCACAGCTGCGAGGCCGACACCGGGCCCATGCCCATGATCGACGGGTCGAGGCCGGCCGACGAATAGGCCTTGATGCGCGCCAGCGGGGTCAAGCCCAGTTCTTTCGCTTTCGAGGCGCTCATCATGATCACGGCGGCGGCGCCGTCGTTGATGCCCGACGCATTGCCGGCGGTGACCGAACCTTCCTTGTTGAACGCCGGACGCAGGCTGGCCAGCGCCTCGAGCGTGCTGCCATGCTTCGGGTATTCATCGGTGTCGAAGACGGTCGTGCCCTTCTTGGTCACGATCTCGATCGGGATGATCTCGTCCTTGAACTTGCCTTCTTTTTGAGCAGTTTCGGCCTTCAGCTGCGATTGCAGCGCGAATTCGTCCTGCTCGGCGCGCGAAATCTCGTATTTCTTGGCGACGTTCTCGGCGGTGACGCCCATGTGGTACTGGTTGTAGACGTCCCACAGGCCGTCGACGATCATGGTGTCGGTGAGCTTGGCGTCGCCCATGCGGAAGCCGTCGCGCGAGCCGGCCAGCACGTGCGGCGAGGCGCTCATGTTCTCTTGCCCGCCGGCGATGACGATCTCGGCGTCGCCGCAGCGGATCGCCTGGGTCGCCAGGTGGGTGGCCTTGAGGCCGCTGCCGCACACCTTGTTGATGGTGTAGCCGGGCACCATGTCGGGCAGGCCGGCCTTGATGACGGCCTGGCGCGCCGGGTTCTGGCCCACGCCGGCGGTGAGCACCTGGCCCATGATGACTTCGCTGACCGACTCGGGCGCGATGCCGGTCTTGGCCAGCAGGTGCTTGATCACTTGCGCGCCGAGCTCGGCGGCGGGAATCTTGGCGAGGGTGCCGCCGAATTTGCCGACGGCCGTACGACCGGCGGCGACGATGACTACGTCTTCCATGTTCAAATCTCCGTTCAGCCGGCCGTGGCCGGCAACATACAGAATTCCCTCGGACTCGGCGCGCCATTCTGCGATGGCGGGCTTTGTGCATGGGATCGATAAAAACCTCAAGTTACGGAATGAGGAACCCATGCTGCTGTTAAAGCATCAGCAATCTTAGCAGTTTATTCATCGAAAACAACATGCCAATCGTGCGTGTTTGATCTATCGCATGACTTAATTTCTGGTTGCTGACAAACGTTCAATTTCCGTAAGGAATGATGCGTGCGCTTCTGTCCTTTTCCACAATTTTCACAGTAGAATGCACAAGCGCAACGCCAACTACACCGTTTTATGCCTAAAACCACGCTTCCCATCGAAATCAAGATTTCCACGGTCGTTGCCATCTCCACGATCCTGCACTCGGCCGACCCGGAAGCCATCGATTCCGCCCTGGAGCAGATGACGGGTGGCGTGTCCGACTTCTTCGAGGACGAGTTCGCGGTGATCGACGTGGCCGCGATCGCGCCTGACGCGCCGCGGCTCGACTGGGCGGCGCTGGTCGCCCTGCTCAAGAAATACCGCCTGAACGCGGTCGCCGTGCGCGGCGCCAGCCCGGCGATGATCGAGGCGATCCGGGCCCAGGGCCTGGCGCTGGACGACGGCTCGAGCGGCGTGCGCGCCGGCGGCCACGCGGCCGCGCAGCCCGCCGCCCCAGCGGCGCCGGAACCGGCTGCTCCCGCAGTTGCCCCGGCGGCGGCTCCCGCGGCGCCGGCCCTGGAACCGGCCGCGGCCCAGGCGCCGGCCGCCCTGCCCCTGATCATCGACACCCCGGTGCGCGCCGGCCAGCGCATCTATGCGCGCGGCACTGACCTGATCGTCACCGCCGTGGTCAATAATGGCGCAGAATTGATCGCCGACGGCAGCATCCACGTGTATGCGCCGCTCAATGGCCGCGCGCTGGCAGGCGCCTCCGGCAATCCGGACGCGCGCATCTTCGCGCTGTCGATGCAGCCGGAACTGGTCTCGATCGCCGGCGTGTACCGCACGTTCGACGAAGGTTTCCCGTCCGACCTGGCGCGCCAGCCAACGCAGATCCGGCTGGTCGGCGACCGGATCGACATCCAATCGCTGGCTCCGGCATCCCGCTGATCCCGAACTGAACAGATACTGTAAAGGACTTTTTTGTGGCAAGAATTATTGTTGTGACGTCCGGCAAGGGCGGTGTGGGCAAAACGACCTCGAGCGCTAGCTTCTCCACCGGGCTGGCCATGCGCGGCCACAAGACGGCAGTGATCGACTTCGACGTCGGCCTGCGCAACCTCGACCTGATCATGGGCTGCGAACGCCGCGTGGTCTACGACCTGATCAACGTCGTCAATGGCGAAGCGACCCTGCACCAGGCGCTGATCAAGGACAAGCACTGCGACAACCTGTTCATCCTGCCGGCCTCGCAGACGCGCGACAAGGATGCCCTGTCCGAAGAAGGCGTGGAGCGCGTGCTCAACGACCTGGTCAAGATGGACTTCGAGTTCATCATCTGCGATTCGCCGGCCGGCATCGAGCACGGCGCGCTGATGGCGCTGACCTTCGCCGACGAAGCGATCGTGGTCACCAATCCGGAAGTCTCGTCGGTGCGCGACTCGGACCGCATCCTGGGCATCCTGCAGGCCAAGTCGCGCCGCGCCCAGAGCGGCAGCGAGCCGGTCAAGGAACACCTGCTGATCACCCGCTACTCGCCGAAGCGCGTCGAAGCGGACGAAATGCTCTCTTACCAGGACGTGCAGGAAATCCTGCGCATCCCCCTGATCGGCATCATTCCGGAATCGGAATCGGTGCTGCACGCCTCGAACCAGGGCAACCCGGCGATCCACTTCAAGGGGACCGACGTGGCCGATGCCTACGAGGACGTCGTCGCGCGCTTCCTGGGCGAAGAACGCCCGCTGCGCTTTACCAACTACGAAAAGCCGGGACTGTTCCAGCGCATTTTCGGAGCCAAGTGAGATGGCATTGCTTTCATTCCTCTTCCCCGAAAAAAAGAAGAGCGCGACAGCCGCCAAGGAACGCCTGCAGATCATCATCGCACGCGAACGGACCAACCGCGCCGGTCCGGATTTCCTGCCGGCCCTGCACCAGGAGCTGATCGCCGTGATCTCGAAGTACGTCAAGGTCAATCCCGACGACATCAAGGTCTCGCTCGACCGCCAGGGCAACCTGGAAGTGCTGGACGTGAACGTGGTGCTGCCGGATACCTGAGCGGCAAGGCCCTTCGCCCGACGATGCCCGCCTGGTGCGGGCATTTTCTTTGGTGCCGAGCATAGTAGCAGTGAGACGATCGGGCAATTATTAGTGAAATCCGAGCATTCAAAGTATCGACGGGCCTGCCTATACTGGATTCATGGCTGCAACACATCGGACAGCCAGCCACACCCGACGAACTTTCGACAAGGAGCTTCACCATGACCCGTCTCGCCTCCCGCCCCGTCCCGGACGCCACCGGCGCCGCCGCCCAATTGTTCAGCGCCATCCGGGGCGCCGTCGGCAAGGTGCCGAACGCCTACCGCGACATCGGCAGCAACAGCCCGGTGGTGCTGGAATCGGTGCTGGCCCTGGACGCCAGCCTCAAGAAAACCACGCTGTCGGCGCGCGACGTCGAAGTCATCAAGCTCGCAGTCAGCGCCGTCAACGGTTGCGACTACTGCGTGGCCGCCCACAGCCTGATGGGCAAGATGGCCGGCTTGTCCCCCGATGCGCTGGCCGCCGTGCGCCAGGGCCAGGCCACCGGCAATGCCCGCGAAGACGCGCTGGCGGAGTTCGCGCGCCACCTGGTGACGACCCGCGGCACCGTGGACGCGAGCAGGATCGAGGCGGTCAAGGCGGCCGGCGTGAGCGATGCCCAGATCGTCGACCTCACCCTGGCGATCACGGCGATCACGCTGACGAACCTGTTCAACCGGATCAACGATACGGTGGTCGATTTTCCGAAGGTTGCCTGAACGCGCGGGGACTGCGCCGCCACGCGTCCGGGCCCCCTCGCCTTACATCACCAGCACCGGCTCCTTCGCCGGTCCGCTGACCGCGCCGCCATTGACCTGTGCAGTGGCGGCGTCATCGTTCTCCTCCACCGGCTGCGGCGCTTCGCCCGCGGACTCGGCCCGCTCCAGCTCCTGCACCACCTTGACGCAGGCTTCCACGTGCTGCGCCCCCATCCGCTTGAACAGCGTGTAGCCGATCGCCGCCGACGCGATCTGGCCGGCCAGCGGCACCATCTTGGCCGTGGTCTTGACCGCCATGCGGCCGGCCACGACCCGGAACAGGCGCGCCACCGCGCCGCGCGTCACCAGTTTGCCGACCAGCATGCCGCCCACCGACGCCGCCGCCTTGTAGGCGATCACGCGCATGCGTGGGTTGAGGCGCTCGATCTGCTTCTGGGTCAGGCCGAATTCGGCATTGATCTGGTCGACCAGGGCCGCGAAGCCCGTGATGTCGGCCAGCAGGTCGAGGCCGGGCACCGGCACCGCGGCCACCGCCGCCGACATGGCGGCGCGTTTCTTGACCAGGGCCAGGCACTGGATGCGGGTGGTCTCGATGGCGGCGCCGCTGACGGGCACGCGATCCTCGGGCACCGTCACGTTTTTACGTGTAAACAACATAATTTACCCCTCTACATTATCTGAATGACATATGAAATTCAGTCTACGCCTGTAGCGAGATTTACTGCGTGGTCCCCTTAACACAACAGTCTTATAGTACAAATGTCACCTTTTGGTGTCTGGGCGAAGTTTATCAGTAGCATCGTTTTGTGAAAGTCTGATATATTTGGTTTAACTTTGTAGGAATCTTCCTACATAGGCAACCAAACAACATTTCGCCCGTCATGAAGATCGCCGTACTGGAGCAAGACCGCCCCCAAGCTGACCTGATTTGCCAGGTCCTCAGCGCTGCTGGCCACAGCTGTCAATCGTATGACAGCGCCAAGGAGCTGCTGGGGCAGCTGCGCAAGGACAGCGCCGACATGCTGGTGATGGACTGGAATGTCCCCGATATGGAAGGCACCGAAGTGCTGCGCCGCGCCAAGGAAAAGCTGGCGTCCGCCGCGCCGACGATGTTCCTGGTCGGGAATAACGCCGAAGACGACATCATCGCCGGCGTCACCGCCGGCGCCGACGACTACCTGGTCAAGCCGCTGCGCCGCGGCGAGCTGGTGGCGCGCGTCTCGGCCCTGCTGCGCCGCGCCTATCCGTCGCAGAACAGCGCCGAGCAGCTGCAGTTCGGCCCGTACACCTTCGAGACCCGTCCCGGACGGCTGCTCAAGGACGGCTCGGTGATCGACGTGACCCAAAAAGAGTTTTCGCTGGCGCTGCTGTTCTTCCGCAACATCGGCCGCCCGCTGTCGCGCGCCTACATCCACGAATCGGTGTGGGTCCGCGAAAACGACGTGCCGTCGCGCACCATGGATACCCACGTTTCGCGCGTACGCAACAAACTCCATCTGCGGCCGGAGAACGGCTTCCGCCTCGTGCCGGTCTACAGCTATGGCTACCGGCTGGAAAAGCTCGGCGCCTGAAACCCTGACAGCAAGAAGGTATAATGGCCCCAGTCCATTGACCTTCGCCCTCCCTCCGAAATGCAACTGCTTGCCGTCGGCCTGAACCACACCACAGCACCGGTCTCGCTGCGCGAGCAGCTGGCGCTCGCGCCCGATCAGATCGGCACGGCGGTGCAGTCGGCGCGCGGCTGGTTCGCGCGCCAGGGGTCGGTCGGCGGCGAAGAGGCGGCGATCCTGTCGACCTGCAACCGCACCGAGCTGTATGCGGCGACGAGGCTGCCCGATCCCCTCGACGCTTCAGCTCAATTCCTGGCGCATTATCACGCCCTGAACTACGCCGAGCTGCGCCCCCACCTCTACCTGCTGCCGCAGGACGACGCCGTGCGCCACGCCTTCCGCGTCGCGTCGGGCCTGGACTCGATGGTGCTGGGCGAGCCGCAGATCCTGGGCCAGATGAAGGATGCGGTGCGCACCGCGGACGCCGCCGGCGGCCTGGGCACCTATCTGCACCAGATGTTCCAGCGCACCTTCGCGGTGGCCAAGGAAGTGCGCACCACCACCGAGATCGGCGCCCACAGCGTGTCGATGGCCGCCGCTGCGGTGCGCCTCGCGCACCGCATCTTCGACCGCATCGCCGACCAGCACGTGCTGTTCATCGGCGCCGGCGAGATGATCGAGCTGTGCGCGGCCCACTTCGCGGCCCAGAACCCGAAATCGGTCACCATCGCCAACCGCACCATGGAGCGCGGCGAGGCGCTGGCCGCGCGCTACAACGGCCGCGCGATCCGCCTGGCCGACCTGCCGGACAACCTGCAGCAATTTGACATCGTCATCTCGTGCACCGCCTCGACCCTGCCGCTGATCGGCAAGGGCCTGGTCGAGCGCGCGGTCAAGGCGCGCCGCCACCGCCCGATGTTCATGGTCGACCTGGCCGTGCCGCGCGATATCGAACCCGAGGTCGCGCGCCTGGACGACGTGTTCCTGTACACGGTCGACGACCTGGCCCAGGTGGTGCAGACCGGCATGGAAAGCCGCCAGGCCGCCGTGCGCCAGGCCGAAGCCATCATCGAGACCCGGGTCCAGTCCTTCATGCACTGGGTCGGCGACCGCGCCGTGGTGCCGGTGATCCGCGACCTGCACGAATCGGGCGAGGCATTGCGCCAGGCCGAGCTGGAACGCGCGCGCAAGATGCTGGCGCGCGGCGACGATGCCGAAGCCGTGCTCGAAGCGCTGTCCAAGGGCCTCACCGCCAAGTTCCTGCACGGCCCGCAACAGGCCCTGCACCAGGCCCAGGGCGACGACCGCGCGCGCCTGGCCACCCTGCTGCCGCAGCTGTTCCGCGGCCGCCGTTAGCGCCCGATCCTCCCGGCGGCCCCGCCCGCCATGCGCGCCAGCTCGCGCAACCCGGCCCTTCGCTGCGGCCATCCGACCATCTTCATACCGAGACTGCCCATGAAACCTTCCATGCTGTTCAAGCTGGACCAACTCGCCAACCGCCTCGTCGAGCTGGATGAACTCCTGATGAGCGAAGGCGCCACCGCGAACATGGACAGCTACCGCAAGATGACGCGCGAGCACGCCGAACTGACGCCGCTGGTGGGCGTGTACCGCCAGTACCAGGGCGCGCTCGCGGATACCGAGGCGGCCCGCGAGCTGCTGCAGGATCCGGACATGAAGGACTTCGCCCAGGAGGAAATCGAGGCCGCGAAGGAACGCATGGCGGGCCTGGAACTCGAGCTGCAGAAAATGCTGCTGCCGAAGGACGCCAACGACGAGCGCAACATCTTCCTCGAGATCCGCGCCGGCACCGGCGGCGACGAATCGGCCCTGTTCGCGGGCGACCTGCTGCGCATGTACACCCGTTTCGCCGAGCGCAATCGCTGGCAGGTCGAGATGGTGTCCGAGTCGCCCTCCGACCTGGGCGGCTACCGCGAAGTGATCGTGCGCGTGGTGGGCCATGGCGCCTATTCGAAGCTCAAGTTCGAATCGGGCGGCCACCGCGTGCAGCGGGTGCCGGCCACCGAAACCCAGGGCCGCATCCACACCTCGGCCTGCACGGTGGCGGTGATGCCCGAGGCCGACGAGGTCGAGGACGTCGACATCAACCCGGCCGACCTGCGCATCGACACCTACCGCGCTTCCGGCGCCGGCGGCCAGCACATCAATAAAACAGATTCTGCAGTGCGTATTACCCACCTGCCGACCGGCCTGGTGGTCGAGTGCCAGGACGACCGCAGCCAGCACAAGAACAAGGCCTCGGCCATGAAGGTGCTGGCGGCGCGCCTGAAGGACGCCCAGCTGCGCGAACAGCAGTCGAAGGAAGCGGCCACCCGCAAGAGCCTGATCGGCTCGGGCGACCGCAGCGAGCGCATCCGCACCTATAACTTCCCGCAGGGCCGCCTGACCGACCACCGCATCAACCTGACCCTGTACAAGCTGGACTTCATCATGGACGGCGACCTGAAGGAGCTGACCGATGCGCTGGCCCAGGAACACCAGGCCGAATTGCTGGCGGCGCTCGGTGACTGATGACTTAAGTCATTGTTAAGTTGCCAGATTGAAAATGCACGACGTCGGGCGTGGCCGCTTCATGCGAAAATAAGCGCTTGCCCCGCCCCTTGGTACACGTTCTGAGAAAGCCACGCATGCCTACCAACCGCCAGGTCCTGTTCGCCATCTCGTCGATCTCGTTCGCGCTGATCGCCGTCGCCCTCTATCTGCAGCACATCATGGAGATGCGGCCCTGCCCGCTGTGCGTGATCCAGCGCTACATGTTCCTCGCCATCGGCGTGTGCACGCTGGTATCGGCCATCAGCGGCAAGGTGCGTGAAGGCACGATCCTGGCCCTGCTGGCGGCCTTCGGCGGCCTGTACACGGTCGGCAAGCACCTGTACGTGATCGCCAATCCCGGCTTCTCGTGCGGCATCGATCCGATGGAAACGATGCTCAACAAGATTCCCACCGCCGAATACCTGCCGTGGCTGTTCCGCGCCGACGGCCTGTGCGAAGGCGCGACCGACGCCATCCTGGGCCTGGCCATCCCGCAATGGTCGGCGGTCTGGTTCGTGGTGCTCACCGTGCTGCTGGGCTGGGTGCTGCTGCGCCACTTCCGCGCCAAGCGGGCATGATCGAGGCCGGCGCCACCCTCGGGCAGGTGCGGCTGTCGCTGCCGCTCGATCCGCTGGAAAACCGCATCCTGCTGTGCCATGCGCTGCGCCTGCCGCGCGTGGCCCTGATCACGCAGTCGGAACGCGTGCTCACCCCTGAAGAAGCGGCGCTCCTGGCGGCGCTGGTGCAACGCCGCCTGGACGGCGAACCGATCGCCTACATCGTCGGCGAGCGCGAATTCTTCGGGCTGCCGTTCAAGGTGACGCCGGCGGTGCTGATCCCGCGTCCGGACACCGAACTGATCGTCGAACTCGCGCTGGAGCGCCTGGCGCCGCAGCAGCGCGTGCTCGACATGGGCACCGGCAGCGGCGCGATCGCCGTCGCCGTCGCCCACACGCGGCCCGACGCCGACGTCACCGCGCTCGACGTGAGCGAAGAGGCGCTGGCCGTCGCGCGCGCCAATGCCGCCGCCAACGGCGCGCGCGTGCGCTTCCTGCGCAGCGACTGGTACGCAGCCCTCGGCGCCGAGCGCTTCCACCTGATCGTCTCGAACCCGCCCTATATCGTGGCCGGCGACCGCCACCTGATCGAGGGCGACCTGCGCTTCGAGCCGATCGACGCCCTGACCGACCATGCCGACGGCCTGTCCGACCTGCGCACCATCGCCGATGGCGCGGCGGCGCACCTGGAACCCGGCGGCTGGCTGCTGCTCGAGCATGGCTACGACCAGGCCGAGGCGGTGCGCGGCCTGTTGAGCGCGCGCGGCTACGGCGAGGTGCGGAGCTGGCGCGACCTGGCCGGCATCGAACGGGTCAGCGGGGGCCGCCGCGGTGCCTAGGGCGCCTGGGGCGCGCACGCCTGGGAATGGACTTGTTAAAATGACCAGTCCTGATTCCGGAGCATGCATGCGCATCCTGTTCGCCTCTCTCGTCCTGCTCGCCCCGTTGCATGGCGCCGCCGCCGTGCCGCCCGCGCCGCCTGCCGTCACCCAGGATGCGCCGGGCGAGCAGCCGTCAAGGCTGGCGGCCCGGCTCTACGAGCGCGACTGGCAGTGGCAGTTGCGCCATGCGCCCGAAAAGGCCACCGCCCTGGGCGAGCATCGCTACAACGCCTGGCTGTCCGACACCTCGCTGGCGGGACGCGCGGCCGCGCTCGAGCACGAGCGCGCCATGCTGGCGGCGGCGCAGAAGATCGACCGCGCGCAGCTGGTTGGTGAAGACCGGGTGTCGTACGACCTGTTCGTGGCCGACAAGGAGCGCCTGATCGCCGCCGGCGCGCTGACGCCCTTCGATCCGCTCCCGATCACCGCCTACGACGGTCTGCAGGTGCGCTTGCCGCGCCTGGTCGCGCAGATGCCGTTCGCGACCGACGCCGACTACCTGACCTATCTGGCGCGCCTGCAGGCGCTGCCGGCCCACGTCGACGGCCTGATCGAGCAGCTGCGCGCCGGCAAACAGGCCGGCTGGACGATCCCGAAGCCCGCCGTCGCGCAGGTAGCAGACGCCTTGCGCGCGCTGCGCGAAAAGCTGGCCGAAGGACCGCTCGGCGCGCCCTTCCGGCGCATCCCGGCGACCATCGCGCCCGAGGTGCGCGAGCAGTTCCGCGCGGCCGGCAAGGCAACCCTCGAACAGCAGGCGGCGCCCGCCCTGCGCAAGCTCGAGGACTTCCTGCGCCAGGACTACGTGCCCGCCGCACGCGACAGCATCGGCGCCGCGGCGCTGCCGGGCGGCCCCGCGTGGTACGCCCAGCTGGTGAAGGACAGCACCACCACCGCGATGACGCCTTCCCAGGTGCATGCGCTCGGCCTGCAAGAGGTGGCGCGCCTGCGCGCGGAAATCGAGCGCCTGATCCCGCGCACGGGCTTTCGCGGCGGCTTCGCCGAGTTCATCGCCTTCGCGCGCAGCGACCGGCGCCTGTTCTTCGTCGACGCGGCGGCCCTGCTCGACCGCTACCGGCGCACGCTGGCGCTGGCCCAGGCGCGGCTGGGCCGCGTGGTGACGGTCGTCCCGGCGGCCGGCATCGTCGTCAAGCCGATGGGCGGCGACGGCGCCAGCCAGCCGGCCGCCTATTACGAGGCCGGCAGCGCGGCGCGCACCGCCGCGCTGGTGGTCGACACGGCGCGCCTGGACGCGCGTCCGATCTGGCAGGTCGACACCGTGGCCCTGCACGAGGCGGTGCCCGGCCACCACCTGCAGGTGGCGCGCGCGCAGGAACTGGACCTGCCGGCGTTCCGGCGCCACGGCTGGTACGACGCCTACGGCGAAGGCTGGGCCACCTATGCCGAAAGCCTGGGCCCCGAACTCGGCCTGTTCCAGGATCCGTTCTCGCTGTTCGGCCACCTCAACGAAGAGATGTTCCGCGCCGCGCGCCTGGTGGTCGACACCGGCATCCATTCGCTCGGCTGGACGCGCCAGCAGGCGATCGACTACCTGAACACGCATACCGCCAATCCGCCGCTGGACAACGAGGCCGAGGTCGACCGCTATATCGCGCGTCCGGGCCAGGCGCTGGGCTACAAGATCGGCCAGCTGCGCATCCTGGCGCTGCGCACCCAGGCGCGCTCCGCGCTCGGCAAGCTGTTCGACCTGCGCCGCTTCCACGACGCCCTGCTCGGCGGCGGCGCGCTGCCGCTGGCCGAGCTGGAACGCCGGATGGGCCTTTGGCTCGTGGCCGAGAAGGATCCCGCCACGCGCGCCGGCGCGCCGCAGGCCGCGGCCGCCCCCGATGCCGAGTTCAACGCCGAATTCGCATCGCGGCCGGAGCCGACCTGGATGCCCGCCTTCGAATTCGATTTCGTGCTCGACGGCGAACTCCCGCCGGGCTACGACCCGGGCCCGGCGCCCGATTTCGCGCCGCCGTCCCTGCCTGCGCCGCCGCCTGCCAGCAAATCGTTCCGGGCGCCGCTCTGGGATGCGCCTTCGCCTGAATGAGGGGCGCCCGAACGCGCAGTCCGTTTTTCGGTTAATCTCTGCACCAACCGAACTGGCAGTATAAGAAAGGAAACACTGTGTCGAACCAATTCAACCGCCGCCTGGCCCTGCTCGACGACGACGACCACCGCGCCCTGCTGGGCCAGGGCCTGCGCGGCATCGAGCGCGAGACCCTGCGGGTCGACGCGCAAGGCCGGCTGGCGCGCACCCCGCACTCCCCGGCGCTCGGTTCGGCCCTGACGCACCCGCACATCACGACCGACTACGCCGAGGCGCTGCTGGAATTCATCACGCCGGCCGAGCACGACATCGCGCTGGCGCTGCACCGCCTCGATGCGATCCACCGCTACGCCTACGCCAAGCTGGGCGACGAAATGCTGTGGGGCGTGTCGATGCCGGGCGAACTGCCGCCCGAGGAAGAGATCGAGATCGCCTGGTACGGCAAGTCGAATATCGGCATGCTCAAGCACGTGTACCGGCGCGGCCTGGCGCTGCGCTATGGCAAGGCCATGCAATGCATCGCCGGCATCCACTACAATTATTCGCTGCCGGAACGGTTGTGGCAGCTGTTCGCGCAAGAAGAAGGGATCACCGAGGAACGCCGCCATGCGCTGCGCGACTTCCAGTCGGAAAGCTATATCGCGATGATCCGCAACTTCCGCCGCTATTCCTGGCTGCTGATGTACCTGTTCGGCGCGACGCCGGCGCTCACCACCAGCTTCCTGCGCGGCCGTGAGCACCAGCTCGAGACACTGTCCGACGACACCCTGTACCTGCCGTACGCGACCAGCCTGCGCATGAGCGACCTGGGTTACCAGAACGATGCCCAGTCCGGCCTGCGTCCGCACGAAAACAGCCTGGAAAGCTATGTCACGAGCCTGATGGATGCGGTCAACCGTCCCTACGAGCCTTATGCCAAGCTGGGCACCAAGAAAAACGGCGAGTGGATCCAGCTGTCGACCAATGTGCTGCAGATCGAGAACGAGTATTACTCGACCATCCGACCCAAGCGCGTGATCCGCACCGGCGAGCGTCCGGTCCAGGCCCTGTGCAACCGCGGCGTGCAATACATCGAGGTGCGCTGCCTCGACGTCGACCCGTTCGAACCGGTCGGCATCGCCCTCGATACCGGCCGCTTCCTGGACGCCTTCCTGCTGTTCTGCGCGCTCGAGGAAAGCCCTCTGATCAGCGCCCACGACAGCCAGCTGCACGCGCGCAACTTCGCGCGCACGGTCAAGGAGGGGCGCCGCCCCGACCTGACCCTGACCCGCGACGGCCTCGAGGTGCCTTTGACGGAATGGGCGCTGGAACTGATCGAGCGCATCCGCCCGGTGGCGCAGCTGCTGGACGACCAGCACAACGAGGGCGACGTGCACCAGGGTTCGCTGGCCAGGCAGAAGGCGAAGATCGAGGATCCATCGCTGACCCCGTCGGCGCGGGTGCTGGAAGAAGTGCGCGCGCTCGGCTCGGCCGCGGCCTTCGGCCTGCAGCAGAGCCGCCTGCATGCGGCCACCTTCCGCGACAGCCCGCTGATGCCGGCCGAGGAAGCGCTGTTCGACGAGATGGCGGCCAACTCGCACGCCGAGCAGGCGAGCATCGAGCAGACGGACACCGGCAGCTTCGACGACTTTGTTGCGGCCTACAATTGCAGTAGGCTATGCTCCAACAACTAAGTTCCGGTAGGCTGTAGTTCGACGGGGCGCGCCAGCGCCGCCACGGCCGCTCGCGCTTACCGCTTGACTCCGCAGCCCCGAGGACCACTTGCTCACGTTTTACAACGAACACCATGCCCAGCATGACGGCCGCGTCGAGCTCGATCGCGGCGAGCTGGCGCCTTGTTCGGAAAAACCCGAGCGCGCCGCCATCGTTCTGAAGGAATGCGAGCGGCGCGGCCTGGGCGCCATCGTCACGCCGCACGGCGTGCCGCTCATGACGCTCGAGCGGGTGCACAGCCCGCGCTATCTGCACTTCCTGCGCCAGGCCTGGAACGAGTGGATCGGTCTCGACCCGCGCAATGCCGGCAAGGATGCCTTGCCGGGGGTGTGGCCGGTGCGCACCCTGCGCGCCGATATCGAGCCGGACGATGTGTGCGCGCGCCTCGGCCTGTACTCGATGGATGCCGCTACGCCGCTGACGAGCGGCACCTGGATCGCGGCCAAGACCGGCGCCGACTGCGCCGTCAATGCGGCCCATGCCCTGCGGCGCGGCGAGCGCGGCACCTTCGCGCTCACGCGCCCGCCCGGCCACCACGCCGGCAGCGATTTCTTCGGCGGCGCCTGCTTCCTGAACAATGCCGCGCTGGCGGCCCAGCACCTGCTGGACGACGGCCTGGAGCGCGTGGCCATCCTCGACCTCGACTACCACCACGGCAACGGCACCCAAAGCATTTTTTATCATCGCAACGACGTGCTGTTCGTCTCGATCCATGCCGACCCGCGCCAGGCATATCCGTTCTACCTGGGTCATGCCGACGAGACCGGCAGCGGCGCCGGCCTCGGCTACACGATGAATATCCCGCTCGCGCCCGGTTGCGGCAGCAGCGCCTGGTTCGCGGCGCTGGAAACCGCCTGCCTCAAGATCGCCATGGCCCGGCCGCAGGCGCTGGTGGTCTCGCTCGGCGTCGATACGGCCGCGCAAGGACAGGATCCGCGCTTCGGCCTGCAGGGCGGCGATTTCCTGCGCATCGGCGAACGCATCGCCCACCTGGGCCTGCCCACGGCCTTCATGTTCGAGGGCGGCAACGCCGGCCCCGAGCTCGGCATCCATACGGTCAATGTGCTGGAAGGTTTCGAAACCGCCGCCGAATGACCGCCGTTCCACATTCCACCACCATCGCTTCGCATTTCATGACCACCTCTAGCCTCATCGACTGGCAATTCTCGCGCTTCGCCGACCTTACCCCGTTCGACCTCTACGAAGTGCTGGCCCAGCGCCAGAACGTCTTCATCCTCGAGCAGACCTGCCTGTATCCCGACATCGACGGCCACGACCCCGAAGCCCACCACCTGCTGGGCTGGCGCAGCGTCGACGGCAAGCGCAGCCTGGCCGCCTACCTGCGCGTGCTGGCCCCGGGCGCCAAGTACGACGAGATGTCGATCGGCCGCGTGATCACCACCCCGGCCGCGCGCGGCACCGGCGCCGGCCGCGCCCTGCTCGACGAAGGCATCCGCCAGGCCGAGGCGCTGTATCCGGGCCACCGCATCCGCATCGGCGCCCAGCAATACCTGGAGCGCTTCTACGGCAGCTTCGGCTTCCAGACCGTCTCGGAACCCTATGACGAAGACGGCATCATGCACATCGACATGCTGCGCTGACCGCCCGCACGACTGCGGGCGGCGCCGCGGTCTCAGCAGTCGCATGGCGGCGGATCGAGCCGCACATACTGGCAGTCTTCGAGACGGCAGGCCAGGGCCAGGATCTGGCGCGCATCGTTGATGTCGGTCGCGTCCACCAGCGTCCAGCCCGCGGGCATCGCGCTCAGCGCGTTCAGGTCGCGCATCGCGCCCCGCTCGTAGAGGAAGGCGTGCGACGCCGGGCCATCGGGCGTGTCGGCGCTCGACGAGCCGACCACCGATGCGGCGTTGTTGAGGCCGTTGGCGACGCCATAGCCGAAGCCGCCCAGCGCGCCCAGGCCGTACATCACGCCGCCCGAATACAGGAACGGTTGCCATAGATAGCTGGCGCCGTCGATGACGATGCCGGTATCGGCGACGCCCACCACGTCGCCCGCATCGTTGATGTCGAAGGCGCTGCTGTTCTTGCCGCCCAGCGTCCCCAGGCTGCGCATGATCTGGTCGCGATACACGTAGGCAAGGTAGTGCGGCACCGGGATCGCGTCGCCCGTGACCGACGCGGTGCCGGTCACGGCGCCGTGGCGGTTGATCGCGGCGGAACCGCCCCAGGTGCCGCCGAACGTGGGAATGATGCGCGTGATGCCGTTGGCGACGACGAAGCCGCGGCCACGCTCGCCGACGCCAAAGGCGGCGTTGCCGGATACCGCCCCGCTGTCGTTCAGGCCGCTCGCCGAATTGAAACCCACCAGCACCCCGCGCCCGGCATTGCGCAGGCCGGCGGGCGAGAACACGTGGGCGGCATCGACGTAGGCCCCGGCCAGGTGGCCGTGACCGTTGATCGCGGCGGCGCTCGAACCCGGCGCCAGCGCGGCGTAATCGCGCACGGTGGCGCCATCCCACACGGCGGCCGCGCCGTTGCTGCCGGCCACATGGCCCTTGCCATTGATGGCCCTGGCATTGAGTTCGGCCGGAATGAAGGTGACCCGGAACAAGCCCGGCGCGGCCTGCGCCGCTTCCACCGGCGCTGTGGCCGGCGCTGTGGCAGGAGTAGCGGCCGCTGCCAGCGGCGCCGCCAGCGGTCCGATCAGGAGCGCCGGCGCCATCCGGTGCAGGCGCGCGCGCGGGCGCCGGCGCGCGCGCCAGGCCAGCAGCGCCAGCCCAGTCCCCAGCATCGCCCAGGTTCCGGGCTCGGGCACCGCCGTGACCAGGTCGAGCCGTACCGCACGGCAGTCGCCCAGCCCGTTGCAGGCCTGGACCAGGATCTGGCCGGCATCGTTGACGTCGAGCGCATTCACCAGCTGCCAGTCGCCGCGCTCGCCCACCAGCGCGTTGAGGTCGAGCATGCCTTCACGCCCGCCGTCGGCCCCATACACGAAGGCATGGTAGTCGAAGCCGCCCACGCTGCCGATGCCGGACAGGCCCACCACGAGCCCGGCATTGTTGAGCGCATTGGCGCGCCCGGACACGCCGCCCAGCGTGCCGAGATCGATCATGCGGTCATCAAGGGGCGAGAACAGGAAGGGCCGCTCGCTGAAGTTGTCCTCGAGCCCGGACCAGCCGGCGACGAAGCCGGCGTCGTTGATGTCGTTCGCTTCGCTGAACCAGCCGCCCAGCGAGCCGAGGTCGTGCTGGACGCCGTCGCGGTAGACCGAGGCGGTGCGGCGCGGATCGCCCCAGTCGGCGCCATCGCCGGCGCGGCTGGCGAAGCCGGCGATGTGGCCGCTGGCATTGATCGCGTTGGCCACGCTGATCGTGCCGCCGAAGCTGCCAAGCTGGGTCACCGCGCCCGACTGGTACAGGAAGGCGTAGGTCTCGGAAAAGCCGACGGCGCCGAAGCCCGCCACCTGGCCGGCGTCGTTGATGGCGGTGGCCCAGGTGCCGTAGGCCGGCGGCACGTTGAAGATCGAGAACGCGCCGCCGGCATACACGAAGGCGTCGCTGCCGACGCGGCCGACGATGGACCCGCCGTTGTTGATCGCCAGGCCTTCGCTGCCCGGCAGGAGCGAGGCCAGGTAGGTGGTGCCGCCCGTCGACCACACCGCCGCCCCGCCCTGCGCGGTGCCGACCACCCGCCCGGCGCCGTCGAGGCCGGCGGCGGTGAAGTCTTGCGGCAGCCAGGTCATGCGGTACAGCGGCGCCGCCATGGCCAGTCCCGGCAACGCCATTATTATCACCAACAATTTATTTAAGAAATGTTTGCGCAGGGACATGATCGATCCTTCCGGTGACCGGGGAATCTCAACGATGTCGCAAACACGGCGGGGACGTTCTGCGCCAGCGCAGGCGTGCACGGGTCAGGAGGCGGCCAGGCGGCCTGCCCCGAGCAGCAGCAGCGCGGCGGCCAGCAGCAGCCAGGCGGGCGGGTCGGCGGCGAGAACGGGATCAGCGACGACGCAAGCCGGGGAGACCGGCGCGGGCGCGGGCCTGGTGGCGGCGAAGGCAGAGTAGCTGGGCAGCAGGCAGACGGCAAAGTGGAAAGAAGAACGCATGATCGGCTCGGCCTAAAATCCCGAGCATCGCCTGCCGCCGTCACGTGGACCGTGCGCCAGGTCAGCCGTACACGCAAAAAAAGACCGGGGCGGTGCCCCGGTCCGGTAGGTCATTGACGCCGGGCCTGGCCGGCTTACTCGACCTTGGTCAGGATGATTTCATACACCAGGCCCGAGTTCGGCGGAACCGGACCGTTGCCGGTCGCGCCGTAGGCCTGGTTAGCCGGGATCAGGACGGTGCGCTTGCCGCCGACCTTCATGCCGATCACACCCTGGTCGTAGCCGGGAATGACGGTGCCGCTGCCGACGACGTAAGGGCGCAGATTGCCCGATTCCAGACGCGTGCCCTTGAAGTCGGCGACCTTGTCGTTATACAGCCACAGCGTGTACTGGGTGGTCACCGTCTTGCCGGTCACGGCCTCGGCGCCGGTACCCACCGTGTTGTCGGTCTTGGTCAGCGCCGCGGGGCTGCTGACGACGGGCTTGTCGTCGTCGCTGCCGCCACCGCCGCAGGCGGTCAGCGCGAGCATGGCGGCAAAGGCGGCAATCAGGGGAAACTTCAGCTTCATGGGGGTCCTCGACAGGAAAGGCAAATAAGGTTGGTGTAACGAAACCTCGTACCTTATCGAATTAGTCCCATGAAACTGTCTTGAATTTGTCTGATAATTGTCGTGCCATTCTGCAACGGACGTGCCGGGACGACAGCGAGAAAAGTCAACCTCGCCCCCTCGGCCCGAAACGGCCGATGCGGGATGCCATGGCATTCCGCGGCGCTCAGCGACGCGACGCGATATCGAGCTGGTCGAGATAGAGTGCCAACGGACTGTACCAGTGTGTAGACGCACTGAAGGCTGAACTGAAGAGGGTCCGCACAGCGCGTGGAAGGGCAAAGCGCTTGTTGATCAGTCGTGATGATGGACGAAGCAGCAGGCGCTTGGCTACCTTCCTGCCAAATTCGGCGTGAAGCAGCATGAAGTCTGGCGAATCGGCGCGCTTTCCTTTGTCTTCATATGGAAGTCCTGCGTACTCGGGATATGCGCGGCTGATTGTATCTGTATGGAAGGTATGATCGACTAACATTTCTACAGGCAGTCCCGTAAGAAAGTCGTAGAGATCATGATCCAGGAATGGAGCATACACCGTTGGCACATCTCCCAGCAGGCCATAGGGTACCAAGGCAATCTCGCGTCGTGTACGGTTCCAGAAGAAGAACGAACCGACCGGATTTGGACTATCCAAATGAGTTTTTACTTCTTTTTCCAGATGGCTGACAGCAAGTTCCAGGCTTGTACTACGGTATAACTGCGGCGTCAGAAGATTGCTGAGTTTCCTCTCGGCTTTGCTAAGGAGCTGTGTTGCGATTTCTTTGGCAGAAGCGGTCTGGAATAATCGCAGGCGTTCCTCTGTCAGAAAAACGCTTTGCGAAAGAACATCTCCTGCAATACCGTCATAAACGACACGTTCTCGCGCGCGAATATTGGATACCGTCTCCAGATACCAGGCATGCTCATCGGTGCAATAACTGGTCAACAGATTTTTCGCCGCTTCCGCTGTGTAAAATGAGCCGGATTGCGGAATAATGTCATGCTTCAACCCGAATTCTTGCGTAAGCATGGTGGCAATGCGCGCATCTTCGTTTCCCCGTGGTGGGAAGTGGAGCGCAGTAATGCAGCGACCAGGCTTATGCCCTTGGCGGAGCAGTTCGAACAAGATATGTCGTGAATCGCGTCCTCCGCTCAATGGCACAGCGAAATTCGCATCGGAGGGAGCCCGCCGGGTCATCGAACGGCGGAAAAGTTCGTTATAGGTGTCGAGCGCAGATGTGCGAGATTCGCCACGGCTGGGGGCGCCACGGGCCCTGGTCGCGCGTTCAAGACGTAGTTCACCATCCCAACTCAGTGTCGCCGCCGGCGGCAGGGCGCGGATGTGGCGGAAAGGTGTATCGTCGCCGATAAAAAAGCCGAGCCTGAAGAATACGGATAGCGCCGTTTCATCCAGTTCGGGACTGGCACCGGCATTGAGAAGCTGATCAATGGACGACGATATCGCGAATTCCCCGTCGCGCGAGTAATAAAAAACCGGGAACATCCCGTAGCGGTCGTTGCGCGCAGTTAAGCACTTCCCATCCCAATTCCATTCGACGTAGATGCCATCGGGATTACCCGATTCTCGTGCGATCTGGTGCCCAAGGGCACAATGCGCTTTTCCCCGAACATCAAACCCTTCAGTCAGCCGTTTGACGTGGAAAAATGATTCGTTCATTCCAATATCCAATTCATGAAAAGATTGATGCACAAGTTCTATATCACAATCCGTTCAATGATCCAGTCTTGCGATGCCCGGTTGAGCCCGCTAAAGCAAGCTCATTGTTTCCGCGATGCTGCGTTTTTCAGATCATGTGCCTGATGCAAGAATCCACGCGTGTGATGGTAGTGGAAGCGCGCCTTGAACTTGGCTTCACTATCGCCACGCAACGTTGCCAAGGCAATTTGCAGTGCATGACGCATTTTTTTCGTATATAGCCAGCGCGGTACGCCAAATAATGTGGGGAAGTGCGTCATGTCGCCCGTTTCCAGACAAGTACCGCGTCCTCCTCGGAAAGCGCGGCCCAGGCAAAACTCCTCAGTTAACTGATGTGGACGAATAAAATGGTTGACTCGCGGATTGTTCGAGAACCAGGCTTTATGGCCTGCGGCGACGACACGTTTATTGAATTCCGTCTCGCTACCCATGATATAGTTACCGCGGTTTGGTCCCACATTCGGGTTGAACCGGTGCCCGGCTTCGAACACCCGGCGGCGAACTGCCATATTCGGCCCCCATATGGCGCCGGGCTGAATCGGGCCGTCGCTGAAGTTGGTGATCGCGAACGCCAGCCCAAGTGGAACGTGACGCAGCACCCAGTCAGGAGGTGGGGCGCCCCAATCGGGCAATATTGCACCACCAAACAGGTCGTAGTCGGCGTGCTCCAGCATGCAAGCCTGCATCGCAACAAGCCAATCGCGCTCAGGCGTGGCGTCATCGTCTGTCATCACGAACAACTCGGCGGCCGGACGACGTTGCAGCGCCAGCTCAACGCCACGGTTGAGTGCTGCGTTCTTGCCGCTTCGCTCCTGATGAACGTATTCGATCGGCAATAATTTTGCGTAAGATTCGACGATTGAACGGGTTTCGTCATCGCTCCCGTCATCCACCACGATGGCCGACCACCCACCTACGGGTTGTGCGAGGTTCGCATATCCTTCAAACACTTTTGGCAACGTCTTGGCCCCGTTGCACGTTGCCATAATAATTATCATGGACAAGATTTATCTCCTATAGTCACCTAAATCTTCGCGAGTGTGTTGGCTGACCTGATAACAGTCAGCTACAAGTGTATCGAGGAGGGGCTGTTCGGCTTCAAGTCCAGAATGCGGCAAGTCTGTACATGTCAGGTAACAGGCAGCGCCGTGGTTGACTGCTACCCGTGGAACCTGCCAGTACTTCATGCAATACGCTTTTGCCTTACTCTCACGAAATTCATGGCGCCAGGCATATACAGTTTGGCATGACCATACACACAGGGTTCCCCTGACCATCGGTAAAAAATTGTCAACAATCTTAGCATTTTTCTGCCATGTCATCTTTCCAGGAGAAAATCATGACACCTGGCCACTCGTCTGCCCGATATCAGGCGAGCCCCTGTGATCGTGGTGCGGGACCGCCATGGCCACGCATGCGGACTGCCGGCAGGCTGCAACATAGCAGAATGACAATCGTACACTGAGATATACAGTTCCAGATCCGTACATCAATGGCGGCGGTCTCCTCAGATCTCGATCTGCGTGCCCAGCTCGATCACCCGGTTGCTGCGGATCTGGTAATAGTCGGCCGCGCTGCGCGCATTGCGCGACATCGCCACGTACAGGTGCTCGCGCCATGGCGCCATGCCGCCGCCCGGGCCCGAGATCACGGTCTGGCGCGCGATGAAGAACGAGGTTTCCATCATCTCGAACGACAGGCCGAGCGCGCCGCAGCGGTCGAGGATGTCCGGAATGTCGGCCTCGTCCTTGAAGCCATAGTGGATGTTCAGCTGGTAGCAGTTGTGGCCCAGGTCGACGATGTCGATCTGTTCCTCGAACGGCACCCATGGCTCCTCGCGCATGTGCACGGTCAGGAACACCACCCGTTCGTGCAGCACCTTGTTGTGCGACAGGTTGTGCAGCATCGCGTGCGGCACGCCGTCGCTTTCGCCGCGCAGGAAGATGGCGGTGCCCGGCACCCGCGTCGGCGGCGCCACGAACAGCGATTCCATGAAGGCTTCCAGCGGTATCGCATGCTTCTGCAGGTTCTCGAACACCAGAGCGCGTCCGCGCTTCCAGGTCAGCATCAGGGTCAGCAGCACGCCGCCCATCAGCAGCGGGAACCAGCCGCCGTGGAAGACCTTGGTGGTGGTGGCCGAGAACAGCAGCACATCGATGATCAGGAAGAAGCCGGTCGCGCCCAGGCAGACCCACAGCGGCATGCGCCAGCGGTAGCGGGTCACGAAGAAGGTCAGCACGGTGGTCATCATCATGGTCGCCGTGACCGCGATGCCGTAGGCGCCCGCCAGCTCGTCCGACGAGCCGAAGCCGACCACGGCGATCAGCACCACCGCCAGCTGCAGCCAGTTGACGGCCGGAATGTAGATCTGGCCGATCTCGCTTTCCGAGGTGTGCAGGATGCGCATGCGCGGCAGCAGGCCGAGCGCGATCGCCTGCTTGGTCATCGAATAGGTGCCGCTGATCGTGGCCTGCGAGGCGATCACCGCCGCCATGGTCGACAGGATCACCAGCGGGATCACGCTCCAGGTGCCGAGCTGGTGGTAGAACGGGTTTTCCACCGCGCCGGGATCGGCGATCAGCAGGCCGCCTTGCCCCAGGTAGTTCAGGGTCAGCGCCGGATAGGCGATCAGGAACCAGGCCATGCGGATCGGCTTGGCGCCGAAGTGCCCCATGTCGGCATACAGGGCCTCGGCGCCGGTGATCGCCAGCACCACCGCGCCCAGCGCGATAAAGGCCAGCAATTTATTGTCCAGCATGAAGTGCGCCGCATGCCAGGGGTTGAGCGCGTTCAGGATCTCGGGCGACTGGACGATGTTGACGATGCCCATCGCGGCCAGCGCCAGGAACCACACCAGCATCACCGGACCGAAGAAGCGGCCGATGCCGGCCGTGCCATGGCGCTGCACGCTGTACAGGGCCACCAGCACCACCACCGCCAGGGGCACCACGTAGTGCGACATGCCGGGCGCGGCCACCTCGAGGCCCTCGATCGCGCCGAGCACCGAGATCGCCGGCGTGATCACGCTGTCGCCATAGAACATGGTGGCGCCGATGACGCCGATGGCCAGCAGCGGGAAACTCCAGCGCGAGTGGCGCGGCACCGAGTTGGTCGCCAGCGCCATCAGGGCCATGATACCGCCCTCGCCGCGGTTGTGCGCGCGCAGCACCAGGCTCACGTACTTGAGCGAAACGATGACCGTGAGCGCCCAGAAGATCAGGGAGATGACGCCGAGGATGTTGGGAGTATTGAGAGGCAGGCCGTGGGTGTCGTCGAACACCGCGCGCAGCGTGTAGAGGGGGCTGGTGCCGATGTCGCCGTAGACGATGCCGACCGCAGCCAGGGTGAGTGCCGCCAGGCTGCTTTTCTTGCTATCTGATGTCAAGATTACACCATCGCTTTTGTATTGGTGCGGCGCACCATAAAATAGTGGCTGAAAAAAAGCAAGAATATTTCGTGGTGCATCATACACCCCTGCAAAAAGAGGCACCCTCCAGCAGCTGCGTACATATTCAGGGATAATGTCATCCCTGCAATCCAGCCCCCACTTCCATGCGTTCCGGAATCATCTACGCGGCCCTGGCCTTTCTCTGCTGGGGCCTGTTCCCCATTTATTTCCACGCGCTGGACGGCGTGCCGCCACTGCAGATCCTGGCGCACCGCATGCTGTGGTCGCTCGGCTTCCTGCTGATCGTGCTGGTGCTGCGGCGCCAGTGGAAATGGCTGAACGTGGTGCGCCAGCCGCGCGTGTTCTTCAGCTTCGTGCTGTCCGCCCTGCTGCTCAGCGCCAACTGGCTGGTGTATATCTGGTCGGTCACCAACCACCACGTGATCGAAGCCAGCCTCGGCTATTTCATCAATCCGCTGGTCAATATCATGCTGGGCTACCTGATCCTGAAGGAGCGCCTGCGCGCCGTCCAGTGGGTGGCGATCGCGATTGCCGCGCTGGGCGTGGCCTGGCTGACCTGGCAGACCGGCACGGTGCCCTGGATCGCGCTGTTCCTGGCGTTCTCCTTCGGCGGCTACGGCCTGCTGCGCAAGACGGCGGCGCTCGGCGCGCTCGAGGGACTGTCGTTCGAGACCATCGTGCTGTTCCCGCTGGCGGCCGCCTATGTCATCTGGCTGACCGTGAATGGCCAGAACGTGTTCATCAACACCGACTCCGACACCACGCGCGTGCTGCTGGTGATGGCCGGCCCGCTCACCGCGATCCCGCTGCTGCTGTTCGCCAGCGGCGCGCGCAAGATCCCGCTGTCGGTCCTGGGCCTGCTGCAATACCTGTCGCCGACCCTGCAATTCCTGCTCGGCGTGTGGCTGTTCAAGGAAGCGTTTACCGCCGATCGCCTGGTCGGCTTCGTGCTGATCTGGAGCGCGCTGATCCTGTTCGCCGGCGAAGGCCTGCTGCGCCGGCCGCCGGCGCCGGCCAAGGGCTGATCCGGCGCAGTTTCTCGCAGTTCCTGTTAATAACCCGCAGGATTTCACCGGCATCGGCCAAGAAATCCTGTGTCGGGCACGGGGTTCTGTCGTATCCTGTGCACCTTAAACAACACCAGAGTCAAAGCATGGCCAATTACGTCTATACGATGAACCGCGTGGGCAAGATCGTCCCGCCGAAACGTCAAATTCTCAAGGACATCTCGTTGTCCTTCTTCCCGGGCGCCAAGATCGGCGTGCTGGGCCTGAACGGCTCGGGCAAGTCGACCCTGCTCAAGATCATGGCCGGCATCGACACCGACATCCAGGGCGAAGCACGCCCGATGCCGGGCCTGAACATCGGCTACCTGCCGCAGGAACCGCAGCTCGACCCGGAAAAAACCGTGCGTCAAGAAGTGGAATCCGGCCTCGGCGAAGCCTTCGAGGCGCAAGCCAAGCTCGAAGCCGTGTACGCCGCCTACGCCGACGAGGATGCCGACTTCGACGCCCTGGCCAAGGAACAGGAACGCCTGGAATCGATCATCGCCGCGGCCGACGGCGGCAACCTGAACCTGCAAATGGAAATGGCCGCCGACGCGCTGCGCCTGCCGCCATGGGACCAGAAAATCGGCGTGCTGTCGGGTGGCGAGAAGCGCCGCGTGGCGCTGTGCAAGCTGCTGCTGTCGAAACCCGACATGCTGCTGCTCGACGAACCGACCAACCACCTGGACGCCGAATCGGTCGAGTGGCTGGAGCAATTCCTGCTGCGCTTCCCGGGCACCGTGGTCGGCATCACCCACGACCGCTACTTCCTCGACAACGCCGCCGAATGGATCCTGGAACTGGACCGCGGCCATGGCATCCCATGGAAGGGCAATTACTCGTCGTGGCTCGACCAGAAGCAGGCGCGCCTGAAACAGGAAGAAGCGACCGAATCGGCGCGCCAGAAGGCGCTGCAGAAGGAACTCGAATGGTCGCGCCAGAATCCGAAGGCGCGCCAGGCCAAGTCGAAAGCCCGCCTGGCCCGCTTCAACGAACTCTCCGAATACGAATACCAGAAGCGCAACGAGACGCAGGAGATCTTCATCCCCGTGGCCGAGCGCCTGGGCAATGAAGTCATCGAGTTCAAGAACGTCTCGAAAGCCTTCGGCGACCGTCTGTTGATTGATAATTTGTCGTTCACCATCCCGCCAGGCGCGATCGTCGGCATCATCGGCCCCAACGGCGCCGGTAAGTCGACCCTGTTCAAGATGATCGCCGGCAAAGAGCAGCCGGACAGCGGCGAAGTCGTGATCGGCAAGACCGCCAAGGTGTCGCTGGTCGACCAGAGCCGCGACGAACTGGCCAACAACAAGACCGTGTTCGAAGACGTCTCCGGCGGCGCCGACATGCTCAGCGTGGGCCGCTTCGAAATGCCGTCGCGCGCCTACCTGGGCCGCTTCAACTTCAAGGGTTCTGACCAGCAAAAAGTCGTGGGCAATCTGTCGGGCGGTGAACGCGGCCGTCTGCACCTGGCCAAGACCCTGCTGCAGGGCGGCAACGTCCTGCTGCTGGACGAACCGTCGAACGACCTGGACGTCGAAACCCTGCGCGCACTGGAAGATGCACTGCTCGAGTTCGCCGGCAGCGTGATGGTGATCTCCCACGATCGCTGGTTCCTGGACCGTATCGCGACCCATATCCTGGCCTTCGAAGGCGATTCGCAGGTTACCTTCTTCGATGGCAACTATCAGGAATACGAAGCCGACAAGAAGAAACGCCTGGGCGAAGAAGGCGCCAAGCCGAAGCGTATCCGCTACAAGCCGCTGACCACCTGATCCGTGGACAGAATGCAAGCGCTTGTTTCGTAAGGGAAAATCCCGCCTTGGCGACCGTCATTGGCGGGCTTTTTACTAGCGGAAATGGAACGGGGTCCGAATGCAAAATATGTAAAACTGTTTGCGATGAGGACTACCGGAAGCTCGTCGACCGCAGCCGCTTCATGCGCGCGGCGTCGGCCAGACCATGCTCGATTACCCTAACAGTTACCGCAATCTTTACCGCGATAACCGCGTCCCCGGCGGGACCTTCTTTTTCACGGTGCGCCTGCTCGACCGCGGCAGTCACCTGTTGACCGAACATATCTCCGCGTTCGGGGAAGCCATGCGGCTGGCGCGTACGCGCCGTCCTTTCCACGTCGATGCCTGGGCGGTCCTGCCCGATCACGCCCACGCCATCTGGACCCTGCCACCGGGCGACCACGACTGTTCCAGCCGCTGGCGGGCGGTCAAGATCGCCTTTTCCAAAGCGCTGCGCAAGACCGGCCAGCCCGGGGTGGACGACGGCGCGGTCTGGGAACGCCACTACCGCCACTACCGGGTCGGCCTGGACGACGATTACGCGGCGCTGGTCGACTATGTCCATACCGACGCCGTGCGCCATGGCCATTGCCTCGAGGCGCGTGAATGGCCGTGGTCGTCGCTGCACCGTTTCATCTCGGCCGGGCATGCGGCGCCCGAACCGTCGATCATCGTGCCGCCATGGGTGCAGCGGCCGCAGGGCCTGGCGCTGGCGCGGCTGTAATCGCCATGCCGCTTGCCCGGATGATCCGACCATGAAAAAAGGCCCCGAAGGGCCTTTTGGCTTGTGAAACGCTCGGCTTAGAACGAGTATTTCGCGCCGATGGTCAGTGCGTTCGGACGCACGCCGAAGTCGCGGGTGCCGCCGAAGCGTTCGTATTCGGCGATCACCGCCACGTCCTGGTTGATGTTGTACTGCACACCCAGGGCGCCGTAGGCGTTGTTGTCGCTGTCGCGACGGTTCAGCGACGCGTTGACCGCTGCCAGTTCGTTCACGTCATGCGACACGCCCAGCTTGGCGTAGCCGACCAGCTTCTCGGTCAGCGGCGAGCTGAACTTGGCGGCGACGTAGGTCGAACGGCCATCGACCTGACCGCTGGCAGCCACTGGGCCCAGGGTGTAGTAGATGTCGGCGCTGCGGTAGTCGGTGTGGCCGACTTCGACTGCCCAGTTCGGGGTGAACTCGTAGCCGCCGAACAGCTTGGCCGATGCCTTGATGGTATCGATGTCGGCGGTGGTTGCACCTGGGACGCGGCTTTCATAATCGGTAGCCACCGCACCGACGCCGACGTAGGCGCGTGGGGTGAATTCTTGTGCCTGGACAGCCGAGACAGCGGCGGTGGTAGCGAGCAGTGCAACGATCAGCTTTTTCATCTCAATTCCTCTTCTTGTTCATCTGGCTCGCGATTCCCAACGAATCGCGATGTGACCAAGATAGCACTGCCGAAAGAGCAAGTCCGTGCCGATTCCGTAAGAACTGTAAGAAAGTGTAACTTAATGACCCGCCGGTTATTAATATTTCCGAGTGGATCGATGAGATTGCAGTCAGTTTAAACGATTTTCCTGAAAGTTAGGTTGACCCGCGCTTGTAACGCGCGTGTCATCTTATTGATGCCATGCAACCAATATTTCTGGGTTTCACCGCGCATCAGCAACAGACTGCCATCGGTCAATTCCAATCGGACAGTCTTTTTGTTGTATTTATGCTTCAGGATGAAGGTGCGGGCAGCGCCCAGGCTGAGCGAGGCGATGACCGGTTGCGGTCCCAGTTCCGGCTCGTCGTCGCTGTGCATGCCCATGCTGTCGCGCTCGTTACGGTAGAGATTCAGCAGGACGCTGTTGAAGCGGTGTCCACTCGCTGCCTCGACGGCCTGGCGCAATGTGTCGAGCAGGGGCGTGAACGGCGCCGGCTGCAGGCGCAGTCCGGAGTAGGTATAGGCCGCGTCGCCGTACCAGGCGCTCAGGCGCGGCTGCAGGTGACGCTTGCCGTACACCACTACCGTTTCCTCGCGCCAGTCGGTCTCGCGCAGCAGGCGCGCCATGACCTCGGCATTGGTCCAGGGCAGTGGCAGCTGGGGCATCCAGGCGAGCTCGCCGTCCTTGAGCGGGATAGGAGTCGGGACGGAGTCGGCAGCGAATAAATCCATCGTCAATATGTGCGCGAAATTCACGGTTATGATGGTGAGCTTTCCACCACGGCGCATTCTCGCATGGACAAACGCCATTTCCTCGGCGCCGCCGTCGTGGCTGGCGCAGCGCCGGCCTTCGCCAGCCGCAGTACGGGCACGGCCCCGGGGCCGACCGCAGGGCCGACACTGCTGACCATCACCGGCGCAATCACGCGCAGCAACCGCGGCGCCCTCGATCCGGCGCTCGACCAGATGATGGCCAAGCAGAAGCTGGCGTTCGACCGTGCCTATGCCCTCGATTTCGCAGCCCTGGCCGCCCTGCCGGCGCGCACCATCCGCCCGACCCTGGAATACGACGGCAAGCCGCACACCTTGCGCGGACCGCTGCTGCTCGAGGTGCTGGCCCAGGCCGGCGCGGAGCCGCGCGATGCCGCCAAGGTGCTGATGCGGGCGGTCGACGGCTATGCCGCCGTGCTGGAAATGCGACAGCTGCGAGCGTGGAATGTCATCGTCGCCACCCACCTGGATGGCAAGCCGATGCCGCTGGGCGGGCTGGGGCCGCTATGGGCCGTGTATGACGCCGACCGGGTGCCGGAGATGGCGGCGCTCCCGCTGGCGCAGCGTTTCGGCGCCTGCCCCTGGGCCCTGTATCACCTGGAAGTGATGGCCTGAGCGAGACGCCAGGGTGTCAGGCGTAGGCTTCGGCCAGGCTCATCACGCGCGGCGCCACCTTGATGCCGACATTGCCGAACAGGGCGTCGATGGCGGCCAGGTTGGCGCTGCATTCCTCCGCCTTCCAACCCTTGAACATATCGGTGCCGTCCTTCTGGAAATGCAGGTCGAGCACCTTGCCCTTGTCGCGGTGAACATAGTTTTGTTGATGGACATTCTGGAAACCCAGTTCGGCCAGGCCGGCAAGCACGGTGTGCGGCGGGTTTTCCGGGTCGGTGGCCAGGAAGACGCCAAAGGTTTTACCCGGCGGCTTGGCTGCGACGTCGACCTCATAGATCCCTGGCGCCTTGGTTACACTCGTGCTCTTCAGAAACAACATATTGTTCTCCTGGCGCGCCAGTGACCATCAGGACGAGACGCGCGATGCTAATTAGTAGTCAGTACTCAAGCATATTTCCATACGGGAACTTTGTCGATCTTTGTATTCGCTTTTTTCGCTTTAGCGCATCAATAAGCCGAAAACTGTGGCGCCGATTAACGCAGCGCAAGCCAGCATGCCCAGAATGAAGCCCGCTTCGCGCCTGGCCGGGTCGCGGTAGTAGCCGAGCGCATACATGATGCGGCCCAGGCACCACAGCAGGCCGCCAGCCGCCCCCCACAGGTCGCCCAGGAAGGTGGCGCACAGCCACAGCGGCACCAGCACCAGCGGCAGCATTTCCAGGGTGTTCATCTGAACGCGGTGGGCGCGCTGGAATGCCTCGGGACCCTCCATCGATGGCGCCGGCACCTTGTAGCGCACGCGGGCGTAGCCGGCGACGCCCCAGGTCCAGAAATAGACACCCAGCACGGCGAGTGTGGCCCAGGCGGTAAAGAACATCGCGTTTTCCTTATTGTGTCGAAGTCATGCAGCAGCGTGCTTGCGCCGCGCCAGATCCGCCGTCAATGGCACCAGCGCCTCGTACAGCCTGCCGGTGGCCTCGTCCCACTCGAGCAGGGCCTGCTGCTGGCGCGCCACGGTCGCATGGTCGCCGCGCGCCACCGGCCCGCTCAGGGCCGCCGCCGGGCCCAGGCGGAATACGTTGGCCATGGTCTCGCTGGCGAGCGGACGCGCCAGCTCGCGCGCGATCGCCTCCGGCACTCCGGCCGCCTGCCAGGCGCGCAGCGCGGCGTCGAGCACCGTGGTCAGGTAATTCGACGCGAACACCGCCGCCGCATGGTAGACCGTCTTGGCCGCGGCATCGATGGGCACGAGGCGCGCGCCGATCGCCTCGAACGCCGGCGCCAGACGCGCCAGCGCTTTGGCCTCGCCCTCGATGCCGCAGAAGGTGCCGGCGAAGTCGCGCGCCACGGCGTCGGGATCGGCGAAGCTGCGGATCGGATGCACGCTGGCCACCAGCGCCCCCTGGTCCGCGAGCGCCTGCAATTCGCCCGACGCCTTGGCGCCGCTGCAGTGGAACACGACCGCGCCGCGGACGTCATGCGCCTGCGCCAGCGCCGCGGCCATCGGCGCGATCTGGTCGTCGTTCACGGCCAGCAGCCAAACGTCGGCCGGACGCAGCGCCGCCAGGTCGGCGCCGGCGCGGCCGGCTCCGATGAAGTCGAGCGCCGCCCGGGCGCTGGCCGGCGAGCGGGTCAGCACGTCCTGCACCACGTAGGCGCCGCTGGCCGACAGCAGGCGTCCCAGCGCCTTGCCGACATGGCCGGCGCCGACCAGGTTGAGGGTCGAGGCCACGTCAGAAACCCGCACCCGGCTTGGCCAGGTAGTCGAGTTCTTCGGGCGTCGAGGCGCGGCCCAGGATCGGGTTGCGGTGCGGGAAGCGGCCGAAGCGCGCGATCACGCCGCGGTGGCGGTGCGCATAGTCGAGCGACTGGCTGAAGCCTTCATGGCTGGCGGCCAGGTCGGTGAACAGCTCGACCGACTGCTCCTGGGTGCGCGCGTCTTCGGCGTGCTCGAACGGCATGTAGGCGAAGGAACGCTCCCACGGGCTCAGGGCCAGGTGCGCGCCCGACGCCACCAGCTGGCGCGCGGCGTTCAGCGCCAGCACGTCGCCGGCGAAGGATTCCGGCGTGCCGCGATAGGCGTTGCGGGTGAACTGGTCGAGCACCAGGATGCGCGCCAGCACGCCGCGCGGACCCTCCTCGTCCCATTCGCGCAGGCCGCCGGCGATCGCGTGGTTGATCGCGGCGCCGAAGCGCTCGCGGATGACGGCGTCGAAGGCGTCGTCCTTGCGGAACCATGCGGCGCGCTGCTGGCCGTGGCCCGGGTCGGAAGACGGCAGGAACCAGAAATCGAGAACTTCTTGTGCGTCCATTGGAAAACCCCGTTTGGCATTGTTATTGGTGTTGCCTGAAGATGAAGATGCGTGGCGCTTCAATTGCGCGCGTGCGACAGCTGGAACGAATCGACGCCGTCGAAGGCGGCCAGTTCGCGCGCCAGTTCGGACAGCGGCGCGCCGGTCTTGCGCGACAGCGCCAGCGCCACGAAGCGCCATTCCTGGCGCCCTTCGTCGCTGCTGATGGTCAGCGAGCTGCCGGCGATCTCGTAGCCGCGTTCGAGCGCCACCTTGCGGATCGCGTCTTCGCGCGGCATGAATTCGGGCCGGAAGCGCATCCGCACCGCCACCGCGTGGCGCGACGGCAGGAAGGTCTCCAGGCGGTTCAGGTAGATCATGATCATCGCCGACAGGAAGGCCAGGCCCATCGCGGCGAGGTAGAAGCCGATGCCGATCAGGACGCCGATCGCCGACGAGGCCCAGATCGAGGCCGCCGTGGTCAGGCCGCTGATATTGAAGCCGTCGCGCATGATGACGCCGGCGCCGAGGAAGCCGATGCCGGTGACCACGCCCTGGATGATGCGGGTCGGATCGATCGGCGCCAGCAGGCCCGCATGGCCGCCGTACCACAGGTCCGGATAGCCGGCCAGGATGGTCAGCGCGGCCGAGGCCATGCACACCAGGCCATAGGTGCGCATGCCGGCGGCGCGCCCGTGATAGGCGCGCTCGTAGCCGACCAGGAGGCCGAGCAGCAGGGCCCCGACCAGGTGCAACAGGATCAGGCCATTGGTGAACAGCTCGTTCTTGGACCAGTAGGCCGCGAACAGGTTGGCTTCCGTCATGCGCGCATCGTGTTCATGGTCGGCCGGCGGTCAGGTTTTTTTCTTGACCAGCTGCTTCTCGAACGCCAGGTCGTTCTTGCTGATGCGCGGCTGCTCCTGCGGACCGAGACCCTTGACGAAGTTGACGAAATCGTCGAGCTCCATCGGCGGGCACAGCGGCGGGCTGCCGGGCGCCTCGGACAGGTAAAAATGGCCGTCGCCGGTGCGCGCCATCGAGTACAGATTGTTCCCGGTGCGCTGCTTCAGGCGCTCGACGGCGGTGCTGGCGCGGGTGGAACGCGAGCTGGCCATCAGATCGCCTCCGTGCGCAGCATCAGCCACTCGAATGCCGGGCCTTCGACGTGCGGCGTCAGGCGCGCGCGCACGGTCGCGTGGTAGTCGTTCAGCCACGCGATTTCGTCGGCGCGCAGCAGGCTGCGATCGATGGGGCGCGTATCGATCGGGCACAAGGTCAGGGTCTCGAAGCCAAGATATTCGCCGAACTCGGACGTCTCGACGTGCTGGTTCAGCACCAGGTTCTCGATGCGGATGCCCCAGCGTCCCGGACGATAGATGCCCGGCTCGATCGAGGTGATCATGCCCGGCTCCATCGCGGTATGCGGCTCCGGCGGCACCGCCGGCGAAATCGTCTGCGGGCCTTCGTGCACATTGAGGAAGTAGCCGACGCCGTGGCCGGTGCCGTGGCCGTAGTCGATGCCGGCGGCCCAGATCGGGGCGCGCGCGATCGCGTCCAGCATCGGCGCGCGGGTGCCGCGCGGGAAGCGCGCGGCCGACAGGTTGATCAGGCCCTTCAGCACCAGCGTGTAGTCGCGCTTCTGCGCGGCGCTTGGCGCGCCGACCGGGATCACGCGCGTGATGTCGGTGGTGCCGCCCAGGTACTGGCCGCCCGAATCGATCAGCAGCAGGCCGTCGCCTTCGATGACGGCGCAGGTGGCTTGTTCGGCGCGGTAGTGCATGATCGCGCCATTGCTGTTGAAGCCGGCGATGGTCGAGAAGCTGGCGCTCACGAAATGAGGACGGCGCGCGCGCGCGGCGGTGAGGCGGGTGTCGATGTCGACTTCATTCAACGGCGCGCGGTTCGGGTCGGCCAGCAGCGGCTCGAGCGCGGCGAAGAATTCGCACAGCGCGGCGCCATCCTGTTCCATCGCGGCGCGCACGTTCACCGCCTCGCTTTCCAGCTTGCGCGACTTGGCGAAGGTGGTCGGGTTGATCGCCTCGACCACGTTCACGCCCTGCGCCACGGCGGCGCGCATGCCGGCGGTGACGCGGCGCGGATCGAGCAGCAGGGTCGCGCCTTCCGGCAGCGATTCGAGCGCGTGCACGGCATTGGCGTACGGCGCCAGGTGCACGTCGTCGGCTTCCAGGCGGGCGCGCACATCTTGCGGCACCTTGCCCTCGAGGACGAACAGGGTCGCGTCGCCGCGGCCGATCAGCGCATGCGCCAGGAACACCGGGTTGAAGCTGACGTCGGCGCCGCGCAGGTTGAACAGGTAGGCGATGTCGTCCAGCGTCGAGATGAAATGGAAGCCCGCGCCATGCGCTTCCATCGCGGCGCGCGTGGCGTGCAGCTTGTCGGCGCGGCTGACGGTGGCGTAGGGCGCGACGTGTTCGAACACCGGTTCGAGCGGCAGCGATGGACGCTCGCTCCAGACTTCGTCGAGCAGGTCGATGTCGGTGCGCAGGGTCACGCCCCTGGCGGCCAGGGCATCTTTCAACAGGCGCGCGCCGGCCAGGCCCAGCACGCGCGCATCGACGGCGGCGGTCTGGCCCGCTGCCAGGTTGGCGGCCAGCCAGTCGACGTGCAGCTGGCTCGCGGCGCCCGGGATCTTCATCAGCGCGATCTCGGAGCCTGCCAGCTCGGTCTCGGCCTGCGTGAAGTAGCGACCATCGGTCCAGACGCCGGCGAAATCGGCGGTGGCGATGAAGGTGCCGACCGAGCCGGTGAAGCCGGACAGCCATTCGCGGCCCTTCCAGTGGCCGGGCAGGTATTCCGACAGATGCGGATCGCTCGACGGGACGATGTAGGCGTCGATGCCGTGGCGCGCCATGGCGGCGCGCAGTTGCGCGAGGCGGCCTGCACGTGCGGCCTGGAATTCGTTATGGGACATGGCTGATGCGTCGGTTTTGTTTTCCAAGCCACGTATCATACGCCGCAATCCTCCCGAATGGCCAACGGGAACGCATGGGTCCGACGGATGACGCATAATGGTCCCGCACTCAACTGAACTGAAGACCATGCACGATTTCCACCATGAGCGCGCGCGAGCGCTACTGGCGAATGCCACCCAGATCGTCGAACCCGTCGAAGTCAATGCCGCCGTGCGGCGCGTCGCCGACGAACTCAATGCCCGTTTCAACGCCGAGGGCGCGGCCGAATTCCCGCTGGTGCTGGGGGTGATGGGCGGCGCGGTGGTGTTTACCGGCCACCTGCTGCCGCAACTGACCTTCCCGCTCGACTTCGACTACATCCACGTCAGCCGCTATGGCGACGAAGACCGCGGCGGCGAGATCGTGTGGAAGGTGATCCCGCGCCAGAACGTCGTCGGCCGCAAGATCGTGGTAGTCGACGATATCCTGGACGAAGGCGAGACCCTGGCCCACGTCAAGCAGCGCCTGCTCGACATGGGCGCCGCCGAAGTCGTCGTCGTGGTGTTCGCCGACAAGGACCTGGGCCGCGCCAAGCCGATCCAGGCCGACCTGGTGGGCTTGACCCTGCCCAACAAGTTCGTGGTCGGCTTCGGCATGGACGTGTATGGCTACTGGCGCAACCTGCCGGGCTTGTGGACCATTCGTCAGGAAGACCTGAAGCAGGCGGATTGAGTCTTACAGCGCCAGCCGCGCCCGCGCGGCGTCGTACTCGCGCTTGAGCCGCCCGACCATCTCGGCCACCGTCGGCACGTCGTCCATCAGGCCTACGCCCTGGCCTGCGCCCCAGATGTCGCGCCAGGCCTTGGCCGCGCCCGAGCCGAAGCTCATCTTGCTCTTGTCCGATTGCGGCAGGTTGTCCGGATCCAGCCCGGCCGCCACGATCGATTTTTTCAGGTAGTTGCCGTGCACGCCGGTGAACAGGTTGGTGTACACCACGTCCGCCGCGCTCGATTCGACGATCGCGTCGCGGTAGCCGTCGCTGACGTTCGACTCCTTCGTGGCCAGCCAGCGCGAACCGATGTAGGCGAAGTCGGCGCCCATCGCCTGCGCCGCCAGGATCGCGTCGCCGGTCGCGATCGATCCGGACAGGGCAATCGGCCCCTTGAAGAACTTGCGCACCTCTCCCACCAGCGCGAACGGCGACAGCGCGCCGGCATGGCCGCCGGCGCCGGCCGCCACCAGGATCAGGCCATCGACGCCCGCCTCCAGCGCCTTCTCGGCGTGCCGGATCGAGACCACGTCGTGCAGCACGATGCCGCCATACGAGTGCACCGCATCCATCATCTCGCGCGGCGGCGCGCGCAGCGACGAAATGATGATCGGCACCTGGTGCTTGACGCACACCTCGACGTCGTGCGCCAGGCGGTCGTTCGATTGATGGACGATCTGGTTGACCGCGATCGGGCCCACTTTCGCGCCCGGATTGGCGGCCGCGTAGTCGGCCAGCTCGCGCTGCAGGTCGGTCAGCCAGGTGTCGAGCAATTCGGCCGGACGCGCGTTCAGGGCCGGGAAGGAACCGACGATGCCGGCCTTGCACTGGGCCGCCACCAGGGCGGGACCGCTGGCGATGAACATCGGCGAGGCGATGACGGGAAGGGACAGGTCTTGCAACGCGGCGGGCATCGGCATGAAAGGACTCTCGGTGTTGGGTATCGGGCCATTATAGCCCCAGAAAAAGAACGACCGTGCTAGATTTCTTCCTCTAAAGATCGAGCAACATCTCCCCCTCGATGCGCGCCGCGCCGGCGCGCACCAGCGCTGCGGCTGCCCATTGCGCCAACGCATCGGCATCCAGTCCGAGCACGGTCGGCCGCACCCGCTCGACCAGCGGAATCGATGCGAGCAGGCGCGGCAGCGTGGCCACGGCAATCTTCCCACGCTCCAGCAACAGGAACTTGAGCAGCACCTTGACCGCGTTGCGTGCATTGCGTGTCGGATCGGCCGCCAGGTAGTCGAGGCGCGCCCTGGCCCGCGCCAGGGCCGCATCGACGTCGCCGAACACGGGCCCATGCCCGGGAATGACCACGCGCGGCGCCAGGCTGCCGATCAGCTCGAGCGTGGCCCCGACCTCGTCGAAGCCGGGCTCCCCGGCCAGCTCGGGGAAGATCACGCCGAAGCCGTCCTGCCACAGCGCGTCGCCGGACACCAGCACGCCTTCGTCTGCACAAAAGATGAGCAGCGCATGCGGATCATGGCCAGGCGCGGCCAATACCTGCCAGCGCAGGCCGCCCAACGATAAGGTGTCGCCCGGCGCCAGCACGCCGTCGAAGCCGAAACGCGGGCATTGCTGGCCGGTGGCGCGAAAACTCAGCGCCGCTTCGTCCCAGCGCGCGACCTTGTCGGCTTCCGGCGCGGGGATCGCGGTGTGGCAGCCGTAGGCGGCCTGCAGGGCCGCGTTGCCGCCGCAGTGGTCGGAGTGCAGGTGGGTGTTGAGCAGGCGGTCGAGCGGACGGCCGCGCAGCAGGTGGCGCACCAGCGCCAGCGTCTGCGGCGCATGGGTGACGTAGCCGCTGTCGATCAGGGCCGTGTCGTCAGGCCCGATCAACAGGACATTATTCGACGACAGCCAGTTGCGCTCGAGCACATGAATCGACGGCGGCAAACGCAGGTCCATGGCGCGCCCTTACTCGCCGAACAGCCCGGCTTCGCGGCGCCGGATCTCGGCCCAGATCGCGCGCTTCTCGTCCTCGCTGGCATTGCGCCAGGCGCGGATCTCGTCGATCGTGCGCATGCAGCCCTCGCACAAGCCGGTTGCCGGCACCATCTTGCAGATATTGATGCAGGGCGAAGGGACGGGAGTGTGCAGTTCTGGAGCCATTGCCTGATGCCTGAGCGGATATGTGTCGGAGGCGGCATTATCGCGCGTCCGGCAGTCCAGCGCCGTTTTTGCTTGTGAGTCACTATACTCGTCAATACGCACTGTCTTTGGAACAGTGTCGCATTGATTCATGTTGCTGCACGAGGTGACCCATGAACATTCGTTTCATCATCGCGAGCGCCCTGTTGGGCGTGTCCGCCACGGCGTCGAGCCAGGTGTTGTCGCCCGATGGCTACGGCAAGATCGGGTTCGGCCAGCGGCTCGACCAGGTCGAACGCACGCTGGGCCAGCGCGCCACGCCGCGGCCGCTCGATCCCTCTTGCCCCATCGTCCGCTTCAAGCGTTATCCACAGGTGAGCTTCATGGTCGAGAACGGCGTGATCGTGCGCGCCGACGCCAGGACGGTGGTGCGCAACAGCGCCGGCGTCACGTCGCGCATGTCGGCCAAGGATGCGTTGCGCCATGCTCCCGGGCTGCGCAGCGAACGCCACAAATACGACGAACAGGGCCAGTACCTTGTCTTGCCCAAAGGCGAGAACAAGGCCCTGATCTTCGAAGCCAGCAAAGGGAAACTGACGACCATGCGCGCCGGCATCAAGCCGGCTGTCGACTACGTGGAGATGTGTGGGTAAACAGTCGCAGAAATACTGCAACAACAGACGCTCGGCAACGTTTGACAGGTTGGTGTAAGCTCGTGGCGTGAAATTGTGCACTGCACAAAAGGAATGCCATGAAACTCAACCGACTACTGATGAGGCAGCTAAGCGGGGCCGTCCGATCGCTGTTGCGATCGGGACCGGCCACGCCTGGCGCCGCCGTGCAGCAGGCCATGAAGAACGCGGCAGCCGTGCAGCGCGTGGCCGAGCGCCAGATGCGCGACTTCGTCATGCCTGCCCCTGCCCCTGCCCGTGCCCCTGCTCCCGCTCCTGCGCCGCCGGCGCGCGAGCCATTGACCGGCAGGTTCGAGGACGGCCATCACATGAACGCCGCCGGCCGCCGCGAGTACAAGCTGTATGTGCCTGGCAGCTATACCGGTACGCCGGCGCCGCTGGTGGTGATGCTGCACGGCTGCACCCAGGACCCGGAAGATTTCGCCACCGGCACCCAGATGAACGTGCTGGCCGAAGAGATCGGCTGCCTGGTGCTGTATCCGGCCCAGAGCAAGGGCGCGAACCTGTCGCGCTGCTGGAACTGGTTCAATGCGGTCGACCAGCGCCGCGACGAAGGCGAGCCATCGATCATCGCCGGCATGACGCGCTCGATCATGGCCAGCCATGCGGTGGACCCAAGCCAGGTGTATGTGGCCGGCCTGTCCGCCGGCGGCGCGATGGCGACCATCATGGGCACGCTCTATCCCGACCTGTATGCGGCGGTGGGCGTGCATTCCGGCCTGCCCTTTGCCTCGGCCAACAGCCTGTCGTCGGCGCTGGCGGCGATGAAGGGCGACTTCCGCCGCAGCACGACGAGCGCACAGCCCTTGCCGATCATCGTCTTCCACGGCGACCGCGACACCACCGTGCATCCGGCCAATGGCGAGGAAGTGGTCGCGCAAGGCGCGCGCCATCTGGCGCAGCCGGGCACCGCCGAACCGGGTCGCGTGCCCGACGGCCATGCCTACACGCGCACCTTGTATCCGGACGAGGACGGCATGGTGCAGGCCGAACACTGGCTGGTGCATGGCGCCGGCCATGCCTGGTTCGGCGGCAATGCGCGCGGCAGCTATACCGATGGCAAGGGACCGGATGCGAGCCGCGAGATGATGCGTTTCTTCCGCACGCGGCGCTGAGCTGTCAGTCGGTCGTTGGCGCGACTGGCAAGGCGACTGGCAATGGGTGCGCGGCAATATGCGCGCGCAGGCACGCCGGGCACCAGCAGCCGGCCGCCTCCTGCGGCACGGCCACCGCCGGCGGCAAGGCCGTGCACCAGCAAGCTTCGGTGGCGCCGTCGGCCATTGCACATCCGAATTCGGCGCCGCAGCGCGTGCAAATACTCATAACTGATAAAGTACCGATTGCTGCCATAAAATACAACAGGACACCGCCCTTTCCCCACAAGGTTTACGCTGTTTTTACGGCATTTGCCTGTAAAATCTCGCGACATTTATTTCGGACCCTCCATGAACGCTCAAGTGACCAGCCTGAAGACCGACGACCAACCTGACGACTTGACTGCCGTGTCGACGGCGCTGAAGGCGCAGATCCTGGCCGAGGCGCTTCCCTACATCCGCAACTTCCACGGCAAGACCATCGTCATCAAATACGGCGGCAATGCCATGACCGACGAACGCCTGAAACACGGCTTCGCGCGCGACGTCATCCTGCTCAAGCTGGTGGGCATGAACCCGGTCGTGGTCCACGGCGGCGGCCCGCAGATCGACAATGCGCTGAAGAAGATCGGCAAGCAGGGCACTTTCGTGCAGGGCATGCGCATCACCGACGAAGAGACCATGGAAGTGGTGGAGTGGGTGCTGGGCGGCGAAGTTCAGCAAGACATCGTGATGCTGATTAACCACTACGGTGGCCAGGCAGTCGGCCTGACCGGCAAGGACGGCGGCCTGATCCGCGCACGCCGCATGGCGATGCCCGACAAGGAAAAACCGGGCGAGTTCCTCGACATCGGTTTCGTTGGCGAGATCGAGGCCATCAACCCGGCCGTCGTGAAAGCGCTGCAGGACGACGCCTTCATCCCGATCATCTCGCCGATCGGTTTCGGCCAGGACGGCCAGGCCTACAACATCAACGCCGACGTGGTCGCCGGCAAGATCGCGGAAATCCTGAAAGCCGAAAAGCTGATCATGATGACCAATATCGCCGGCGTGCAGGATAAGGCGGGCAATCTGGTGACCGACCTGTCGGCGCGCGAGATCGACGAAATGTTCGCGGACGGCACGATCTCGGGCGGCATGCTGCCGAAGATCTCGTCGGCGCTGGACGCCGCGAAGTCGGGCGTGAACACCGTGCACATCATCGATGGCCGCATCGAGCACTCATTGTTGCTCGAAGTCTTGACCGAACAGGCTTTTGGCACTATGATCCGGTCTCACTAAATTTTTTGTGACGGGGAAACCCCCACAGAAAATGTCGTTACGGTGGGCATTGCCCACCGCATCTACCCGCCCTTGTAGCTCAGTGGTAGAGCACTCCCTTGGTAAGGGAGAGGCCACGTGTTCAATCCACGTCAAGGGCACCATCTCCCATCCCCTGTTTTACCCCGCTCCATGACGTCGTCAGGCGCCGCTGGCATAATCGCGTGTTGCATCTTTTGCGAGCCGATTACCCGTGTCTACTTCTTCCCTCCAAGCCCCAGTCTGGCTGTTCGACCTCGATAACACCCTGCACGACGCCTCGCACGCGATCTTCCCGGCGATCAGCGCCAATATGAACACGTATATCGCGCGCGTGCTGAGCAGCGACGGCGTGCCGGCCACGCAAGAGATGGTCGATGCCGCGCGCCTGGGCTACTGGCAGCGCTACGGCGCCACCCTGCTCGGCATGATGCGCCACCACCAGGTGTGCGCCAGGGATTTCCTGCACCAGACCCACGACATCGGCCCGCTCGACGCCCTGCTGCGCGCCGAGCGCGGCCTGGCGCGCCTGCTGCGTCGCCTGCCTGGCCGCAAGATCTTGCTGACCAATGCGCCGAACAGCTATTCGACCGAGATCGTGCGCCGCCTGAAGCTGCACAACCATTTTTCGCACCATGTGGCAATCGAGCACATGCACGTGCACGGGCAGTTGCGGCCGAAACCGTCGAAGCTGATGTTGCGCCGCCTGCTGCGCAAGCACGGCATCGCGGCCCAGCGCTGCATCCTGGTCGAAGACACGCTGGCCAATCTGCGCACCGCGCGCCAGCTGGGCCTGCGCACCGTCTGGGTCACCCAATACCTGCGTCACACCGCCCGGATGAGCGATCCGATTGGAAAAGCGCCCCTCCCGAGGACCCTGAAATGCCCCGGTTACGTCAATGTCAAAGTAAAATCCGTGCGGCAACTTCCGACGCGGCTCTCCGGGCTGCGCCGCTCCAATAACAACTCCTAGGGATCCCATGGCAAGCACGAAGCCAGGCCAGCGCAAGCTGCAAATCCTCCAGGCCCTGGCCTCGATGCTCGAGCAGCCCAAGGGCGAGAAAATCACCACCGCCGCGCTCGCGGCGCGCCTGTCGGTGTCCGAAGCGGCGCTGTACCGCCACTTCGCCAGCAAGGCGCAGATGTACGAGGGACTGATCGAGTTCATCGAGTCGTCGGTATTCGGCGTGATCAACCAGATCACCGAGAAAGAAGACAGCGGCCTGTCGCAGGCGCACGCGATGCTGCAGATGCTGCTCGGCTTCGCGGCCAACAACCCGGGCATGACGCGCGTGCTGATCGGCGATGCGCTGGTGAATGAAGACGAGCGCCTGCAACTGCGCATGAACCAGTTCTACGACAAGGTCGAACTGGCCTTCAAGGGCGCCCTGCGCCTGGCCGTCACCCAGGGACACGGCCAGGAAGCCGACGTCGCCGCGCGCGCCAGCCTGCTGGTGAACTATGTCACCGGCCGCTGGCACCGCTTCGCGAAGACGGGCTTCAAGCTCAATCCAACCGAAGGCACGTCGCTCCAGCTGTCCCTGCTGCTGGCGGCGTAGAATCGGAGCATGGATACCGGCGAAGTCTTCGCGCTGCTGGACGATGCCCGCGCCACGCAGGAGGCCCGCTCGCGCCTGTACAGCGGGCATGCGGGCACGCTGACCTGTGAGGACGCGGCTGGCTGGCCGCGACTGGTGGCGGCGCTGTCGCAGGCGCTGCAAAGCGGCCTGCACGCGGTGCCGCTGCTGAGCTATGAACTGGGCGCGCACCTGGAGGGCCTGCCGGCCCGCCCGCTCGACGGCCCGCTGGCGCAGGTGCTGCTGTTTACCCGCTGCGAACGCATGACCGGCGAGCAGGTGGCCTCGTGGCTGGCAACGCGCAGCATGGACCTTGCGCCGGCCGGCGTCGCCGGTATTACCGCGAATGTCGATGAGGCGCGGTTCACCGAGGCGATCGGCCGCATCCGCGACTACATCGCGGCCGGCGACACCTACCAGGTCAACTACACCTGGCGGCTGCGCTTCGAAGCCTTCGGTTCGCTGCTCGCCCTGTACACGCGCCTGCGCGCGCGCCAGCCGGTGCCGTATGGCGCGCTGGTGACGCTGCCTGGCGGCGGCGCCGTGCTGTCGTTCTCGCCCGAGCTGTTCGTGCGCCACGAGGCGGGCATGCTGGTGGCGCGGCCGATGAAGGGCACGGCGCCGGCCAGCGGCGATGCGGATGTCGACGCCGCGCGCGCTGCAAGCCTGGCGCAGGACAGCAAGAACCGCGCCGAAAACCTGATGATCGTCGACCTGCTGCGCAATGACCTGGGCCGCGTGGCGCAGACCGGCAGCGTCGAGACGCCGGCCCTGTTCGAGGTGCAGCGCTACGGCGCCGTGCTGCAGATGACCTCCACCGTGCAGGCGCGCCTGCGCGCGGATGCGGGGCTGGAAGAGATCTTCAAGGCCTTGTATCCATGCGGCTCGATCACCGGCGCGCCGAAGCGGCGCACGATGGAGATCATCCACGAACTCGAACCCGATGCACGCGGCATCTATACCGGCGCCATCGGCTGGTTCGATCCGGCGCCCCCGGGTCGCGCCTTCGGCGACTTCTGCCTGTCGGTGCCGATCCGGACGCTGGCGCTCGGTCCATCGATCGATGGAGCAAGACGCGGCGAACTGGGCGTCGGCGCCGGCATCGTGTACGACAGCGATGCGCAATCCGAATACGCCGAGTGCCAATTGAAGGCGGGTTTTCTTACCGGCCTGCCCAACGAGTTCGAGATCTTCGAGACCATCCGCGCCTCGCGCGAACACGGCTGCCGCCACCTGGAGCAGCATCTCGACCGCATGGAAGCATCGTGCGCCTGGTTCGGCTTTGCCTTCGACCGCGGCGCGGCCCATATCGCGCTGCTGGAAGCCAGCCTGGCCCTGCCCTCCGATGCGCTGCACCGCCTGCGCCTGGCCGTCTCCCACGACGGCGCGCTGACGCTCACATCCGGCGAGCTGACGCCCTTGCATGAGCCGGTGACCTTGCTGCTGGCCCAGGAGCCGACGCACAGCGGCGACGTCTTCCTGCGCCACAAGACGAGCGTCCGCGGCCGCTACGACGCGGCGTGGAAGGCGGCCGAGGCGCAAGGCGCCTTCGATATGCTGTTCTTTAACGAGCGCGGAGAATTGACGGAAGGAGGGCGCTGCAGCGTGTTCCTGCGCTTCGGCGAGGAGTGGCTCACGCCGCCCTTGTCCTGCGGCGTGCTGCCGGGCGTGATGCGCGGCGTGCTGCTGGCCGCGCCCGCCTGGCGTGCGCGCGAAGCCGTGATCACGCGCGCCATGCTCGAACAGGCCGACGACATCGTCGTCTGCAACGCGCTGCGCGGGCCGCTGCGCGCCGTGCTTGCGGCGTAATCGCAGGGCAGAATGAAGGCGTGGGTCGCGCCCCGCCCTTTCCCATGTTTGATGCTTTTGCTGGAAGCTCGCCCATGGAAGACGGGCAGGACGCGATCACGCACAAGCTGTCAGAAGCGGTAGCCGACACCCAGCCCGAACAGGACCGGATCGACCTTCAGGTGGCTGGCGTTGGCGCCGCCGACGTACACGTCGCTGCGCAGCTTGACCTTCTTGACGTCGGCGTTGATCGACCAGTGTTCGTTGAGGCGGAAGTCGACGCCGGCCTGCAGCGACAGGCCCCAGCTATCGTTTTCCAGGTCGCCGGCGCCATCGAGCAGCTTGACGCTCGATATGCGGGTGTAGTTCACGCCGGCGCCGATGTAGGGGCTGATGGCCGCGCCGGGGGCGAAGTGGTATTGCAGGTTCAGGGTCGGCGGCAGGTGCTTGAAGGTGCCGATCTCGGCGCCGTCCAGGCGGACCTTGTGCTTCTGTGGATAAGTCAGGATCAGTTCGGCCGCGATATGCGGGGTGAAGAAGTAGCTGATGTCCAGCTCGGGAATGGTCTTCGTGCTCACTTCGAGGCGGTCCGCCGCGCCGACGCCGGCGATCGGGGTCGACTTGTTGTCCGGGTCGACGTACACGGCGCGGGCGCGCACCAGCCATGGGGATTCCTGCGCCAGCGCCTGGGCGGACGCCATGGCGATCAGGGCCACCAGCACGGTCTTCATCGGCGTTTTCATCTTTTTCTTACCTTTCTTCGTTTTTATGTCATCTGCGACGAAGGTAAGCTTATTGATGTGAAGCAAAACAAACTATGATCTACATCAAAATGACCATGCTATTAATGTGGTTTATAAAACGCCTATCTCCCAGCTTATATCTTTGATCGCCAGAGAATGCCCTTACAGGGCCGCTTCGATCTTCCCGGTCAGCTGAGGATCTTCCGGCGTGACCTTGCTCGGGAAGTAGTCGAGCACCTTGCCGTCACGGCCGATCAGGTATTTGGTGAAGTTCCACTTCGGTTCCTGGCCGGTGGCCTTGATCAGCTGCGCATGCAGCGGGTTGGCTTGCGGGCCTTTCACCGAGCTCTTGGCGAACATCGGGAACTTGACGCCATAGGTGTTGAAGCACAGGTCGGCGATTTCCTTGGCGCTGCCCGGTTCCTGCTGGCCGAAGTCGTTCGACGGGAAGCCCAGGATCACGAAGCCGCGGCCACCGTACTTGGCGTAGATCTTTTCCAGGCCTTCGTACTGCTTGGTGAAGCCGCAGTAGCTGGCCGTGTTCACCACCAGCACCACCTTGCCGGCATATTGGCAGAGGTCTTGCGGCGCTTCGTCCTGCAGGCGCTTGAAGCTGTGCTTGAGCACGGCCGGGCATGCGGCCGGGCTCTTGGTCAGCGCGGCGACCGGCGCGGCCTGCGCGCGTGCCGGCTGGGTGACGCTGGCGGCGGCCGTGGCGGCGAGCAGCAGGGCGATGGTCTTGATCATGGCGTGGTATTGACGGGGTTGAAATGCGTCGATTGTAGCGCAAGCGGCAACCCCGGCGGCCAACGCTTTTTTCTCATCCCTCCAGGCTGCGGTGCTCGATCTTGATGCAGTGGTTCATGACCACGTCCAGCCCGGCGGCGCGCGCCAGGTCGGCGGCGGCCTGGTTCTCGATATCGAGCTGCATCCACAGGCAGCTGGCGCGCACGGCGATGGCGTCGCGCGCGATCGGGCCGATGTCTTCGGATTTGCGGAAGCAGTCGACGATGTCGATACGTTGGCCGCTGCCGGCGATGGCATCGGCGGCCTCTTGCAGGCTGGCGTAGACCGTCTCGCCATGGATGGTCTGGCCGGCATAGCTCGGGTTGACGGGCAGGATGCGGTAGCCGTTGTGCTGCAAGTAGGCGCCCACTTCGTTGCTGGCGCGGTCTTCCTTGTTCGACATGCCGACGATGGCGATAATCTTGCTGTCGCGGAGGATCTGGGTGATGGTTCGCATGGTGTGCTCTGCTGTTGTTATCGTTGGAATCAGCTTATCAGGTTTGCATATGCTGGCGCTGCACGGTCAAACGTGGAAAGATGATGGCTCATCCATGTTGGATATTCTGCCATGATCCCTGCATCTGTTTCACGCGCATCTGTTTCACATATTGGCGCCGCAATTGCGCTGGCGTTCTCGATCGGCGGCGCGCACGGCGCCGAGTCCCTGCCCGACCTCGAACGCGCCATCGTGCCGGTCGCCAGCTGGGGCGGCACGCCGGCCGACGCGACGAAGGCGCGGCGCCACCGGATCACCCACATCACCTTGCACCACCAGGGCGAACCGTTCAAGCCGGGCGCCGACCCGCAAGCCTACCTGCGCCGCCTGCAGGCCTGGTCGCGTGCCGAGAAAGGCTGGCTCGACATCCCCTACCACTACGTGATCGACCTCGATGGCCGCATCTACGGCGCGCGCGACCTCGCCTATGCGGGCGACACCAATACCGACTACGACCCCAAGGGACATGCGCTGATCGAGGTGGTCGGCAATTTCGAAGAAGTGGAGCCGAACCAGCCGCAGCTCGATGCGGTGGTGGGCCTGATGGCCATGCTCGCCGCGAAGCACCAGGTCTCGCTGGACGACATTCAGAGCCACCGCGATTATTCGGACAAGACGGTGTGCCCGGGCGAAAACCTGTACCGCTACGTGAAGGACGATTATTTCAGGCACAAGGTGGCCTTGCGGCTGGCGCAGGAGCAGGCCGCGAAATAAGCCGCGGCCAGCTCATTCAGTACTCTTGGTGAGTGCTTACTGCAGCCGTTTGCCGGGCGTGGCCTGGCCGTTCTGGTGCAATACGACCACCGGCGCGCCATCCGCGCCCTTCTCGAACCTGAGTTCGGCATTCACGTCGCGCGAGAAGAACACGTCCTCACTGGCCGGGAAGATCTCGATCTTGCGCTGTCCGGTCGCCTGCGCATAATAGCGTTCGCCCTCCCGGCTCAGCGTGATCGTGAACTGCGGCGCGAGCTGGTAGGCGCCGGCGCGCGCATCGAAGCCGGCGTTGTCGATCTTCACCGCCTCCCGTTCGGCAGGCGCATCGCCGACGCGTTCGTTGCGCGTCCGCTCGCCTGCGTTGTCGACCGTGACGTGGGTGACCTTGCCTTGCGCATCGCGTCCGAACTCGAAGCGCGCCAGCGTCCCCGGGAAGAAGAAGCCGTCCTTCGAATAAGGCGTCAGGGCGGCCGGCGAGCGGTCGCCGCGGGCCATCATGAGATTGCCGTCGCGGCTCGTGAAGATGCGCTTTTCCTTGCCGTCGATGTCATATACGCCTGTGAACCCGTCGAGGGCCTTGGCATCGAGCTTGAATGCCTTCGGCTCCATGAACGGCTTGCCCATCGCCAGCGCCGCCGCCTTCTTGGCCAGCACCTCCGGGTTGGCGCTGCCGCTGTCGGCATTGCCCAGCACCGCGACGAAGATCTTTTTTTCCGGCAGGCGCAGCGCATAGGTGCTGAAACCATTGATGCCGCCGCCATGCTCGACGACCGGCGTGCCCTGCAGGGTGCCGACGCCCCAGCCATAACCATAACCGGTCGACTTCTCGGGAGTCAGCTGGTAGGGCGTGAAGGCCATCTTCCAGCTCGCGGGTTTGAGCAGCTTGCCGGACGCGATGGCGGCATCCCATTTCGCCAGGTCGTCCACGGTGGAGACCAGCGCGCCGGCCGCATACGGCTGGCTCATGGACAGGGGCTGCGCCGGCGCGAACCCCTTCTCCTGCGCGCTGTAGCCGATCGCGCGCGGCGCGTTCGAACGCTCGACGCCTTCATACGCGGTGTCCTTCATGCCCAGCGGCGTGAAGATGCGCTGCTCGAGGAAGCTGGCGTAGCTCGTGCCCGAAACCCGCTCGATGATCGCGCCGAGCAGGAAGTAGCCGCTGTTGTTGTAGCGGAACTGGGTGCCGGGCTCGAACTCGAGCGGATCGTTCCTGAAGCCGTCGATCATCTGGGCCACGGTGAAGTCTTTCGCCATCGTCGACACATAGCCCGACTTGCCGGTGTAGCTGACGATGCCCGAGGTATGGGTCAGCAGGTGCTCGACGGTGATGACCTTGCCGCCGGTCGGATAGTCGGGGAAGAAGCGCGTAATGGGATCGTTCAGGGCCAGCTTGCCCTCCTCGGCCAGCATCAGGATCGCCACCGCCGTGAACTGCTTGGTGATCGAGCCCAGGCGCAGCACGGTACCGGGCGTCAGCGGCGTCTTGGCGGCCACGTCGGCGGCGCCATAGGCCTTCCTGAACACCGTCTTGCCGTCCTTGACCACGATGACCGTGGCGCCGGGGTCGTCCGCCTTGTACTGGGGTTTGAATAGCGCATCGAGCTTGCCGGCCAGGGATTGCGCCGAGGCGGCCCTGGTGGCTGGTTGCTGCGCTTGCGCGAGCATCGGGGTCGACAGCAGGACGACAGCAACGGCGACGGCGGAGAGTTTCAGCATGACGGCTACCCTTCTTGACGAGTTGTGATCTTGCTACTGTAACTCTGCCGTATCACAAATGGTAAATAATCCGATGAAGTGCTGAAAAGACCGGATAAAAGCCTGCGCGATGGGTGCGAGAGGGTCCTGTCGCCTGTCGCGCCGAGGCGCCAGGTTCGATCTATACCCAGAGCTGATCTCGGTCCCAGCCTTGGCCAAAACCCATCTGCGCCGGATTGATCATCGGATACGAATGGAACAGATATCGCAAGCCGTCCGAAAAGAACGGGTTCCCATCAATAGCCGTGGTCATGATGCGGATGACCGCAGCACGAGAATAGAAGCGGGACGGATGGGCGAAGTGCGCCGAATAACGTGGATGCGATTGTGGATCGAACGGCAGAGAACGATTCCAGATTCGTCCATGGTGCGCACAGGCATTACGTAGGTTGTTCAAGCTGTGGAGCCAGGATTCGAGCACTGGAGCCGACAGGCCAAACATATTTGCGATCGCACTCTTGCCATGCGCCAGCTCCTTGTAGAGCGTCGACCGAGCCTGTCAGAATTTCTGTGTGGAACGGGGTCATGAAATAATCCCGAAAGGACTGTTCCATGACCGAAGTGATGACCACCAAGAAGCCCAAAAA
>NZ_JBNDIK010000033.1:0-71776 GCF_050434365.1 Massilia sp. UYP32
TTTTGGGCTTCTTGGTGGTCATCACTTCGGTCATGGAACAGTCCTTTCGGGATTATTTCATGACCCCGTTCCACACAGAAATTCTGACAGGCTCCATAGCTTGTGCGCTTGGTCCCGATTCAGTGGGACCACGTAAAGCATCCTGGTGGCGTAAGCAGGACTGCCCTTAACCCGCCGGCCCGTCGTCGTCGCGCCCAACGTCGGGATCGATTCCGCCTCTTATACCCTCGCCCGCATCACCCGCACTGCCGCCTCTATTCCCGGCACCTCCACGTTTGTCCTTCCTTTGTCCCCCACCACCTCATGCGGCGTTGTCTGACACGTGCCTGCCTAGATCGGTTTTGCTGTTAGATTATTAATACCGAATACCGACCGTTAGCCCACTCTTCTTTCTGCCATGAAAACCTTTCACTGCGACAAGTGCTCACAACAGATATTTTTTGAAAATACCCTCTGCTTCAACTGCGACAGCACGCTCGGCTACCAGCCGGCCACGCGCAGCGTCAACAGCTTCGAGCAGACCGAGGACGGCCTGTGGCGCAGCCTGAACCGCACCGACGCGGGCAAGGTCTACAAGCAATGCAGCAATTATGTCCAGCACAATGTCTGCAACTGGATGCTGCCCGCGGATGACCCGCACGATTTGTGCGCCTCCTGCCAGCTGACCGTGGTCATCCCGGCCCTGACGTCCGACAAGAACCACATCCTGTGGGCGCGTCTCGAAGCGGCCAAGCGCCGCCTGCTGTTTTCGCTGGCGACGCTCAACCTCACCCCGGCATCGAAGGAAGCCGAGCCGGAAACCGGCCTTGCATTCCAGTTCCTGGAAGACGGCGTGACCGACCAGTGCGTGATGACCGGCCATGCCAACGGCGTGATCACCCTGAACATTGCCGAAGCCGATCCGGCCGAGCGCGAACGCACGCGCGAGCAGATGCACGAGCGCTATCGCACGCTGCTGGGCCATTTCCGTCACGAAAGCGGCCATTACTATTTCGACCGCCTGGTGGCCGACAGCCCATGGATCGACGAGTACCGCGCCCTGTTCGGCGATGAGCGCCAGGATTATGGCGAAAGCCTGAAGCGCCACTACGAGAACGGGCCGCCGGAAGACTGGGCGGAGCGTTTCGTGAGCAGCTACGCCAGCTCGCATCCGTGGGAAGACTGGGCCGAGACCTGGGCCCACTACCTCCACATGATCGATACGCTGGAGACGGCGCACTCCTGCGGCCTGCAGCTCAAGCCGCGCAAGGCCGACGAGCCTGCGCTCGACGGCATCACCCTGCCGACCAGGACCGACGCGTTCGACGATACCCTGAGCGACTGGTTCGCGCTGACTTACGTGCTCAACAGCCTGAATCGCAGCATCGGGATGCCGGACTCCTATCCGTTCACGCTCAGCCCGCCGGTACTGGAAAAGCTGCACTTCGTGCACCGGGTCGTGCGCGCCCAGATCAAGCAGGCGACGGCGCCAGCCAGGCCGGCCGCGACGCCGGCGCCCGCCACGCCGGGCGCCTGAGCCGACGCACCGTCATGATGCCCGCGCCGCCGCCTTCCCCCGAAACGGTGCGGCGCGCGCCATGCCGGTGCGCCCGGCTTACGCGGTCTGGGTCTGGGTTTGCGTCATTCCGCCCAGGGTCTGCGTCTGCGACTGGGTTTGTCCTTCGTCCGGCGGGGCCGGCTCGATCGGGATCAGGAAGTCGCGGCTGATGCCGTTGCCCAGCGCGTCGACCGACGCCAGGAAGCGGGTCAGGAAGGCGTGCAGGCCTTCTTCGAGGATGGCGCTGATCGGGGACGATTGCAGCATGGCGTACAGCTCGACGGCCAGGCGTTCGGTATCGTGCGACTGCGCATTGCGCACATCCTTCAGGTTGGCCACCACCGCGGCCATGCACGCCGCCAGCGAGCGCGGCATTTTCTCTTGCAGTATCAATAGTTCGGCCACCCGTGTCGACGTGATGGCGTCGCGGTAGACCTTGCGGTAGGTCTCGAAGGCGGACACCGAGCGCAGCAGCGCCGCAAGCTGGTAGAACTCCGCCTGCGTCCCGGCCTGGACCGCATCATGCGCCCCGAACCTGAACTTGACGTCGAGGATGCGCGCCGTATTGTCGGCCCGTTCCAGGAAGGTGCCGAGGCGGATGAAGTTGAACGCCTCGTCCTGCAGCATGGTGCCCAGCGTGACGCCGCGCGACAGGTGCGAGCGGTACTTGACCCATTCCAGGAACTGGCCGGGATCGTGCTCGAAGGTGCGGTTCTTGAGATGCTTCTGCAGCATCAGCCAGGTCGTGTTCTCGGTTTCCCATACCTCGGTGGTCAGGGCGCCGCGCACGGCGCGCGCATTCTCGCGCGATGCGCGCAGGCAGCTGGTGATCGAGGACAGGTTGTCCGGATCGCGCACCATGAAGTCGATCACGTCCTTCTGCGTGAGCGCCGGGTATTTGGCCTCGAACTGCGATTCCAGCTCGGACACGCCCAGCATGCTGCGCCAGCCCTGCTGCTCGGCCTGCGCCGACTGCGGCATCAGCGAATACTGGACCCGGACATCGAGCATGCGGGCCGTGTTTTCGGCGCGCTCGGTGTAGCGGGCCATCCAGAACAAGTGGTCTGCGGTGCGGCTCAACATCTTAGTTCTCCAGTATCCAGGTATCCTTGGTGCCGCCGCCCTGCGACGAATTGACCACCAGCGAACCTTCCTGCAGCGCCACCCGGGTCAGGCCGCCCGGCACCATCGACACGGTCTTGCCCGACAGGACGAAGGGACGCAGGTCGATATGGCGCGGCGCGATGCCCGATTCGACATAGGTCGGGCAGGCCGACAAGGCCAGCGTGGGCTGGGCGATATAGCCGTCCGGGTTGGCGATCAAGCGCGCGCGGAAGGCCTCGATCTCGGCGTGGGTCGAGGCCGGGCCGACCAGCATGCCATAGCCGCCGGCGCCGTGCACTTCCTTCACCACCAGCTCGGGCAGCCGAGACAGGGTGTAGGCCAGGTCTTCCTTTTTCCGGCACTGGTAGGTCGGCACGTTGTTCAGGATCGGCTTTTCGCCCAGGTAGAATTCGATCATGTCCGGCACGTAGGGATAGATCGACTTGTCGTCGGCCACCCCGGTGCCGATGGCGTTGGCCAGGCCCACCCGCCCCGCGCGCACCGCGTCGAGCAGGCCCGGCACGCCCAGCGTGGACTCGGGGCGGAAGGCGCGTGGATCGAGGTAGTCGTCGTCGATGCGGCGATAGATGACGTCGACCTGCTTCGGCCCGCGCGTGGTGCGCATGTAGACGGTGTCGTCGCTGACATACAGGTCTTGCCCCTGCACCAGCGCCACGCCCATCTGCTGGGCCAGGAATGCGTGTTCGAAATAGGCCGAGTTGTGCATGCCCGGCGTGAGCACGACCACGGTCGGGTCAAGCGGTCCGTCCGGCGCCACGGTGCGCAGGTTGTCGAGCAGCAGGTCGGGATAGTGCTCGACCGGCGCCACGCGGTTGCTCGCGAACAGGGCGGGAAACAGCCGCATCATCATCTTGCGGTTTTCCAGCATGTAGGACACGCCGGAAGGCACCCGCAGATTGTCTTCCAGGACGTAGAACTCGCCCTCGCCCGCGCGCACGATGTCGACGCCGGCGATATGGGCATAGATGTTCGAAGGCACCTTGACGCCCTGCATCGCGGGCCGGTACTGCGCATTGTTCAGGATCTGTTCGGAAGGGATGACGCCCGCCTTCAGGATATCCTGGTCATGGTAGACATCGTGCAGGAAACGGTTCAGCGCGGTCACCCGCTGCACCAGGCCGGCCTGCAGCCGGGCCCATTCGGCGGCGTCGATCACGCGCGGAATGATGTCGAACGGGATCAAGCGCTCCTTGCCGGCGTTGTCGCCGTAGACGGCAAAGGTGATCCCCACCCGCTGGAAGGTCAGCTCGGCTTCGGCACGTTTTTGCGCGATCAGTTGCGGCGACTGCAAGGCAAGCCACCGCGCAAACGCGTCGTAGTGAGGCCTTGCAATTGCCGCAGAGGAATACATTTCATCGTAAAAGTTCGGCATCGGATCCTCCAGTGGCATAGGTGCAATCAAGAAACGTGCCAGCTCGGCGACGCCGCACGAGAGAATTATATTGCGGGTATGAATCATGCTTGTGCACAGTTGAAACAGGTATATATCGATGTGCTGGTATCGTTCGTGACCACCCCTATAAAGGCACTCCCGCATGGCTATCCGTATCGCGCTGCACCACAAGACCAGTTACCGCTACGACCGGCAAGTCGCCCTCTCGCCGCATGAGGTGCGCCTGCGTCCGGCGCCGCATGCGCGCACGCCGATCCTGTCGTATTCGCTGTCGGTGCTGCCGCAGGAGCATTTCATCAACTGGCAGCAAGACCCCTACGGGAATTACATCGGCCGTTTCGTGTTCCCGGAAAAAACGGATACGCTCGAGTTCACGGTCGACCTGGTCGCCGACATGACCGTCATCAATCCCTTCGATTTCTTCATCGAACAATATGCGGAGCATTTTCCCTTTGTCTATCCCGAGCAGTTGCAGGGGGAACTGAGCGCCTACGCGCAGCCCGAGCCGGCCGGCCCGCTGCTGCTGGCATGGGTAGAAGCGGCGCGGCGCGAGCTGCTGGCGCAGCCGATGAACACCACCGACTTCCTGGTGGCGATCAACCAGCGCCTGCAGCGCGACATCGCCTATCTGCTGCGCATGGAACCGGGCGTGCAGACGCCCGAAGACACGCTCGAGAAGCGTTCCGGCTCCTGCCGCGACAGTGGCTGGCTGCTGGTGCAGATCCTGCGCACGATGGGACTGGCGGCGCGTTTCGTTTCCGGCTACCTGATCCAGCTGCGCGCCGACCAGGAGGCGCTCGACGGTCCGAGCGGCGCGCTCGAAGACTTCACCGACCTGCACGCCTGGACCGAGGTGTACATCCCCGGCGCCGGCTGGATCGGGCTCGACCCGACCTCGGGCATGCTGGCCGGCGAAGGCCATATTCCGCTCGCCTGCACGGCGCTGCCCTCGTCGGCGGCGCCGGTGACGGGCTTCAGCGACAAGGCCGAGGTCACCTTCATCCACGAGATGACGATCACCCGCATCCATGAAGACCCGCGCGTGACCAAGCCGTATTCGGACGCCGACTGGGAGGCCATCGACCGCCTGGGCCGGCAGGTCGACGCCGACCTGCTGGCCCAGGACGTGCGCCTGACCCAGGGCGGCGAGCCCACCTTCGTCTCGATCGACGACATGGACGCGCCGGAGTGGAATACCCAGGCCCATGGCGAGCGCAAACGCGCGCTGGCCGGCACGCTGGCGCAGCGGCTCAAGAATCATTTCGCGCCCGGCGGCCTGCTGCACTACGGCCAGGGCAAATGGTATCCGGGCGAACCGCTGCCGCGCTGGGCGCTGAACATCTTCTGGCGCGTCGACGGCGAGCCGCTGTGGCGCGACCCCGGCCTGTTTTCTAGCGAACACGTCGACGACGGCTATGACGCCGGAGACGCCCGCCGCTTCGCCGCCGCGCTGGTCGATGCGCTCGGCCTGCCCGCCGGCAGCGCCATCCCCGCCTATGAGGACGTGCTGCTGCAGGCCCAACGCGAGCAGGCGCTGCCGCCCAACCTCGATCCCCTGCGGGCAGACCTGGACGCGCCGGAGGAACGGCGCCGGCTGGCGCGCCTGCTCGAACGCGGCCTGGGCCAGGTGGCCGGCTACGTGCTGCCGCTGCAGGCCGCCGACGGCGCCGGCTGGCGCACCTCGGCCTGGCCGCTGCGGCGCGAACACCTGTACCTGCTCGAGGGCGACTCGCCGATCGGCCTGCGCCTGCCGCTGGCCACGCTGCCATGGGTGCCGCCGCGCGAACGCGATCCCGGTTTCGAGGTCGACCCGTTTGCCCCGCGCAGCGCCCTGGTGGCCGCGCACCACGCCGCGCAGCCGGCGCCGGACCGCGCGGCCGTCCAGCCGGCCTCTCCCTTCGCGCCGGACGCGCGCGAGGTGATCCACACCGCGCTGTGCGTCGAAGTGCGCGCCGGACGCCTGTACGTCTTCATGCCGCCGCAGCAGCGCCTCGAGGATTACCTGGCGCTGGCCGGCGCGGTCGAGGCCACCGCCGCCAGGCTCGGGATGAAGCTGCGGATCGAAGGTTATGCGCCGCCGCGCGACCCGCGCATCAAGCTGCTCAGCGTCACGCCCGACCCGGGCGTCATCGAAGTCAATATCCATCCGGCCGCGTCGTGGAACGAGCTGGTACACAACGTGACGACCCTGTACCAGGAGGCGCGCCTCACCCGCCTGGGCACCGAGAAATTCATGCACGACGGCCGCCACACCGGCACCGGCGGCGGCAACCACGCCACCCTGGGCGGCGCCAGCGCCGAAGACAGCCCGATGCTGCGCCGTCCCGACCTGCTCAAGAGCCTGATCACCTACTGGCAGATCCACCCGGCGCTTTCTTACCTGTTCTCGGGCACCTTCATCGGACCGACCAGCCAGGCGCCGCGCGTGGACGAGGCGCGCGACGACAACCTGTATGAACTGGCGATCGCCTTCCAGCAGATGGACAAGGTGCTGCCGACCCTGCAGCCGGGCGACAAGCCGTGGATGGTCGACCGCCTGCTGCGCAACCTGCTGGTCGACCTGACCGGCAATACGCACCGCGCCGAATTTTCGATCGACAAGCTGTATTCGCCGGACGGCCCCACCGGCCGCCTCGGCCTGGTGGAGTTCCGCGCCTTCGAGATGCCGCCGCACGAGCGTATGAGCCTGCTGCAAATGCTGTTGCTGCGGGCCCTGGTCGCGCGCTTCTGGCGCGAGCCGTGCCAGGCCCGGCTGGTGCACTGGGGCACCGCCCTGCACGACCGCTGGATGCTGCCGCATTTCGTCGCCCAGGACATCCGCGACGTCGCGCGCGACCTGCGCGTGGCCGGCTATGCCTTCGAGGACCACTGGTTCGAGCCGTTCATCGAATTTCGCTTCCCGCGCTTCGGCACCGTCGTCTACGAGGGCGTCGAGATGGAGCTGCGCCAGGCGATCGAGCCGTGGAACGTGCTGGGCGAGGAAGTCGCGGCCGGCGGCACCGCGCGCTACGTCGACTCGTCGGTCGAACGCATGCAGCTGCTGGTGCGCGGGCTGACCGACGGCCGCCACGTGGTGGCCTGCAATGGCCGCATGCTGCCGCTGCACCCGACCGGCGTGCCCGGCGAGTACGTGGCGGGCGTGCGCTTTCGGGCGTGGAGCCCGTGGTCGGCCCTGCATCCGAGCATCCGGGTGCAGGCGCCGCTGGTGTTCGACCTGGTCGACACCTGGAGCGGGCGCGCGATCGGCGGCTGCACCTACCACGTGGTGCATCCGGGCGGACGCAATGAAACGGGCGCGCCGGTCAATGCCAATGCCGCCGAGGCGCGCCGTTTCGCGCGCTTCTGGCCGCATGGCCATACCCCGGGTCCGATGACGGTGCGCAAGGAGCCGCTCAATCCTAGTTTCCCTACGACACTAGATTTACGCTGGCAGGCAAGCTAACCTATCGCTTTTGTACCACCCGTAATCAGCAGCTTCGATGCCGAATCAACTACTTGCCCACTATCTGGCCGCGCCGGACAGTTTCGACGAAATGCTCGACGCGGCCAAGGCGCCGCGCGCGCATTGGCGTGCGCTGCTGGACAACCTGGCGCACGAGGCGCCCACCATGATGCGCCAGCGCCAGGAGATGGTGCAGCGCCAGGTGCGCGAAAACGGGGTGAGCTACAACGTGCCCGCCGACGCCCACGGCCGGCAACGGCAGTGGGACCTGAACGTGCTGCCGCTGATCCTGCCGCACGAGGAATGGAGCGGCATCGAGGCCGCCGTGATCCAGCGCGCCACCCTGCTCAACAAGATCCTGGTCGACGTCTACGGCAAGGAGGAGATGCTGAGCGAAGGCTTGCTGCCGCCGGCGCTGATCCACGGCCACGCCGGCTTCCTGCGCCCCTGCCACGGGATGCGCCATCACGACGACGTCGCCCTGCACTTCTACGCGGTCGACCTGGCGCGCGCCCCGGACGGCCGCTGGTGGGTGATGGCCGACCGTACCCAGGCGCCCTTCGGCGCCGGCTATGCGCTGGAAAACCGCGCCATCATCGCTCCCACCTTCCCCGACCTGCTGCGCGAGCTCAAAGTGCAGCCCCTGAACCGGTTCTTCCGCACCATGCACGAAAGCCTGGCGCACTGGGGCCGCCGGTGCGCGGCCGGCGGCGACGCGCCGGCGCCGCTGCGCGAGGGCGAAGCGCCGCTGATCGTGCTGCTCACGCCCGGCCCGCTCACCGCCACCTACTACGAGCAGGCCTACCTGGCGCGCCATCTCGGCCTGCCGCTGGTCGAAGGCGGCGACCTGACGGTGCGCGACGGCGTGGTGTACCTGAAAACCCTGGCCGGCCTGCACCGGGTGCACGTGATCATGCGCCGGGTCGACGACGAATCGTGCGATCCGCTCGAACTGCAAAGCTCGTTGCTGGGCGTGGCCGGCCTGACCCAGGCCGCCATGCGCGGCAACGTGCTGGTCGCCAACAGCCTCGGCTCGAGCCTGCTCGAATCGGGCGCGCTGCTCGGCTTCCTGCCGGCGCTGTCGAAGCGCCTGCTGGGCGAGCCCCTCAAGATGCCATCGGTGGCCACCTGGTGGTGCGGCGAAGAAGCGGCGCTGGAAACCGTGGTCGCCAGGCTCGACCGGTTGGTGATCAAGCCCGGTTTTTCGCAGTTGCCGCAGGCGGCCGTGTTCGGCCAGGACCTGGACGGCGCCGCGCGCGCGGCCTTCATCGCCCGCCTGCGCGCCAATCCCAATAATTACATTGCCCAGGAACTGGTGCGGCTGTCGCAGGCGCCGGTGTGGAAGGACGGCGCCGCGCCCGGCCTGCAGGCGCGCGCCATCGGGCTGCGGGTATTCGCCTGCGCCACGCCGAATGGCTATGTGGTGATGCCGGGCGGGCTGACCCGGGTGGCCACCGGGCCCGATGCGCGCGTGCTGACGATGCAGATGGGCGGCGCCAGCAAGGACACCTGGGTCCAGGCGCGCGCCAGGGCCGAAGTGCACCGCCTGCAGCAGCGCAGCATCTCGGGCCGCGACCTGGTGCGCGAAGACACCAACCTGCCGAGCCGCGTGGCGGAAAACCTGCTGTGGTTCGGACGCCATGCGGAACGCACCGACAATATCTGCCGCCTGCTGCGGGTCGCGCTCGATTTCCTGTTCAACGTCCGTTTCGACCAGCGCGGCGCGGAATGGCCGACCGTCGAGGCGCTGTGCATCTGGTTCGGCCTGCTCGACGAAGGGAAGAAGCCGGCCACGCCAGACGCGAGCCAAAGCGGCCCCATCTTTACTGATGCCGAGATCGAGTCGGCCCTCCTGACGGCGGTCGTCTCGCCCGCGGTCCCTGGCCTGGCACGGCAGCAGCAGCAGTTGCACCGGCTTGCCGGGCAGCTGCACGAACGCTTCTCGGTCGACAACTGGCGTGCACTGAACCGGATGGTGCAGCCCGCCGCCGCCGCCGGCGAGCGGCCATCGCAGTCGGGGGTCATGACGATCCTCGACGATGCCGCCGCCGCGCTGATGACGCTGGCCGGCTTCGCCCTCGATGGCATGACGCGCGATCTTGGCTGGCGTTTCATGTCGATCGGACGCCGCCTGGAGCGACTGCAATTCCAGAGCGTGGTGCTGCAGCGCGCGCTTGCCATGAACGGGAGCGGCAACCTCGAATGGCTACTGGAGCTATCCGACAGCATCATCACTTACCGGGCCCGCTACCGGGCCCAGCCCGAATGGCTGCCGGTGCTCGACCTGCTGCTGCTCGACGAGACCAATCCGCGCTCGATCGTCTTCCAGCTCAACGGTATCCTGAGCACGCTGGGCAAGATCGAACAAACCCAGGGTCCCTGCGGCACGCATATGCTGACGCCCTTGAAAAAGGAATTGCTTGCGCTCGATCCGGACACTGACCTGAAGCACGGCAACCCCTTGCTCGGCGGCCTGCTGGACCGGATCGGGCGCACCAGCGCGGCCCTGTCCGAGCAGATCAGCGTGCAATTTTTCAGCTATACCGACAATGGCCGCCAAAGGAACCGCAGCTCATGATCGCACAGCTCATGGATAATTCACCGGCGAGCGCCGGCGCCTGCGCGCGCTATCGCGTGGTGCATGAAACGCGCTACACCTACAGCAGCCCGGTCACCCTGTCGCAGCAATACCTGCACCTGACACCGCGCTCCTTCCCCTGCCAGCAGACCGAGTCGCACCTGATCTGGCTCGATCCGGTCGTCAACGACGGCAAGGACGGCGTCGACTACTTCGGCAACCTGACCCGCCACGTGACGCTGACCGTACCGCATGACAGCCTGCTGGTGCACGCCGAATCGACGGTCTCGCTGCGCGCGCGCTACACCCTGGCGCAGATCGCCGGGACGCTGCCGTGGGAATGCGTGCGCGACATGATGGGCAAGGAAAAAAGCCCCGCCACCCTGGAAGCCTGCCGCTACCTGTATGCCTCGCCGCATGTCGCCAGCTTCCCCGAGCTCGAAGCCTATGCCCGCGCCAGCTACACCCCGGGCCGGCCGCAGCTCGATGCCGCGCTCGACCTGACGTACCGGATCTTCGACGACTTCGAATTCGATGCCAAGGCGACCGACATCTCGACCCCGCTCGATCAGGTGCTGCGCGGCCGGCGCGGCGTGTGCCAGGACTTCGCCCAGCTGATGATCGGCTGCCTGCGCAGCATCGGCCTGCCGGCGCGCTATGTGAGCGGCTACATCCTGACCCACCCGCCGGCGGGCAAGCCGCGCCTGGTCGGCGCCGACGCCTCGCACGCCTGGGTGTCGGTGTTCTGCCCGGCGCTGGGCTGGGTCGATTTCGATCCGACCAACCGCTGCCTGGTGCAGCATGAACACATCACGCTGGGCTGGGGACGCGACTTCAGCGACGTGACCCCGCTGCGCGGCATCGTGCTCGGGGGCGGCAAGCAGGAGCTCGACGTCCAGGTGACGGTGACGCCCCTGCCCCTGCTCGACGAGGCCTGACTAGACGCCGTCCTTGTGCCCAAGCCCGGCGGGGATGGGCATGCCCGCGCCGCCGCCGTCCATGCCGCCGCCGCCGCCGCGGTTTCCACCGCCGCCGGCCTCGCCTTTCGCACGACCGCCGCCACCCTGCGTGCGCGTCGGCCCCTGCAGCGGAATCATGACCTCGTCCGGCATCGGATCGAGATCGAGCGCGGCGCGAATGAAGGTGCGCAGGCTGACGACCAGCTCCGCCGTGTGGATCGGCCGCCCCGCCGCCAGGTCGGCCGCCGCCTGCGCCGCCAGCCGGCAATGCTCTTCGGTGCCGAGCAGCAGGATGTCGGCCAGCGCGGCTTCGACGGCGTCGCGGATGCGGCGCGAGCGGTCCGAGCTGGCCATTCCCTCATTCGATCCCTCCTCGCCCGACTGGGCCCGCTCGCGCACATCGCGCAAATGCGTGGGATCGACCGTCAGTTGCCCGGTGAACGAGCCGCCCAGGGTGCGGTAGGCGGCGATCAGGGTTTTCAGGCGCTCGTTGATCTGGCGGTTCATGCGCTCGCGGCGCTGCTGGATGGTCTGCATCATGAGGATGCGGATGCCCACGCCCAGCAAGGTAAAGACGGCAAGCCCGATGATCGTCGTCATCGCGCCTTGCCATGAACTGAAATCCATATAGCGCATGCTGGTCATTGTGGCGTTGTCGATGGCTGTCAGTTTAGCTGCCGGAAAGATGCCGGCGCGCCACGCTCGCGCCATGGACGAATCGCCAACTTCTTGCGCTAACAAAAAGACAAGGTCTCATGCATCCGGGATGATGGATCCAGCCTGCTTCTCTCATCTCAACAAGGACATTCGACCATGGCTTCGGTACTCCCAAGAATCATGCGCACGACCGCAGCACTGCTGGTGTGCGCCGTCGCGCTTGCCGCCCCCGCCGGCGCCGCGGTCCTGACGACCTCGCTGTCGAGCGCCGCGGTCGCGGTGGGGCAGCAATTCTCCCTCGACGTCATGGTCGGCGACCTGGGGCCGGCCCAGGCCCTGGCCGCATTCGACCTCGACCTGGTATTCGATCCGGCGCTGGTTGCGCCGGTGAGTGCCGAGTTCGGCCACCACCTGGGCGAGGTCGATGCCGACCAGCTGACCCACGCACTCTTCGGCGCAGGCCGGGCGGACTTCGCGGCGGTATCGCTGCTGGATGACGCGGCCCTGATCGGCTTGCAGCCCGGGGTGTTCCCGCTTGCGCGACTGGTGTTTACGGCGCTCGCGCCTGGCGCCGTGTCGATCGACTTCGACCTGCTGACGGCGCCGGGCCTGCTGCTCAGCGACGGATTCGGCGAGGCCATCGCCGTCAGCGCCGTCCACGGCGCCGTCGTCGACATCGGCACGGCCAACTCTGTCCCGGAGCCGTCCACGCTGGCCTTGCTCATGCTGGGCGCCATCCTGGCCCCCGGCCGCCGTCCATCGAGCCGCGGCCGACGCGCCGCCCTGTGACGCGTGGCGCACCGGCTCGCCGCGGCCGCGCCCTTGCTGCTTCTGGTGGGCGTGCTGTACGCCCGCTGTTCCGGTAACGACAAGGCGCCCTTCGTGGTCATCGGGGTGCTGGCGCTGACTGCCGTCCTGGCCTTGGCGCTGCTGCTGCGCGCCCTCATGGAAGGAAGCCTGCACGCCTGGCGCAGCGCCGCGCTGGCGGCGCTGCCGCTGCTGTATGCGGCGGTCGCCATCGCGCTGGCGCGGCAGGGGTGGGTGGACCTGATGTCGTTTCTTGGTTTTCGATGAACCTCGCTCGGGAGATGGAATGCAATCTGCAAAACTGAAGCTGGCGGGCCTGGCGGTCCTGCTGGTCGGCATCGTCGCCATTCCGGCGGCGATCGCCTTCAAGCCGACCCAGGAGTTCGGCCATGTCGGCATCGTCAGGGACGCGCTGACCCGGATCAGCGTCCCGGCGCCCGGTGGCAACACCTACCGGTTTTCCGAACGCGCCATCCTGGAAGTACGCGACAGCACGGCCGGCGTCGACGAGATCGTCTCCTCGCGCGGCGAGCTGTCGGTGCCCACCGCCCACTGCGACGACGAACTGCTGCCGGAATGTTCGCAGCGCATCATCGCGATCAAGAATGCGACGATCGGCCTGCTCGCCGCGCCGGAGCCGGATGGCGAAGGCGCGCGCCGCCAGGTCGGCCGGGCGCTGCACACGCTGCAGGATTTTTTCTCGCATAGCAACTGGATCAATATTTCCGGCGGCCAGCCGGGCCTGGGCACCACGGTGATCCCACGCCTGGCCCCCAGCCAGGACACCTGCGAGCGCGGCCTGTCGTCGATCGGCTCCGGCACCCTGGCCGCCTTTGGCCTGAGTTTCCCGACGACCGGCTATTTCAATCCCTTCCTGGCGCCGCCCGAAGGCAAGTGCAACCATGGACTATTGCTCGACCCCGGCATCCACAAGGATGCGCCGGGCCGCGCCGGCCACGCGCCCGCGCGCGCCGCCGCGGTGGACGCGACCGAGAGCCTGATCCGCCAGATCCTTGCGGCGCCCGGCGTCGCGGGCAACGACAAGGCGATCCGCGCCTTCCTCGACGTGCGCGGCGCGGTCGGCTTCGTGGTCGACGATACCGGCAGCATGGGCGGCGTGATCGCCGGGGTCAAGTCGTCCATCGCCCGGATCGTCGAGACGGTGCGCACCAGCCCCAACCAGCCCGACCGCTACCTGCTGGTCAATTTCGGCGATCCCGAGGTCGGCGCCGCCTTCGTCACGGCCGACGCCGCGGCGCTGCTGGCGCGCGCCAATGCCCTGTCCGCCGCCGGCGGCGGCGACTGTCCGGAACTGTCCATGGCCGGCACGCTGCGCGCGGTCAACGCCGCGCCGAACGGCTCCCAGCTGTATGTCTTCACCGATGCCTCGGCCAAGGACGCCGCGCTGTCCGGCAACGTCGTCACCCAGGCCAACGCCAAGGACATCACCGTCACTTTCTTTACCTTCGGCTCGTGTTCGCCGATCGATCCGGCCTATTACACCATTGCGGCCGAGACCGGCGGCCAGTTGTACGCGCTGCAGCGCACGGCCGAAGAAACCGAGAAAGTCTTCGGCCTGGTGATGCCCTACGTTAGCGCCAGCCCAAAATCCCTGCTGGCCGCCAAGGGCATGGTCGGCGGTGCGCGCAACCTGCAGTTCCCGGTCGACCGCACGCTGCGCAGCCTTCAGGTATCGGTCGCGGTCGACGCCAGTGCGAGCGCGCGCCTGTTCGATCCGGCCGGCCGCGAGGTGGTCGGCGGCACGGCGGGCGTGACGATCACCACCCTGACGGGTGGCAAGCTGATCGCCCTGACGGCGCCCGCCGCCGGCAACTGGCGGCTGGCGCTGGCCGGCGTCGGCAACTACGACGTCTCGGTGTCGGGCGACAGCCCCCTGGAACTGAACCGGTTCGAGTTCGTCGAAACGCGCGGACGCGAAGGCCACGAAGGCCTGTACCCGATCAAGAGCCAGCCGCTCGCACGCGCCACCCAGCAGGCGCGCGCGACGGTGCTCGGCGCATTCAATACCGCGCAATTCGCGCTGGTGAACGAGGCCGGCGACACCATCGCCCAGCTGCCCGCCACGCGCCGCGCCGGAGAGACCATGCCCGACGAATTCCTGGCGGACTTCGTGCTGCCCACGCAGCCGTTCCGCGTCATGGTGAGCGGCCGCCTGGCCACGGGAGACGCGTTCCAGCGCATCCATCCGCCGATGTTCCTGGGCCGGACCGTCAAGGTCGAGACGCTGGGCGGCGGCTTCGGCGCCTTCAGCCCGGGACAAAGCTACGCGGTGCGCTTCCGCGTGACGAATCTGGGCGCCCAGGACACCTTCGCCGTGAACGCCACCGACGAACGCGGATTCGTCCAGGACTATCCCCGCAGCCTCGTGCTGGGACCGAACGGGTCCGCCTTCGTCGACGTGCGGATCGCCATCCCCGCCGCCACGCCGGTGGGCACGACCAATGCCGTCTCGCTGGCGGTCACGGGAGCGTCGTCGGCCAATGGCACGGTGTTCACGCAGGTCGTGCGCGCCGCGACACTGGCGGGCGATGTCGATGGCGACGGCGACGTCGACCGTGACGATGCCCAGCTGGTGTTCGTGGCGCGCAACCAGTCCGCTTCCGGCGACGCCGACCCGCGCGACATGGACCGCGACGGCCGCGTGACCGTGCTGGATGCACGCAAGGTCAGCCTGGCCTGCACCCGTCCATCGTGCGCACGGCAATAGCAACGCGCATGGCCGCGGCGATCAGCGCCGCGGCGCGCCGTTGAGCTGGCGCCCGTGCCTGTGTCCGGAAAACATCGGCCCGCCGTTTTCCCCCGGTTGTCACACGCCTGTCATGACGCAGGCGGATGATGGTCAACAGTGAGCTCCGGCACGTGTTCACGCCGGACCGGCCAACGCTACCGGATGCGAAGACATCATGTACAAAAGCGACAAGAAGCTCTTGATCCTCGATGCGGACGGCACCACCATCGATGCCTTCGCCGCCATCGAAGCGGCTTTCTCCCACCATGGGCTGGTGATCGGCGACGAAACCCGCTTCCAGAAGCGGCACAAGCTGCTCAAGTACATGGGCGGGCTGAAGGAATTCCCGTCGATCGTCCGCAAGAACCTGCGCAAGAACAGTCGCGCCCAGCTGATCGACACCCTCACCGGCATCTACCGGCAGGAAGCCCGGCTGTACGACGGCATCGCCGACCTGATCCGCGAACTGATCGCCGCGCCCGACATCACGGTCGGCATCGTCACGCGCAACGTCACGATCGAACCGCTGGAAACCCTGCGCCAGCTGTTCCTGCGCCACGACATCGACATCGCCGAACTCGACTTCCTGGTCCACATTCCCCTCAAGGACACCAAGACCGCCCAGTTCCGCGCCACGCGCGAACAGTTCGGCGTCAACCCGGCGCGCGCCTTCATCTGCGGCGACGAACACAAGGACTTCATGGCGGCGGTCAGCACCGGCATGCACCCGTTCATGGTCTCCTACGGCTTCGAATGCCACGACCGGCTGACGACCAGGTTCGAGATCCCGCATGAGCTGATCTCGCGCAGCTCGGCCGAGCTGTGCTGCCGGATCCGGCACGCGCTCGACCTGGGCGTGCTGGCTCAGGCGCCGTACCAGAACAGCAGCAGGCTGATGGCGCCGAATATCCAGTAGTCGACCGGCGCGCCGAACGCCCAGTGCTTATGCCAGGGCACGAGTTCCTGCTTGAAGCGGCGCCAGCCGAAGGCCGGGTTGATGACGAACCACAGGTAGTCTTCGACGATCCAGAACAGCATGATCGAGGCCGCGGCGCAGGCTTCCAGCTTCCATGACCACTGCCCCATGAAGAACAGCGGGAAGTGGAAGATCAGGCCGATGAAGGCGAACATCCACAGATGGTAGCCGGTCAGCGCGCGCCCGCCCATGAAGATGTCGAGCAGCGGATGCTGCTCGATACGCCAGGTCGGCAGGTTCGCCGCCCACCCGGCTTCGCCTTCGATTTCCACCTCCACCCGCGCGAACAGGTAGGCCGCCACCAGCACCGCACCCACCATCGATACGACCCTGCCGCCCTCCGACAATTCAAGCATAAGCCTCTTCACTCTTGCGTTCGCACTGCATCAACACGGTTTCCAGCACCTGCATCGCGGCGTGCGGCCGGCCCAGCGCCCGCGCGCGGGCCGCCATGGCCTGCAGCCGTTCGGGATGCGCCAGCAGGTGGCGCACCCGGTATTCGAGGGTGGCCAGGTCGGATGCCTTGAGCGCCGCCCCCTGCTCGAGCAGGTAGGTGGCGTTGTGTTCTTCCTGCCCCGGGATCGGCGCGTTCACGATCATCGGCAGTCCCATCGCCAGGCACTCGGCGCTGGTGGCGCCGCCCGGTTTCGTCACCACCAGGTCGGCGCAGGCCATCAGGCGCTCGACCCGGTCGGTGAAGCCTTGCGGCGCCAGCCGCCCCGGATAGCGCACCGCCAGCCGCTGCAGGGCCGCCAGCTCGGCCGCGTTCTTGCCGGCCAGGGCGATCAGCTGGAAGTCGCCGGGGATGGACAACAGTTTTTCCGCCACCCGGCTCAAGCCGCCCAGCCCGGCCCCGCCGCCCATCAGCAGCAAGGTCGTCAGCGCGGGATCGAGGCCGAGCTCACGGGCGCATTCTTCACGGTCATGCGCCTGGGAGAACGCCGGCATGGTCGGAATGCCGGCCACATGGACCGCATGCGCCGGGATGCCCTGCTCGCGCATCCGGAACGCCACCTCGTCGTTGGCGGCGAAATAGCCGGCGACGTGCGGGTGGATCCACATGCGGTGCAGGTCGAAGTCGGTCACCTGGACCCACACCGGGCAGGCCAGCTTGCCGGCCGCGATCTGCTGCGACAGGATCTCGGCCGGCTGAAAATGCGTGCAAACGATGGCGTCCGGCGCCAGCGCGGCGATTTCGGCGGCCAGCAGGCGGCAATCGCGCCGCTCGACCCAGCGCCGCAGGCGGTTGAACCAGCCGTCCGGATTGGCCTCGTCGGTCAGCCGGTACACGTGGCGCCACAGGCCGGGCGCGCGGCCGATCAGGAAAAGATAAAAGTCGGTGTAGACCTTGCGCAGGCGCGGCGCGGCGAAGGCCATCGCATCCAGGTGGATCACCTTGACGCAGGCATGGTCGGCGGCCGCGCGGGAACGGATCGCCTCGGCAACCCGGGTGTGGCCGGCGCCGGCGGGCACGCTGAGCAAGAGGATTTTTTTCCCAGCAATGCCTTGTTGAAAATCGCCCTGCCTCATGCACACGCCCCTCGGGTCACGGTATGCAGGCGAATGTAATCGCGAAATATGACCCGCCCATGACGGCGGGGTGCACCATTACGCCAGGGCCAGCGACTCGCCCTGCTTGAGGATGGAGCGGAACAAACGCAGCTGGCCGGCGGTGGTGTCGTCCCAGCTGAAGCGCTCCGCGTAGCGGCGCACGGCGGCGCGATCGGGGTAGTTGGCGCGCAGGCGGTTGACGGCTTCGGCCACGCCCTCGGAGGTACGCTCGTTCATCAACACGCCCGCTTCCGGCGCCGCCACGACTTCGGGCGTGCCATACACGCGGCTGGCCACGACAGGCGTGCCGCAAGCCATCGATTCGAGCAGCACATTGGCCCAGCCCTCGCGGCTGGACGACAGCACCATCGCGTCGGCCTTGCCGTACTGGACGCGCAGCTCCTGCTGCGAGACGGCGCCCAGGAAGGTGACGCGATCCTCGAGTTTCAGCTCGCGCACGAGATTCTCGAGGATGCCCCGGTTCGGGCCTTCGCCGGCGATCACCAGGCGCACGCCGGGCAACATGGGCAAGGCGCCGATGCTCAGTTCCTGGGCCTTGACCGGCACCAGGTGGCCCACGGTCACCAGGGTGAACGGTGTTTCTTCGCGCTGCTCGGGCGGGCGGAACAGCTCCAGGTCGACGCCGTTGCGCAGCGCGACCACGCGCGCGGGGTCGATGCCCAGGCCAATCACCTCGTCGCGCAGCGCATTGGCCACCGTGATGATGCCGTCGGCGCGGCTGGCGGCCCAGTGGATCATCCTGCGCGGCAGCGGAAATTTAGGGAACAGCGTGATGTCCGAACCGCGCGCCGTGATCACGAACGGCTTGTTGAAGTAGCGCGCCAGCATGGCCGCCGCCACGCCGTCCGGATAAAAATAATGGGCGTCGATCAGGTCGAAATCATAGCCCTCGTCGATCATGCGCGCGATCGTGCCCTTGGCCGACTGGAACAGCAGCGCCGGCGCCACGTTCATGCCGATCTTGGGCACCACCAGGTAGGGTGGATGCTCGACCTGGATGCCGTGACGCACTTCGCGGCGCGGCACCTTGGCCTGGCGCGCATACTGTCCGAACCTTGGGTTCTTCGACGGGAACCACGGCGCCGGCGCCACCACGCGCGCCTCGACCTGGCCGCTGGCGACCAGGTGGCGCAGCCGGGTTTCGACAAAAATGCCGTGGCCGGGCTTTTCGCTGTTCGGAAACAGCGTGCTGAACGTCAGGATCTTCATCAGGCCGCGGCTCCGGTCAGGCGGCCGTAGATGCTCTTGTAGCGGCCCACGCTGGCTTTCCAGTTGCGCTCGCTTTCAACGAACTCGCGGCCGGCCGCGCGCAGGGCGGGCCATTCGGCCTGGGCGTCGATCAGGCCGCCGACCTTGACGGCCAGCGCCTGCGGATCGTCGGCCTTGAACAGCACGCCGGTCTTGCCGTCGACGATCAGCTCCTGGTGGCCGCCCACGTCGGACGCCGCCAGCACCCGGCCCTGGGCCATCGCCTCGAGCGGCTTGAGCGGCGTGACCAGGTCGGTCAGGCGCATCGACAGGCGCGGGTAGACCAGCACGTCCAGCAAGTCGTAGTACATCTGCACCTGCTCGTGCGGCACGCGGCCCGTGAACACCACCTTGTCGACGATATTCAAATCCTTGGCCAGCTGGCGCAGGCGCGCGTCTTCGGGACCGCCGCCAACCAGCAGCACGCGCAGGTCGGGCCGCTCGGCGGTGAGCGCCGGCACCGCGCGCAGCAGGATGTCCAGGCCCTCGTAGGCATAGAAGGAGCCGATGAAGCCGATCAGGCGCGCGCCTTGCAGGCCGAGCTTGGTCTTGAGGTCCTGGTCGGCCACGCCGCCGACGGCGAACTTGTCGATGTCGACCGCATTCGGGATCACCGTGATCTTGTCGGCCGGGATGCCGCGCGCCACGATGTCGCGGCGCAGGCCTTCGCAGATGGTGGTGACGGCGTCGGCCTGCCTGAGCGCATGGGTTTCCAGCGCGCGCGTCAGGCGGTAGCGCAGGCCGCCCTCGGTCGAGGTGCCGTGGTCGACCGCGGCGTCTTCCCAGAAGGCGCGCACCTCGTACACCACGGGGATGCCGAATTTTTTACCGGCCTTGAGCGCCGCGATCGCATTGAGCGACGGCGAGTGGGCGTGCAGCACGTCCGGCTTGATCTGCGGGATGATCTCGGACAGGCGGCGCACCAGGCCGTCGATCACCTGCTTCTGGTTCAGCACCGGCAGCCTGGCCAGCGCGCCGGCGGCGCTTGGGGTGCGGTAGAAATGCAGGCCGTCCACCGTTTCCTCGCGCATGTCGCCCGAGTTCTGCTTGGAGCCCGTCACGTGGAAGGTCTCCCAGCCCAGCGCGCGCTGTTCGCGCAGGATCGATCGGGTGCGGAAGGTGTAGCCGCTGTGCAGCGGAATCGAATGATCCAGGACGTGGAGAACACGCATGACGGAATCCTTTTACGAGCGTTAGCGGCCGGTGGCGCTGAGGTAGCCGCAGGTGTCGATGATCACCTTGTCGGCGAACAGCGACTCCTTGAGCGCCAGGAACGGCTTGTGATTGACCAGCATGACGACGATCTGCGAACGCGCCAGCGCATCCTGCGGCGTGCGCAGCTCGCCCTTGTCGAGGCTGGCCGGCAGCGCCGAGATGTTCGGCTCGACCACGATCACGCGGCTGCTGTGCGTTTTCGCGATCTCGGCGGCGATGTCGAGCGCCGGGCTTTCGCGCAGGTCGTCGATGTCGGGCTTGAAGGCCAGGCCGAAGCAGGCGATGGTGACGTCGGATTCCTTGCGCTCCGGGTTCGCGGCCAGGTATTTCTCGACTTCTTCCCGCACCTTGTCCAGCACCCAGTGCGGCTTGTAGTCGTTGACTTCGCGCGCCGCCTTGATCAGCTTGGCCTGTTCCGGCGCGCTGTGCACGATGAACCACGGGTCGACCGCGATGCAGTGGCCGCCCACGCCCGGTCCCGGACGCAGCACGTTCACGCGCGGATGGCGGTTGGCCAGCGCGATCAGTTCCCACACGTCGATGCCGAGCTTGCCGCAGATGACGGACAGTTCGTTGGCGAAGGCGATGTTCACGTCGCGGAAGGAGTTCTCGGTGAGCTTGCACATCTCGGCCGTGCGCGAGTTGGTCTCGATGCACTCGCCCTGCACGAAGGTCTGGTACAGCGCGATGGCGCGCTCGGAGCAGGCCTTGGTGATGCCGCCGATGATGCGGTCGTTCGACACCAGCTCGTGGATCACCTTGCCCGGCAACACGCGCTCGGGGCAGTAGGCCAGGTTGATGTCGGCTTCGTCGTTCGGGCCCAGCGGAATCTTGAGGTCGGGGCGCTCTTCGGCCAGCCATTTGGCCAGGCTTTCGGTGGTGCCCACCGGCGAGGTCGATTCGAGGATGACCAGGTCGCCCTTCTTGAGCACCGGCGCGATCGAGCGCGCCGCCGCTTCGACGTAGCTGACGTCGGGTTCGTGGTTGCCGCGGAACGGCGTCGGCACGGCGATCAGGAAGGCGTCGGCCGGCTGCACGGTGGTGGACGCCTTCAAATAGCCCTGGTTGACGGCCGCGGCGACGATCATGTCCAGGTCGGGTTCGACGATGTGGGTCTGGCCGCTGTTGATGGTGTCGACCGCATCCTGGTTGATATCGACGCCGATGACGTTCTTCTTGCGGGACGCGAACATTGCAGCGGTTGGGAGACCGATGTAACCCAGACCGATCATCGAGATAGTATCAAAGGTGCTGCTCATGTTTTTCTCTTAAAAAGTTAAGGATGCGGGTCGCGGCGGTGCCGTCGCCGTAGGGATTGGTGGCCGAACTCATGCGCTCGTATTCGGCCGGGTCTTGCAGCAGCGTGCGGATGCCGCCGACGATGGAATCGATGCCGGTGCCGACCAGGCGCACGGTGCCGGCCGCCACGGCTTCGGGACGTTCGGTGGTGTCGCGCATCACCAGGACCGGCTTGCCGAGCGATGGCGCCTCTTCCTGGATGCCGCCGGAGTCGGTCAGCAGGATCGCCGCGCGGTTCATCAGGTAGACGAAAGGCAGGTAGCTCACCGGATCGATCAGGTGCACGTTCGGGTTGCCCTTCAGGATACGTTGCACCGGTTCCTGCACGTTGGGATTCAGGTGCACCGGATACAGCACCTCGACGTCCGGCATGCGGCTCACTTCATCCAGCGCGCGGCAGATGTTCTCGAAGCCGTCGCCGAAATTCTCGCGCCGGTGACCGGTCACCAGGATCAGCTTCTTCTTGCTGTCGAGGAAATCGAACTGCGCTTCCATCTCGCGCTTGAGCTGGGTGTCGGTTTCCAGGCGACGGACGACGTCCAGCAAGGCATCCACCACGGTATTGCCGGTGACGCAGATATTCGCGGCCGGCACGCCTTCATTGAGCAGATTCTGGCGCGCGTGCTCGGTCGGGGCGAAATGCAGGCTGGCGATCACGCCGGTCAGGCAGCGATTGACCTCCTCGGGCCAGGGCGAGTAGATGTTCCCGGTACGCAGGCCCGCTTCCACGTGGCCGACCGGTATCCGCTCGTAATACGCGGCGAGGCTGGTCGCAAAGGTCGTGGTAGTATCGCCGTGAACAAAAACGACATCCGGGCGCCACTCGCGCAACACGCCGCGCATGCCTGTCAGTACCTTCGAGGTGATATCGGAAAGGTCCTGGCCCGGGGTCATCAGGTTCAGATCGAAATCGGGGGTGAGCGAAAACAGGCTCAATACCTGGTCCAGCATTTGCCGGTGCTGGGCGGTCACGCAGACCTTGACGTCGACGTCGGGCGATTCGGACAGTACGCGCACCACGGAAGCCATTTTGATTGCTTCCGGTCGCGTCCCGAAAACGGTGAGAACTTTAATAGTCATCTGATTGATTGCTGTCGTGAGACGATCGGAGGCGGCAAACGCCCGTGCGCATACTGATAGGATGTCAACGGCGTTATGTTTCCTGATGGATAATTTTTTGACCAGGAAATTATACATCAAGCAATCTGATGCGAATTTCAATCGTGCGTTCCTATCGGAAAGCTTCATACCCCCTTTTCGCCCCACCGGATGCGGCCTCCAGGCGTAAAGACACCTGCGATACTAACGCATCCGTTGGAAATAAAATAATCAATTTTTGTGGTCAATAGCACAACGATACAGAAGCTGTGCCATTAACAACTTGACCACGCTGCGCTAGACGACGCTATTCCACGATTTCGACAAGCGCATCGCGCAGTTGATCAGACCAACCATCGAATACGTCTGCGGGAAGTTGCCCCACATTTCGCCGGTAACCGGATGGGTGTCTTCCGACAGCAGCCCCAGGTGGTTGCGCGCCGCCAGCATGGCCTCGAACACCTCGCGCGCTTCCTTCGTCCGCCCGATCCGTGCCAGCGCGTCGATGCGCCAGAAGGTGCAGATATTGAAGGCGGTCTCGGGCACGCCGAAATCGTCCGGCGCTTCGTAGCGGCGCATATAGGGGCCGTCGCACAGCGATTTCTCCAGCGCGTCGACGGTGGCGACGAAGCGCGGATCTTTGGGGTCGATGAAATTGATCTCGGCCATCAGGAGCACGCTGGCATCGAGGTCGCGTCCGCCCAGGCTCTCGGCGAAGGCCTGGCGCTCTTCGCTCCAGGCTTCTTCCAGCAGGCGGTTGCGGATCAGTTCGGCGCGCTCGGCCCAGAAGGCGGCGCGCTCCGGCAGCTCCAGCACGTCGGCGATCTTGGCCAGGCGGTCGCAGGCGGCCCAGTTCATCAGCACCGACGAGGTGTGCACGCGGGCGCGGGTGCGCAGCTCCCACATGCCGGCGTCGGGCTCGGCCCACACGCGGAAGGCTTGCTCGCCCACCGCCTCCAGCAGGCGGAATTCGGCATGGCCGGCGCGGCGGAACAGGCGATGGTCGAAGAAGGCCTGGGCCGCGCCGAGCACGATATTGCCGTACACATCGTGCTGGAAGTGCTCCTGCGCCTGGTTGCCGATGCGCACCGGACGGTGGTTGCGGTAGCCCGGCAGGTGCTCGACGATCGATTCGGGCAACTGCTCCTCGAGGCCGATGCCGTACAGCGGCTGGATGTGGCCGCCCTTCGCGCGCGCCACTACATTGCTCAGCCAGCGCAGGTAGTCTTCCATGGTCCCGACCTCGGACAGGCTGTTCAGGGCCCGGATCACGAAGAAGGCGTCGCGCAGCCAGCAGAAGCGGTAGTCCCAGTTGCGCTCGCTGCCCGGCGCTTCCGGGACGCTGGTGGTCATGGCGGCGATGATGGCGCCGGTGTCCTCGAACAGCGACAGCTTGAGCGTGATCGCGGCCCGGATCACGACGTCCTGCCATTCGAGCGGCAAGGCCAGGCGCCGCGTCCAGGTGCGCCAGTAGCCGATCGTCTCCTTCTCGAAGCGGTGGGCGGTGTCGTCGATGCCGTCGGCCAGGGTCTCGTCCGGCCCCAGCATGAAATTCACCGGCCGGTCGAGCAGGAAGAACGATTCGGCCAGCACATAGCTGAGCGAAGTGTCGGTATTCAGGCGCAGCGTCTGGTCCGGCCCGATGTAGCGGATATGGTGGCTGCCCTGGGTGATCTCGGGCTGCCTGGCGCCGTACTCGAACCGCGGCCGCAGCTTGACGCGCACGCGCACGCCGGCGCCGAGCGGCCTGACGCGGCGCACCAGCATCAGCGGACGGAACATGCGGTCGCGGCTCAGGAAGCGCGGCGCGAAATCCGTGATCTCGATGCCGTTGCCGGCGCCGTCATACAGGCAGGTGCGCAGCACCGCCGTGTTCGGTTCATAGTGCTGCTCGCTGCGTACGACGTCCTCGAGCTCGATGCTCCACAGGCTGCCGTTCTCGCTCGGGTCGAGCAAGGCGTTGAATACCGGATCGCCGTCGAAGCGCGGCAGGCAGGACCACACCACCCGGCCCATGCGGTCGATCATGGCGCTGAAGGCGCAATTGCCGACCACGCCGCAATCGAGGGAGCCTGGCGCGTCGTTCACCGCGGTCGAGGTGCACTGCTGGGTAACATCGTTCATGCTGGATCCTTTCCTATGGTGTTGGCGTGGCGGCGGCATGCGCCAGCGCATCGCGCACGGCCTGGCTCGATGCGATGCGACAGCTGGCCGCCGTCGGCCCGGGCCCGACCTTGAGGCCGATGCCACCGATGCGCTGCACGTGATCGAAGCCCGCTTCGTCGGTGGTGTCGTCGCCGATGAACAGCGGCTGAGCGCCGAGGAACGGCGCCTCGGCCAGGAAGTCACGGATCGCCGTGCCCTTGCTGACGCCGGCCGCCTTGATCTCGACGATCATCTTGCCTTCCATCAGCAGCAGGCCCGGGCTGCTGCGCACCGCGTCCGCCATGGTCTCGACGCACAGCGCCTGCAGTTCCGGCGCCTGGCGATAGTGCAGCGCCAGCGCGCCATGCTTTTCCTCGACCCACAGGCCGGGATGGCGCGCCGCCAGCGCCTGCGCCTGGGTGCGCACTGCCGTAAAGTCCGGCGCGGGCAGCTGGCGCAGCACGCCGTCGGCGCCGCGCCGCTCCATGCCGTGCACGCCGGCGGCCGGCAGCACCAGGGGCGCCAGCAGCCGGTCGAGTTCGGCAACCGGGCGGCCCGAGACGATGGCCAGCCGGCCGTCCAGTCGCTGCTGCAGCGCCGCCAGCGAGGCCAGCAACCCGGGCGTCACGACCACCTGGTCGGGGCGCGGCGCGATGTCCACCAGCGTGCCGTCGAAGTCGAGGAACAGCGCGCAATCGGGCGCGGCAAGCAGGTCCAGCGCCGCCTGTTCGTTGGTCAGGATGGTCGCATTCATATGTCCAGTCATGCGTCCCCCTTGCGTACCCGGTTCTGGCTCAGCGAATTGATCCTGGAGCGCACGCGCTCGCGCTGGCGCAGGCGGGCCGCGTCCTGCAGCATGCGGCCGGCCCAGCGGTAGACGTTGAAGTCGCGCACCCGCACGCGCATGCTGCGCATGCGCTCGCGTTGCTCGTCCTGCGGCATGCGCAGCGCGCGGTACAGCGCCTCGGCGCCCTCTTCGATGTGATACGGGTTGACGATCAGCGCCTCGTGCAGCTCGCGCGCGGCGCCGGTGAACTGGCTCAGGATCAACACGCCCTGTTCGTCGTCGCGGGCGGCGATGAATTCCTTCGCCACCAGGTTCATGCCATCGTGCAGGCTAGTCACGCTGCACACCTCGGAAGCGCGGAAATAAGTGCGCAATTGTGCTTGTTCATGGTGTTCGGTCTTGAGGATGATCGGCAGGTAACTGCCGCTGGAAAAGCGCTGGTTGATGCGCTGGGCCAGCGCGCGCACCCGCGCTTCGAAGTTCTGGTATTCGTCGAGCGAGGAGCGGGTGGGCGCCGCGATCTGCACGAAGGTGAACTTGCCGACCATTTCCGGATGCAGCTCGAGCATGCGCTCGACCGCCTGGAAGCGCTCGACGATGCCCTTGGTGTAATCGAGGCGGTCGACGCCGATGCCCAGCAGCTGGTCGGCCGGCAACGCCAGCGCCTGGCGGATCTCGGCGCGGCAAGCCGCCACGTCGCACTCGCCTGGCACGGGCTCGGGCCAGGCGATCGAGATCGGATATGGCTTCACCTGGGTCAGCTCGTTGCCGTAGCTGACGGTCGAGGCCTCGTTCTCGATGCGGGTCTCGAGGTAGCGGTCCACGGTGTCGAGGAAGTTCTTGCGGTGGAACGGCGTGTGGAAGCCGAGGATCGTGCTGCCCAGCATGCCGTCGAGAATCTCTTCGCGCCACGGGCAGATGCCGAACGATTCCGGATTCGGCCAGGGGATGTGCCAGAAGGTGATGATGGTGGCCTTCGGCAGCACAGCGCGCACCATGCGCGGCAGCAGCGCGAAGTGATAGTCCTGCACCAGCACCACCGGGTTGTCGGAACGCGCCTCCGCGATCACGGCGTCGGCGAAGCGCTGGTTGACCCTGACGTATTCGGCCCAGTCGGACGAGCGGAACACCGGCCGCACGTGGGCGATATGGCACAGCGGCCACAGGCCTTCGTTGGCGAAACCGTAGTAATAGCCCTGCTCTTCTTCCTTCGACAGCCAGACCCGGCGCAAGGTGTAGCTTGGATTCTCGGGCGGCACGCGCACATGGTCGTTGGCGTCGACCGTGGCGCGGTCGGCCGAGCCGGCGCCGTGCGCGATCCAGGTGCCGGAGCAGGCGCGCATCACCGCTTCGACCGCCGTCACCAGGCCGCTGGCCGGGCGCTGCACCTTGACGCCATTGGATGTGTTGACGTGAATGTAGGGCTCGCGATTCGATACCACCAGGATCTCGTCGCCCGCCAGGTCCTGGTTCAGCAAGGTCTTCAGCGTGTCGGCGCCCCAGGTCTGGGATTCGACGCCGCTGCCCTGCAGGTCGCGGTTGTATTCGTTGAGCAGTGCGCGCAGTTCGCTGGCCAGCGGCGCGATTTCCGGCGGCATGTCCTTCGACGCGCGCGGCGACAGCTCGCCGCGCAGCATCTCGCGCACGCCGTTGAGCCAGCCGTGCCAGCTCAGGTGCGCGATCAGCACGGTGATCAGGGAGATGGCGCCCGCCAGCACGACGAACAGGCCGACGATGTATTTTTTGGTGTCTTCGCTGCGCCGCTCGATGAAGCTCATGTCCTGCACCAGGATCAGGCGGCCGGCGGAAACGCCGTCCTGGGTCAGCTCACGGCTCGAGACATGGACCGGCCCGCGCGGCAGGCGCACGACCGGATTGGCGTCCTCGCCCTCCGCGGCATTGGCGCCCTGGCGGCAGCCGAGGGACTCCGGGTAGGTATCGGTCTTGTAGCGGAGGGTTCCGTCGGGATCGCAGAAGGCGAGCGCATACAGGCGCTCGTCCTGGATCGCACGGCTGAACGCGTCGTTGATACGCGCGGAATCATTGTCCTCAAGATAGTTGAGCAGCGGCTGTTGCAGCGTGCTCGATACCAGCTGGGAACGCGTATCGAGATCCCGTACGAACCAGCGTACGGTGAGATTTTCCATCCATGGAATCGCGAAATAACCGAACAGCGCCAGCACCAGGGCCAGCGGGACGATGAAGCGCATGGATAGTTGTACCGATCTGAACCGCATGAAGCTCCTTCAAGATAGGACGACATCGCCGACCGCTTGAGTATAGCTATTTGCAAATTATCACGTCGCAACGTTGCGCACTGCAACATACGGCCAGATTCACCATTTATCCCGGTACGCGCTGCAGGACGAATTCGGCGCGCGGCCTGGCATGGCGCTCCAGGCGATACGTCAGGGTCCTGCCATCCTCGCTCAGGCTGACGGTCCAGACGTTCGTTTCCGCGCCGGGCACGAGGTCGGCGGTGTATTTGTCCGCCTGGAACGCCTGGGAGCGCGCGGTGCCGCCCTCCTTCGCCATGCCGCCGTACATGGTGACCTTGTCCGGCGTGCCGTCCGCGTGGCGGTGATCGTGGCGCAGTTCCAGTCCGGCTTGTGGCCTGGTGAAGATCCAGGTGCGCGAACGGTCTTCGCCGACCTGCACCGGCATGCGGATGTCGGTCGGGCTGCAATGGACCTGGGTCGAGATCTTCTTGCCGGCGAATTCATTGTTCGGGTCGACCGCATACGATTGCGCACCTTCGAAGCGCTGGCCGCACATGCCTTGCAGCGTCGCCATGAACTGATCGCGCGAATCGCTCGGGGCCGGGGTGGCGGCGCAGCCGGCGATCAGGGTGGCGGCGGCAATGACGGGAAGGATGGCTTTCATTGGATTCCGGTTGTTATTGAACGAATAGCAAGAGTAACACGGCAGGGCTTGCAAAAATCCTGCTTGCTTCCTCGCTTATATTCCTTGCACACTGACATCTCCCACATGCAAGATAGGATCACGATGTCCGTTTCCCTTACCGTGCGCCGCACCGGCGCCCTGCTCTTCGCCATCTCCGCAATGAGTCTTTCCCCGCTGGCCTGCGCCACCACCATCCTCTTCGTCGGCAACAGTTTTACCTACGGCGCCGGCGCGCCGGCGGTCAACGGCTTCCGCCCGCACACGGTGAGCGACCTGAACGGCACGAAGATCGGCGGCGTGCCGGCGCTGTTCAAGGCGATGACGGAGCAGGCGGGACTGGACTACGAGGTGAGCCTGGAAACGGAAGGCGGCGCCGGCCTCGATTTCCACTACAAGCAGCGCCACGGCCTCATCGTGAAACCGTGGGATATCGTGCTGCTGCAAGGGTATAGCACGCTGGACCAGGACGCGCCCGGCGACCCCGCCAAGCTGATCCATTACAGCGGCCTGCTGGCCCAGGCTTTCCACCAGCAAAATCCGCAGGTCGACGTCCGCCTGACCGCAACCTGGTCGCGCGCCGACCAGACCTGGCTGCCGAGCGGCGTCTGGTACGGCAAGCCGATCCGGCAGATGGCGCTGGACGTGCGCCGCGGCCATGACGCGGCCCATGCCGCTTCGCGCTTCATCAGCGGCGTGATTCCGGTCGGCGAAGCATGGAACCGCGCGATCGCCAGCGGCGTGGCCGCCGCCAATCCCTATCACGGCATACCCGCCGGCCAGGTCAACCTATGGGGAGACGACGCCTATCATGGCAGCGCCCATGGCTATTATCTGGAAGCGCTGACCATCTTCGGCAGCATCACTGGACGCGATCCGCGCTCGCTCGGCGCCGGCGACGCGATCGCGCGCGAGATCGGCATCGACGCGCGCACCGCCGCCGCCCTGCAGGACATCGCGGCGGAACAGCTGGCTTCCGAGAAAGTCCCGGAACCGGCCCTGCCCTGACGTTTGCCACGACCCATTCGCCGGACACACAAAAGAGAACGCCACCTGGACGGTGGCGTTTTCTTTTGTGCGACCAACATGCGTCAGCCGAAAATGAAGTACAGGATAACGAGCACGACAGCAGGAATCCCCAGCAGCCAACCGATGAAATACTTACCCATGATGAACTCCTTCCAATGCTTGTTGACGATGGATTCATGATGCCGCGCACGAACAGTACGGTCGGTTAGCTACAGCACGCCCCAAGGAAATTGATTTAGCGCCTGTTTCGATGGAGCAAGTCACGCACGCCAGAGAAGGCGGTGCGCCGGGCATTTTCACGCAGGGCTATACTGAATCATCACTTGTCGCCATGCAGAAGTCCTGGCTCAACATTATCGGGACGATGTAGCGGGCGATTGCCATCACACCATTTTTACAGGGGGTAATATGCCAACAACCTGGACGATCGCAGCCAATGCCGGCCGTGCACGCATCTTTTCCGACGCCGATAACGCGGCATCCTTGCAAGAGGTCGAAGACCTGGTCAATCCGGCCGCGCAACAGCGCGAGCTGGACATTGTCACCGACAAGATGAGCCCGCGTTCCGCGCAGAACAGCGGCCACAATATCGGCGGCGGACAAGGCGGCGGATTCCAGCATGCCGCGCCTGCCGGCGCGCAAGGCAACGATTACCAGCCGGCCGTCACGCCGACCGAGCACGAGACGCAGAAATTCGCCAAGGATGTGTCGAACTACCTGCAGCAGGCACACCAGGCCGGCCGCTTCGAACAGCTGGTGGTATCGGCGTCGCCCGAATTCCTGGGCGTGCTTCGCTCGACCATCGACCCGCAGCTCAAATCGCTGATCAAGCGCGAAGTCAACAAGGACTACACGCGTTCGAACGGCCAGGAATTGCGCGCGCAGCTCGACGCGCACCAGGACAAGTCGGCGTAAGCAGTCGCCGCGCCGGACGTAAGGCCCGCCCCGGTGGCGGGCCTTTTGCATGGCGCCTCAGACCTGGACCATGCCGCCGTCGACGAACAACTCGATGCCGTTGATGTAGCTGGCGGCGTTCGAGGCCAGGAAGGTCACGGCCTTGCCGATTTCTTCCGGCTCGCCCAGGCGCCCCATCGGCACTTGCGCGGCCAGGTGGTCGAACAGGCCCTGGCGGCCGGCGTCGTCGACCAGCCCGCCCAGGCCCGGGGTGCGGATCGGACCGGGACTGATGACGTTCACGCGGATGCCGCGCTCCTTCAAGTCCATCGCCCACGAGCGGGCGAAGTTGCGCACCGCCGCCTTGCTGGCGCTGTAGACGCTGAAGCCCGCGGTGCCCTGCACCGAAGTCGTCGACGCGGTCAGGACGATCGCGCCGCCGTCGACCAGCAGCGGCAGCGCCTTCTGCACGGTGAACAGCAGGCCGCGCACATTGGTCGCGAAGATGCGGTCGAAGTGCTCTTCGGTGATGGCGCCGAGCGGCATCATGTCGCCGCCGCCGGCATTGGCGAACAGGATGTCGAGACGCCCCGCGTCGCGCGCGATCTGCGCATACACCTTGTCGAGGTCGGCCAGGCTCGACGCATCGGCGCGGATGCCGGTGGCGGCCGGGCCGATCGCCTCGACCGCGGCGTCCAGCTCGTTCTGGCGACGGCCGGTGACGTAGACGCGCGCGCCCTGGGCCGCGAATTCGCGCGCCGTCGCCAGCCCGATGCCCGTGGTGCCGCCGGTGACGAGGGCGATCTTGCCGTTCAGTTGGGTGTTCATGGTATGTCCTTTCAGTAGTCGGGGTCCGTTGTGTGCCTGTCGCGTCGCGAAGGCATGGATGAACTTTAACGACCGCTCGTTTATTGATAAATCCTGAAAAGTGAAATACATTATTTACACATGTAGATAATGAGAACGTTTTTCGGGAAGGACACTCTTGGACCAGTTACTCGCCCTGCGCGCCTTCGGCCGCGTGGTGGAAGCCGGCAGCTTCACCCGCGCCGCCGATTCGCTGAACATGCCGAACGCCACCTTGAGCAAGCTGGTGCGCGAACTGGAAACGCACCTCGGTGTGCGGCTGCTGCAGCGGACCACGCGCCGCGTCACGGTCACGCCGGAGGGACGCGACTACTACGAGAAGACAGGGCGCATCCTGGCCGACCTGGAAGAGATCGACACCTCCTTCGATATCGCCCGCGGCAAGCCGCGTGGCCAGCTACGCATCGACATCGGCTCGTCGACGGCCAGCGACGTGCTGCTGCCGGCGCTGCCCGAATTCCTGGCGCGCTATCCCGACATCCGCATCGAGCTCGGCGTCTCGGACCGGGCCGCGGACCTGATCGCCGACAACGTCGACTGCGTCATCCGCGGCGGCGCGCTGAACGACTCGTCGTTGGTGGCGCGCAGCATCGGCCAGGCCACGATGGTCACCTGCGCGGCGCCGTCCTACCTGAAGCAGTTCGGCACGCCGGCCTATCCGGACGAACTGAAAAACGGCCATCGCCTCGTCAGCTATGTCCTGACCACGAATGGCCGCGCCCTGCCGTTCAGGTTCGCGCGCGGCGGCGAGAGCGTGGAAATCAAGGTGGAGCACCGGGTCGGCATCAATGAAAGCAATGCGCACCTGGCCGCCGCCGTGGCCGGGCTCGGCATCGTCCAGACCTTCAGCTATTGCGCCGGCAAGCACCTGCGGGATGGGTCGCTGGTCGAGATCCTGGCCGACTGGCGCCCGGCCGGCTTTCCCTTCCACGTGGTGTATCCGCAGAACCGCCACCTGACGCAGCGCCTGCGTGTGTTCATCGACTGGCTGACAAACAGCTTCCCGCAGCGTGTCAGTGAATGAGCGGCCACGGTTGCCCATGATGATGCCCTGCGGTACGCTTGCCGCATGCACATCAGTGAATCACCCACCCATACCCTCGAGCTACGCGTGCGCGAACTGCAGCAGCTGTTCAATTCGCTCGATCCGGCGCCTTTCCTGAACAAGGACCTCGACCACGCCTGCGAGGCCTACATCGAGAACTGGGCGCTGTCGCTGCCGCCGGCCAGCCTCCTGCACCTGAACATCCACGTCGAGCAGTTGCCGCCAGTGGGACAGGCTGGCGACATGGTCGCGGACGCGATCCATAACTACTACGGCTACAAGGTGGAACTGGTGCGCGGCGAGCTGAAGCAACTGCTGCGCCAGGGCCGCATCAGCCTGGCGATCGGGGTGGCCTTCGTCGTCAGCTGCCTGTTGCTGGCGGCAGCCATCGAGACGTTTTCCAGCGGTCACTTCGCCAGGATCGCGCGCGAGAGCCTGACCATCATCGGCTGGGTGGCGATGTGGCGGCCGGCCCAGATCTTCCTGTACGACTGGTGGCCGCTGACCGGGCGCATCAAGGTGTTCGAGAACCTGCGCTTCGCGCGCGTCAGCGTGGTGCAGGACTAGCATCCAGGGAGAAAATGGCGCGCAAGTCGTCCGCCTGCAGACCCGGCGCCAGTTCGGTCTCTTCCTCATTGCTCAGCACCGCATCGGCCAGCTCACCCTTGCGCCACTGCAGCTCCTGGATTTTTTCTTCCAGCGTGCCGCGCGCGATCAGCTTGTAGACGAAGACCGGCTGCTGCTGGCCGATGCGCCAGGCGCGGTCGGTGGCCTGGTTCTCGGTGGCCGGGTTCCACCAGGGGTCGTAATGGATGACGGTGTCGGCCGCCGTCAGGTTGAGCCCTACCCCGCCGGCCTTCAGGCTGATCAGGAACACCCCGACCTGCCCCTGCTGGAAGGCGGCGACCGGGGCGGCGCGGTCGAGCGTGCTGCCGGTAAGCTCGACGAAGTCGGTGCCGCGCTCGCGCAATGCGGCGCCGACCAGCGCCAGCATGCTGGTGAACTGCGAGAACACCAGAACCTTGCGGCCTTCACTGGTCAAGGTGTCGAGCAACTCCATCAGCGTATCGAGCTTGGCCGAGCCGGTCACGCTCATTGGTTCGATCAGGCGTGGATCGCAGCATACCTGGCGCAGCTTGAGCAGGGCCTCGAGGATCACGATGTGGCTGCGCGCCAGTCCCTTGCGGTCGATCTCGGCCCGCACCTTGCGGTCCATCGCCACCCGCACCGTCTCGTACAGGTCGCGCTGCGCGCTGCCCAGCTCGACCGGCAGCACGATCTCGGTCTTGGGCGGGAGTTCGGTGGCCACCTTGTCCTTGGTCCGGCGCAGCATGAAGGGTTTGACGCGGCGCGCCAGGAAATCCTTGCGCTGCACGTCGTTCCCCTGCTCGATCGGCTTGCGGTAATCGGCCTTGAAGGATTTCTCGTCGCCCAACAGGCCCGGCATCAGGAAGTTGAACTGCGACCAGAGTTCGCCCAGGTGGTTCTGCACCGGCGTGCCGGTCAGGCACAGGCGATGGCGGGCATCGAGCAGGCGCGCGGTCTGCGCGGCCTTGGTGCGGCTGTTCTTGATGTACTGCGCTTCATCCAGGATCATGAGGTGGTAGCGGTGCCGGCGCAACGCTTCTTCGTCGCGGCCCAGCAAGGCATAGGTGGTCAGCACCAGGTCGTGCTCGCCGATGGCGTCGAACTGCGCGGCGCGCTCCTTGCCGTGCAGGAGCAGCACCCGCAGGCCGGGCGCGAAGCGCGCGGCTTCGGCCTGCCAGTTCGGCATCAGGCTGGTCGGCGCCACGACCAGGGCCGGCGCATCGAGCCGCCCGGCCTCTTTTTCGCACAGGATGTGGGCCAGGGTCTGGACCGTTTTTCCCAACCCCATGTCGTCGGCCAGGATGCCGCCGAAGCCGTATTCGCGCAGGAACTGCAGCCAGGCCAGGCCGCCCAGCTGGTAGGGCCGCAAGGACGCCTGCAAGCCCGCGGGCGGCGCGACCGCCTGGATGCCGCCGAAACTGTCGAGCTTGCGGCCCAGCTCGCGCAGGCGCTCGCCACCGATCCAGCGCAGCCGCGCGGCGCGCTCCAGTTCGGCCAGGCGCGCGGCATCCATGGCCGGCAGGCGCACTCCATTGCCCAGGCGCTCGCCGAAGTACAGCTCGCCCAAGGTGGTCAGGATCGGTTTGACGCGACCCCACGGCAGGGCGACGCGCTCGAAGGTGTCCAGCTCGACCAGCAGGTGTTCCTCGTCGCCGCGCGCGGCCAGCGCCGCCGGGGTGAAGTCGCGCGGCGCGGCGCGCACCATCTGCACCAGCAGGGGCAACACGGCATGGCGCTCGCCGCCGACGACGATGCCCAGCTCGAGCGAGAACCAGCCATTGCCGCCCTCGCCTTCTTCGTCGAGCTCCGCATACCAGTCGTCGACTTCGGCCAGGTCGTAGCGGTAGTTGCCATCGAAATCGATCTCCCATCCGGCCGCACGCAGGCGTGGGATATCACGACGTGCGAAAGCGACCCAGGCCGCTTCGTCGTCCAGTTGCAGCGCATCGGGCAACTCGCCCAGCGGGGAACCGGCTGGCGGCGCGCGGAAACCGAGATCGGCCAGCACGGCGGCGGCCGCCGCTTCGGCGGCGAGATCGCGCTCGATGAGCTGGACGACGCCATCCTCCACCGTGCGCAGGACCGGCTCGTCCACACCGTCCGTGCTGCAGCCGTCGTACTCGAAATAAGGAATCGCGTAGTCATGCCAGATCAGGTCCCGGCCCGGGTCGGTATATCCGCTGTCGAGGAGCAGGCAGGGGATGGGGACGATGTCGCTGCGGCGCCGCGTCTCGATTGCCTGTGGCAGCGGCACCAAACGGTCCAGGCCGAGATCGGCAAGGCGCAAGGCCATGCCGGCGCGCTGCTCGGGGTGCAGCGCGGGCGCCTCGGCCGCCACGCTCACCAGCAAGGCCGGAGGAAATTGCGCGAGCGACGGCGGCAAGGCCAGCTCGCCGAGCATGTCATCCTCGAGGTAGTACGGCGGGTCGGTCGGCAGCACCGCATCTGGCGCGCCGGCATCGTCGAACTGCCAGCCCAATGTCACGGCATCGCCGAATTGTTCGGCGGATCGCCAGCACAGGCTCGCCTGGCGCCGCGGCCCGGGCCGCATGAGATAGACCCTCCCCCGCCGCATGTCGTCGTCCGACCAGCCAAACAGCAGCCTTCCCGCGCTACACAAGCGCCCAAGCAACTGCGCGCCGATCGGCCCCGATGGCGCGGCGCCGCTGGCGACCACCCGGCCTGCCTTCAACGCCACGAACAGCCGCAGGAATTCCTCTTCGCCAGGCAATGCCGGGGAGCCGATCATTGCATGAATATCGTTGATCGGGAGGGTGGTGGAAATATCGCCGTTCTTGCGCCGGCGCGCGAGGCGCACGTGCAGACGCGGCGCGCCCGTGGCCGGGTCGGGCGCCAGCACCCAGGCCAGGTCCGATTCGGAGGCGCCGCCGGAAGATGCGTCCACGGCGGCCGGCAAGCTCGCCAGCTGCTGCAGCCAGCGCTCGGTCAGCGCGGCTACCGCTTGCGGCGACCTGGCAGCCGCCACCGCATCCAGGTCCGTCAGCAGCACGGCAACCACATGCTTGCAGTTATAGCTCATGGGACAGCTGCAACTGCCCTGGAAGCCGATGCCGCCCCGCTCGGCGCGGAAGCGGATGGTCTGGCGATACAGTTCGCCGCCGCTGCCGCCGACTTCGCCGACGAGCCGGTCGCCGTCGCGGCGCGCCATCCGCACCTTGCCCTTGCGCGCGACATCTTCCCCGCGCTGCAGGGTGCCGGTGTCGAAGTTGCGCGTCAGGTCGGCGTGATCGTAGTACATGGGCGGCGTGGCGTGGCGGTCAAACCGCCATTATCGCCCACGCCTGCCGCATGGGGACTCAGTTGCTCACGACCTTGATCTGCTCGACGTCCAGCGTCGATTCGCCGAACATCTCCTTGTCGAACTCGCCGGTCAGCTCGACCAGGGTGTTGTGGTCGACCGTCACGCCCTGCGGGAAGCGGTCGGCGTCGATCTCGACGGTGATCTTGCCGCTGGCGTCGGTGAACTCATAGTCCTCGTCGCCCTTGTGGCTGGTCAGCTTGCCTTTCAGGCGCACGTACTGGTCGTCCTTGCCCTTGGCCAGCAAGTCTTTCGCCGTCATCAGCGGGGCGCCGGACGGGCCGGTATAGCCCGATGGCGCCGGCTTGGCGGCCGGTGCGGCGACTGCCGCGGGAGCGGCGGCAGGCGCCGCGCCATTCTGGGCGACGGCGACGGCCGAACCGGCGAACAATGCGGCGATGCAAGAGAACTGGAATAAGCGTTTCATGGTCGGTCCTTTGTCTGGTCTGTTGGGTTCGCCTGCGTCCTGGGCAGGCACAGGCGCATTACAACGGCCGGACATTAAACCGATCTTAAGAGGCCTGGAGACGCTGGCGTTTGCCATTGAGCAGCACCCCGATGAAGGTGTTACGCACGAACAGGTGATAGGTCAGCAGGCAGGCGACTGTCGTGACGATGAGGTTCAGCGTCATCTTGGCGAGGGCGCCCAGCGGCAAGCTGTATACCATGGCGCCGAAGCCGATCGTTCCCAGCATGTGCATCAGAAATACCCAGTACGAACTCTCGGACACATAACGCAGCAAGCGGTTCTGGTTCGACACATAGCGCAAGAACAGGCCGATCAGCGCGAAGCTCCACAGCCAACTGGCCAGGTTGTAGAAAAAGGCGATCCACATCTCGACGTTGGGCACAGTCCCGGGCCTGGTGACGAAGGCGATAAACAGGCCGAGTACGCCTGTGAATACGACACCGCCGGCAATCGCGTTGCGCCAGCCACTGCCTATGAGCCGTGGGAACAGCGCATCCTGGTGCCGATGTGCGAGCAATCCGAACACGAAGAACAGGCCGTTGTGCACGACCTCGGCCGCTTGCGGGATGAAAGAGCCGCTGGAAGCGAGCATGCCGGCCCGGTAGCCTGCGCCGACGGCTGCCAGCGGAACCGTAAGCACCAGGGCGCCCCACCAATGCGTGGTCAGCGCTGTGAAGACACGGTCGACCAGGCCTTGCAGTCCGGCGGGCGCCTTGGCCCACAGCGGCGCCAGCGCCGCGGTCAGCACGCAGAACCAGATCAGATAATAGATGAACCACATATGCATCGTGTTGAACGGTGTCGCGCCGGCGCTCTTGTTCGCCAGCAGCCGCAGATCGATGCCGACCGTCCCGCGCGCCATGATGTGCAAGTAGACGAGCATCAGGACGGTGGTGCAGATGATCAGGATCGGCCAGAAGATCGCGAACGGCAGCAGCAGCCGCCGCATGCGGTGCCTGAGCATGCCCAGCGCCCCACGGCGCGCGACAAGGAATGCGACGAAGAAGCCGGCCAGGATGAAGAACACTGGCATCCGAAAGGCGTGGATGAACATCAGGACGAAGTCGGCCAGCGGTGTTGTCTGCGAATCGCGCCATGGCAGGGGCGATTGACCGGTCGTATGGTTGAGGGCGACGTGGAGAACGATGCCAAGCCACATCATGATTGCGCGAAGATTGTCGAACGCGTGCAGCCGGCCAGGTTGGTCCATGGTCGCTTTCAGTGGTTTTCCCTGCTCAGGATGCGTCGTCCTGGCGCTCCTCTTTACGCATCAATAATCCGATGCGTTTCTTCTTCTTTTTCACGACGACAGCCTGCTCCTGCGCCGGCTTGGTGGCCGGCGGCGGGGCGACCGGCAATGGAAAGCCCAGGAAAGCCATGACGAAAAAGATCGGCAGAAGAACGTAAAACAGGGGCCGCTTCCAGTTCAGTTTCTGTTTTAGCATGCCCCGCACATAATGCCGAGTTGGCTTAATACAAGTACCAACATTTACCCAAGGTGGATAATCTAGAGAGAGGGCAGGTCCAGCGTCACGCCCAGGCCGCGGCCATCGATCCCGGGCCCGAACGCCAGCACGATGCCGTGCAGGTCGGCGATGCGCTTGACGATCGACAGTCCGAGCCCGCTGCCCTGCCGCCCCTGCCCCAGCACGCGGAAGAAACGCTCGGTCAGGCGCTGGCGGCTGTCGGCATCGACGCCGGGGCCGTCGTCGCGCACCACGATGCGCGCGTGGCCGGCGTGGGGCACGGCCGCGATCTCGATCCGGCTGTCGTCCGGGCAGTAGCGCAACGCGTTGTCGACCAGGTTGCGCAGCACGATCTCGAGCATCTGCGGATCGGCCTGCACCTCGTGCACCTCGCAGCGCAGGGCCAGCACGATGCCGCGCGCGGCCGCCTCCTGCGCATGCATGGCGGCCACGCGCTCGAACAACGGCGCCAGCAGGACCGGCTGGCGCACCAGCTGCTCGCGCGCCAGCGGATCCAGGCGCGCCAGCGTCAAGAGGCTGTCGACCAGCGCCGTCAGGCGCGCGATGTCCTGGCGCAGCTTCTGGAACGGCGCGGCCAGCTCGGGATGCTGACGCTGCAGCAGCTGCACGTGCATATGCAGGCCGGCCAGTGGCGTGCGCAGCTCGTGGGCGGCGTCGGCGGTGAAGCGGCGCTCGGCCTGCAGGGCCGCGTCCAGCCGTCCCAGTACGCCGTTGAGCGCCTGCACGATCGGCAGCACCTCGCGCGCCTGGCCCGCGGTCGGCACCTGGGCCAGGTCGTCGGGCGTCTTGGCCGCGATGCTGGCGGCGGTGCGGCGCAAGGGTTTGAGGACGCGGCCGGTCAGGATCCAGCACACCAGCGCCAGCAGCAGCAGGAAACCCAACACCGGCAGCCACAGCGAATCGGCCAGTTCTTCCAGGATGTCGTACCGTTTATCCACCTGCTGGCCGACCTGCACCTCGAAGTTGCGGGCCTCGTCGCGCACCACGAACACGCGCCAGCGCTCGCCATTGGCCAGCGCCTCGGCGAAGCCGTTGTCATCGTCGAAATTGGACACGAAGGGGCGCAACGGCGCATCGCCGGTGCGCTGGATCACGCGAGCGTCGACCACGATCTGGTACTGCATGTCGACCTTGCGGCCGTGCGCGCCGCCCGCTCCCGCCTGCGGCAGCAGGCCGCGTTCGTTCCAGTCGGTGGTGGCGGCCATGATCATGTAGCCCGACTCTTCCAGCGCGTCGTCGAACACCTCGTTGGTTTCCTGCCAGGCGATCACGGTGACGATGCCCAGGCTCGCCAGCCACAGCACGGTGCTGGCGGCGACGATGACGGCCAGCAGGCGCCGCCGCAGCGACCACGGCGCATCCTTGTCGCTTGCCTTATTCGCCATCGTTCTTCAACCGGTAACCCAGGCCGCGCACCGTCACGATGCTGTCGCCCCCAAACTTCTTGCGCAGGTTGTGGATGTACACCTCGATCGCATTGCTTTCCACCTCGTCGCCCCAGCCGTACAGGGTTTCCTCGATCTGGGCGCGGGTGACGATGGAGTTCTTCCTCAATAGCAGCGCGTACAGCACATTGTATTCGCGCGCGGTCAGCGCGACCGGCTGGCCGCCCAGGGTGGCCTGTTTGGTGTCGAGGTTGAGGGCGATGCCGGCGTGCCGCAGCGCATTGCTGACCTGGTTGGCGCCGCGCCGCACGGCGGCGCGGATGCGGGCCGACATTTCTTCGAGCTCGAACGGCTTGACCAGGTAGTCGTCGGCGCCCAGGTCCAGCCCCTCGACCCGGTCGGCCAGCGCATTGAAGGCGGTGATCAGGATCACCGGCACGCCGTTGCCGGCCGCGCGCAGCCGCGCCAGCAGGTCGTCGCCGGACAGGCCGGGCAGGCCGCGGTCGAGCAGCACGCAGTCGTAATGGTGGGTCTTGAGGGCGGTGTCGGCCGAGTCGCCGCGCTGGACCCAGTCCACCGCGTGCTGGTCCAGGCGCAGCCAAGCCTGGATGGTTTCGCCAAGAGAGGTATCGTCTTCGACCAACAGGATGCGCATGCGAGGTTCCGGCAACTGGGGAACGCCAGTATGGCGCAGGTCGGGAAAAAAGTCCGACCCGCCGCCGAGCATGCCGCGCGAAGGTGAAGCGAATCTTAAGCGCAGTCCATCATACCTTCTTGAGCGATCCCGGCTTGTGCGCCGCCTCGGCCCCGGTCTTGTCGCTGGCCACCAGGTATTCGGGCTTATCCTTCGACGCCGCCACGTGGTGGCCCTTGATGTCGGTCGGCGTGGTCAGCTTTTTCTTGACCTTGCCCGTGACCGTGCCTTGCGACGACTTCCACTGCACCTTGTCACCTGCCTTGAATGTGCCAGCCATGATGCCTCCTGAATGTGATGTGGACCTATTTCACCATGCTTCGAGCCCGTGCCCGCGCATGTGAGCGAGACAAACGGGAGACAAGCGCCACGTTTTTGGCTTGCCGTAAAGACATGATTTTCAAGACAAAAACTGTAGAATGCGCCGTCCAGCCGCATTGGCGGCGGGCTCGCCGATCCACCCTTTACCTGGACCTACGATGCAATCTGTCTCTCCGCTAGTCACCAACGATGCCGTCGTCCTCGGCATGCTGGCCGTCATCCTCGGCGCCGTCTTCTGGAGCGCTTCCCGCAAATCCGGTTTCTGGCACAAGTTCTACACCTATGTGCCGGCCCTGCTGCTGTGCTACCTGATCCCGGCGCTGCTCAACACGGCGGGGATCATCGATGGCAATGCTTCTTCGCTGTATCCGGTGGCGCGCGACTACCTGCTGCCGACGGCGCTGGTGCTGCTGTGCGTGGCGATCGACTTCGGCGCCGTCCTGCGGCTCGGCCCGAAGGCCATCATCATGTTCCTGACCGGCACCCTGGGCGTGATGCTGGGCGCCATCGTGTCTTTCCTCGCGATGGACTTCATCCATCCCGAAACCGTGGCCGGCGACACCTGGCGCGGCATGACCACGGTGGCCGGCTCCTGGATCGGCGGCGGCGCCAACCAGGCCGCGATGAAGGAAGTGTTCGAGGTCGAAGCGACCCTGTTCGGCCAGTTCGTGGCGGTCGACGTGCTGGTCGCCAACGTCTGGATGGCGGTGCTGCTGTTCCTGGCCAGCCGCGCCCAGGCCTTCGACCGCTGGACCGGCGCCGACGTCTCCGCCATCAACGCGCTCAAGGAAAAGATCGAGCATTACCAGGCCGAGCACGCGCGCATTCCGACGCTCACCGACGTGATGGTGGTGCTGGCCGTGGGCCTGGGCGCGACCGGCCTGTCGCATGCGCTGACCGGCCCCACCGTGGCCTGGATCTCGAGCCTGCCGGCCGAATGGCGCCTGCAGGACTACAGCCTGACCTCGAACTTCTTCTGGATCGTGGTGTATGCCACCACCTTCGGCCTGCTGCTGAGCTTTACGCGGGCGCGCAAGCTGGAAGGCGCCGGCGCCTCGACCATCGGTTCGGCCATGCTGTACATCCTGGTGGCGACCATCGGCATGCACATGGACCTGAACGCGCTGCTCGACCGCCCATGGCTGTTCCTGCTGGGCCTGATCTGGATCGCGGTGCACGGCGGCCTGATGCTGCTGGTGGCCAAGCTGATCCGGGCGCCGCTGTTCTTCATGGCGGTCGGCTCGCAGGCCAATATCGGCGGCGCCGCCTCGGCGCCGGTGATCGCCAGCGCCTTCCATCCGGCGCTGGCCCCGGTCGGGGTGCTGCTGGCGGTGATCGGCTATGCGCTCGGCACCTACTGCGCCTACCTCACCGGCCTGCTGCTGCGGATGCTGGCCACCTGACTTGCCGCGCGCCCCGTACAGGGGCGCGCTTTCCTTATTTCTCGACCATCTGGCGCATGCGGCGGCGCAGTTCGCGCTCGCGCTTCTCGTGCGCCGTCCAGTCCTCGCACACGGCGCGGTAGAGCGAGACCAGCATCAGGATGATCACCAGCGAGAACGGCACCGCGAACACGATGGTGGCCGTCTGCAGCGCCTTCAGGCCGCCCGCCAGCAGCAGGCTGATCGCCATGCCGGCAATCAGGCCGCCCCACATCAGCTTGGTCTTGGTGGACGGGTTCGGGTTGCCGCCGCTGCTCATCATGCCCAGCACCAGCACCGCCGAGTCGCCCGAGGTGACGAAGAACACCAGCACCAGCACCGTGGCCACGGCCGACATGATCAGGCCCAGCGGCAGCGCGTCGAACAGCGCGAACAGCGCGGTCGAGGTGTCGGCGCGGACCGCGTCCGAGATCGGGATCTGCTGCCAGATCTCCATGTGCAGCGCGGTGCCGCCGAAGATCGAGAACCACAGGAAGGCGGCCAGGGTCGGCGCCAGCATGGTGCCGATGATGAATTCGCGGATCGTGCGGCCGCGCGAGACGCGCGCGATGAACAGGCCGACGAACGGCGACCACGAGATCCACCAGGCCCAGTAGAAGATGGTCCAGCTGCCGACCCAGTTGCTGTCGCGGAACGGGGTGGCGCGCAGGCTCATGCGCACGAACTCGGTCACGTAGCTGCCCAGGGTGCTGGTGAAGGTGTCGATGATCGCCACCGTCGGACCGACCAGGAACACCACCAGCGCCAGCACGGCCGCCATGGTCATGTTGATGTTCGACAGGATCTTGACGCCGCGCGTCACGCCGCTGACCGCCGACCCCAGGAACAGGGCGGTGGCGACCAGGATGATGCCGATCTGCGAATATTCGCTGATCGCGAGGCCGAACACCGTGTTCATGCCGCTGTTGATCTGCATGGCGCCAAGGCCGAGCGAAGCGGCCACGCCGAAGGCGGTGGCCACCACCGCCAGCCCGTTGAACAGGCCGCCCAGGCGCTTGACGAGCGGCCAGGGCAAAGCCCCGGTCGCGGTGCTGACCAGGGCGTCGCCGCCGCGCCGGTACTGGAAGAAGGCGATCGCCAGCGCCACCGCGCTGTAGACGGCCCACGGATGGATGCCCCAGTGGAAGAAGGTGTAGCGCATCGCTACGCCCGCCGCTTCCGGGGTGGCAGACACGGTGCCCGGCGGCGCGTCGATGTAGTGCGAGATCGGCTCGGCCACGCCGAAGAACACCAGACCGATGCCCATGCCGGCGGCGAACAGCATCGAGAACCAGCTGCCGATCGAGAACTCGGGCTCGTCGTCCTCGTCGCCCAGCTTGAGGTTGCCGTAGCGGCTGAAGGCCATGAACAGGGCGAAGGCCACCAGGCCCAGCACCACCCAGAGGTAGAACCAGCCGAAGTTGCGGGTCACGGATGCGAGGACGGTGTCGAACACCGCCCCCATGCTGTCAGGAGCGATCACGCCCCACAAAACGATGGCAAGGATGAAACCCGCCGAGAGTGCTGTCTGCATGTCTTCTCCCGTAGACAGTAACGCGCGTCGGCGTCTTATGTTTTAAATAATTCATCATTGTAAGTGATTTAATCACTTATTGCAGCGCAGCAGGACTTCTTGCGTCATGACGGATCTTATACTTTTTATACGAAAACGCATGTACCATTGCGCAAGCTCAGAGTGTTGTCGTGAGTACACACAGTTCGCCATACAAAGGGGTTTGGCCGCATAATCGATTCAGTCTTGTAATGACGTTATGCGATGCCCGCTCCCGCACTCCCCACCGCATCTCCCATGCCACGCACGCGCGTGGATTCGCCACCCGCCGGGCGGGCGACCGCGCGCGATTCGCGCCTCTACGAGGTGATGGACCTGATGCTCGATTCGGTCGGCGACCCGCTGGCCCTGGGCAGCCTGGCCGCCTCGGCCAGCTATTCGAGCTACCACTTCGACCGCATCTTCCGCGAACTCACCGGTTTCTCGGCGGTGGAATACCAGCGCAAGCGCCGCCTGCGCCGCGCCGCCCACCTGCTGCGCCACGAGCCGGACGTGCCGGTCGGGCGCATCGCCCAGGATTGCGGCTTCCCGTCCAACGCGGCCTTTTCCAAGGCCTTCCGCCAGCAGTTCGCGATGTCGGCCAAGGAGTGGCGCGACGGCGGCTGGCGCGCCTATATGGACGCCCAGGTCGGGCGCGAGAGCGACGTCAGCTTCTTCGTGGCCGAGCCGAGCAACCTGGCGGCCCTGCAGGCGCCCTACTGCCCGCCCGAACCGGGCAGTGTCGCCGCCCGCGTCACGGTGCGCAGCCTGCCCGGCATCAAGCTGCGCTACCAGCGCTTCTTCGGCCAGTCGGGCGCCGCCCTGTCGCTGGCCTGCAATGCCTTCATCTGCGAGCGCGAACGCTCCAGCCTGGCGCGCGGCGCGTCCTGGTATGGGGTGTTCGACGAGGATCCCGGCTTCACCGGCGAGCGCGAATACTGCTACGACTTTGGCTTCGGCGCGGCGGCGCCGGATGGCGGCTTTGGCGCCGATGCGCCGGACGACGATCCGACGCTCGGCCTGCGCGTGCTGCCGGCCGGCAGCTATGCCTGCCTCGACTTCGACGGCGACTGGCCGCGTTTTCGCGCGATGTACGAAGACTGGCTCGAGCGCCAGGCGGTGTGGCGGCTGGACGCCACCCGCCCGCACATTCAGAAGGTCGAGCGCGACGGCGACGGACTCTGGCGCGGCTGGCTGGCCCTGCCGGTCAAGAAGCGCTAGAGGCGGACTTATCCGCGGGCGCGATCCGCATGAAGCGGCTCAGCACCAGCACCGGCACGCTGGCCAGCAGCACCCACAGGAAGAAGTCGCGGTAGCCCAGCGCCTGCTGGATATCGCCGCTGATCGTGCGGAACAACACGAAACCCAGCTGCATGAAACCGGTGCCCAGCGCGTAGTGGGCCGCCTGGTAACGGCCGCTGGCCACCACCTGCATGATGAACAGGATCACGCCGACGAAGCCGAAGCCGTAGCCGAACATCTCGATCCCCAGCAGGCCGACGATGAGCGCCATCGATTCGGGTTGCGCATGGCTCAGGTACCAGAAGGCGGCGTTCGGCAGGTTCATGGCCAGGATGAGGATCGGCAGCGCGCGCGTCAAGCCGAGCCAGGCCGTGAAGTAGCCGCCGGCGATACTGCCCACCAAAAAGGCGGCGGTGCCGACCGTGCCGTAGGCCCAGCCCACTTCGGCGGTGGTGAGGCCCAGGCCGCCGACTTCGCGCGCGTCGCGCAGGAACAGCGGGCCGATCGACTGGATCTGCCCTTCGCCGGCGCGGAACAGGATGATGAACAGGATCGCCAGCCAGATGCCGGGCTTGGCGAAGAAGGTCTTGATCACGTCCAGCAGGGTGGCGCCGATGCTGCCCAGGCCGAGCCCGGCCCTGGCCACCCTGGGCGTGGCCGGCAGCGCGCGCACGTGGTACAGCCCGAGCAGCGCCATCAGGCCGCCCAGCAGCAGGAACACGGTGGTCCAGGCGGCCTCGATGCCGAAGCGCTGTTCCAGCGCCCCGGCCAGGATCAGCAATCCACCGAGCGAGATGAACTTGGCCGCATTGAAGAAGGCGCCCTGCCAGCCGGCATAGGCGGCCTGCTCGCGCGCATCGAGGCTGGCGATATAGATGCCGTCGGCGACGATGTCGTGCGTGCTCGAAGCCAGCGAGACGACCGCCAGCAAGGCGATGCACAGGGCGAACCACGCCGGCAGCTGCAGCGCCAGCGCCACCAGCGCCAGGCAGGCGCCGCCGATCAGCTGGCAGGCGACCACCGCCAGGCGCCGGCTGGGAGCCAGTTCCATGAACGGGCTCCACAGCGCCTTGAAGGCCCAGGCCAGGCCCAATAAGCCAGTCCAGCGCGCGATCTGGTCGTTCGGCACGCCCATGCTCTTGAGCATCTGGCCCGCCACCAGGGCCACCGCGTAGAACGGCAGGCCCTGGGCCAGGTACAGGGTCGGCACCCAGGACAGCGGATGACGGCGTCTTTCCTTCAAGGCCGTGGCGGCAGGGGCGTCGTTCATCGCGGTCATGGCAATTCCAGATTCAGGGTGACGATGCGGCTGGCGCGTCCACGGGTGTCGACGCTGGCCAGCTTCACGCTGCGGCTGCCGGCGAGCGGCGCCGGCGCCGTGTAGCGCGGGCTGTGCGCGCCGGGCTCGCTGCCATCCAGAGTGTAATGCACGGCCAGGCCCGGCAGGGCGATATTCGCATGCAGCCAGCCCTCCTCGACCACCGCGCCGGGCGGCGGCAGGCGGTAGGCCCAGGGCTGCGCCAGGCGGTCCAGGCGCGGCAGCTCGCGCTGGCCGAGGCGGTTGGCGAATTCATTCCAGTCGGCGGCCAGTTCGTCGGGATGCTTCCAGCCGGGGTCGGCGCTCCAGGCCCGTTCGGCCAGGCCGATCAGGCGCGGCAGCGCCAGGTACTCGACCCGTTCGCGCGAACGCGCGTTCTCGCCCCACAGCTGCCCCTGCAAGCCCTTGACGCGTTGGCGTCCGCCGGCGTCGAGCGGGGCCAGCGCCGCTATTTGCGCAAGGGTCGGCGCACGGCCCATTGCGTCATGCTGAGGCAGCAGCGGCGCATCGAGGGGAACCATGCCGAAGGGTTCACGGGTATCGATGAAGCCGGCCCAGTAATAGCCCGGTTCCTGCGGATGCTTGGCGTAGGCGAAGTCGAAGTACAGGCTGGCGGCGCTGGACAGCACCACTTCGTGGCCGGCATTGGCCAGGCGGTTGGCGCAGTCTTCCTGGCCGGAACCCCAGCCGTTGTTCCACACGTAGACGTCTTCGCCTTGGCCGGCGCCGTTCGAGGTCAGCGCGGTCTCTTCCCAGCCGCTGAAGGCGATGCCGTGACGCGCCAGGATCGCGCGGCAGCGCGCCTGGAAGTCGTCGCGCAACTGGCGCGCCTCCAGCCAGCCGTGCGCGCGCATGCGCGCCTGGCAGGCGGGCGAGCCGAGCCAGGCGCCGACCGGCACCTCGTCGCCGCCGGTGTGCAGCACGCGCAAGGGCGCGCCGGCTTGCCGGTACAGCGCCGCGACCTCGGCGACCACGGTGTCGATGAAGCGGTCGACCGAGGGCAGCGCGATGCACATCACGTTGTCATGCCACAGCTGCACCGACTCGTAGCTTGATGCGTCATCCGGATCGCTCAGCAGGTATTCTTCGGCGCCGGCGATATCTCCCGCCGCCATCAGGCGCGCATGGCGCACCCGCATCGCCTCGACCGCCGCGCGCGCGTGGCCCGGCATATTGAATTCGGGGATCACCTCGATGTGCAGGCGCCGCGCGTGGCGCAGGATGGTCACGAATTCGTCGGCGCCATAAAAGCCGCTGCCGCCGGGCGAACGGGTGTCGGCGCCGGAGCCGAACGACGGCGGCAGGCAGGGGGATTCGCCCGGCGCGGGAACGCCGCGCCGGGCGCCGACCTCGGTCAGCTCGGGCAGCGCGGCGATCGCCAGGCGCCAGCCTTCGTCGTCGGTCAGGTGGAAGTGGAAGCGGTTGAGTTTATAGCGCGCCATGCAGTCGAGCAGGCGCAGCACGGTGTCGACGCTGGAGAAATGGCGCGCCACGTCGAGCATCATGCCGCGGTAGGCGAAGCGCGGCGTGTCCACGACCGTCCCGCATGGCAGCGTGCCGTCCCGCGCCAGGAGCTGGGCCAGGCTTTGCAGGCCGTTGAACACGCCGTGCGCGCCGGCGCCGCGCACCACGACGCGCTCCGGCGCGATCTCCAGCTGGTAGGCTTCGGCTTCCAGCGCGGGATCGGTCTCGAGCGCGATGCGGGTGTCGCCCTCCCCCTCGGGCAGCGTTGCCAGGAGCGAGCGCAGGAAGGCGGATTCGTCGTCGAACCCGGCGCTGCCGTCGATCGGCGTCGACCGCCCGAGCACACAGCTGCGCCCATCGAAGCGCGCCATGCGCGGGCGCGGCGTAATGCGGCCGACGGCGTCGTCGTCCAGCAGCGACAGCACCGCATTCTGTTCGAATCGCCAGGCCGCATCGGCCGTGGGCAGCAGGTCGCCGCGCATGCGGTGGCGTTGTTCCGGTCGCACGAAGGGAGCGATCTCAGGATCGCCCAGGTCGAACGCCCTCCCCGCCGCATCCAGCAGATAGAAGCCCAAAGGCGCATCGGTGATGCTGATCGCCCAGTGCAGGGACTCGTACTCGATGACATATTCCTGCTCGGGCAACCAGGCGCCACCGCCCGGTAGTTCCAGGCTGAACAGGTCGCCGTTCAGGTGGGCGGCACGAAAGCCGGCACTGACGGTCTCGGGCAGGATCTTGCGGCAGGTGTTGAAGCACAGGGTCCAGCCGGGCGCGATCGCATCAAGGCCATCGTTGCGCAGCGTGAGCTGCGCGGTAAACGCGTCGTCGCGTGTGAAGTTGCTCAGGCATTCCCAGGCGATCGCGATCGCCGGGCCGCCCTCTGGTCGGTACGTCATGGGATTGATTCCAGGTTGGGGAGGCGCGCGCGGCGCCTCCCCGGTCGATTACAGCTTGCCGCGCAGGCCGAGGTAGAAGGTACGGCCGTTCGAGTAGAAGGCGCGCGGCCGGTCCTCGTTTTCGGCGTACATCTTGATGGTCTCGTTGGTGAGGTTCAGCGCATCGAAGGTCAGCGTGAGCTTGTCCGTCAGCTTGACGTTGACCGAGGCCGCCAGCGACGGCATGTCGTCCACGTGCTGGCTGGCGCCCCGGTCCACGCCGGCCTTGTACTTGGAACGCCAGTTGTAGGCCAGGCGCGCCGAGAAGCGCTCGTTTTCGAAGTAACCGGTCACGTTGTAGGTGTTCTTCGACGAGTTGAGCAACTCGCCGCCATCGTCCAGCTCACCGTCGGCATAGGTGTAGTTGACCAGCATGCCGAAGTTGTCCAGGAACGGCTGCTGCCAGCTCAGCTCCACGCCGCGGTTACGTCCGCTGGTGTTGTAGGGCGACGTGATCTGGTATTCGGTGAAGGTCTCACGCTTGTTGTTGTAATAGCTCCCGGTCGACGTGCCCTGGGCCACGATCGAGCGCAGGTCCATGTAGAACAGGCCGGCCGACAGCAGCGCCTTCGGCGCGTAGTACCACTCGGCGCCGATGTCGAAGTTGGTCGAGCGCACCGGATCGAGATTGACGTTGCCGCCGCTGCCGCTCAGCGCGTCGTCGTTGAGCGAGACCGAACCGCCCAGCGCGCTGTAGTCGGGCCGCGCGATGGTCTTGGCCAGCGCGGTGCGAATCGTCAGGTCGGGCGTCAGGTCATATTTCAGGTTGGCGCTCGGCAGGTAGTCGCGGTAGGTGCGCTTGAACGTGGTCGGGGTGTAGGGACCGAAGGCCGACCCCGTGATCGGCGTCGGGCCGCCCGGCAGGTTGACCACCGTGCGCTGGCGTGTCTCGATGGCGCGCAGGCCGATATTGCCGCTCCAGCCATCGCCGCCGAAGTCGACCATGCCGTACAGCGCCGTCGTCTTCTCGGCCACCTCGAACTCGTTCATCCAGTTATGGCGCAGCACGTAGTCGAGCAGGCGGTTGCCGGGGATCGCGCCCCAGGCGCCGAGCGCCGCGCCGTCGTACTTGAAGTAAGGGATGCCGCTGTAGCCGCCGATGTCGCTGCCGAAGTCGCTCGGATACATCTGGCCGCTCCAGGCCGGCTGTGGATTGGTGAAGCCGACCGGGCCGGGACGGGTTTCAAGCGGATGCTCGGCGGTGCGCTTGTGGTCGGTCCAGCGCGCACCAAAGCGCAGCGACTGGAAGGTCGGGTTGTCGAGGCGCAGCTCGCCGTCGAGCTGGGCGTATTCTTCCTTGTCCACCGACTGCGATTCGCCGCCGCCGGCCCAGGCGGTCGAGCCGGGCACGGCGGTGTTGCCGCCGGGGTAGCTGATCGAGGCCGGCGACAGCCCGTTCAAGGCATACACCATGCCGCCGTCGACGTTGTTCTGGTAGTAGACGTCGTCGCGGTCCCAGCCCACGCCATGGGTCTTGCCGACCTTGCCCGACAGGCTGAAGCGCTCGCTGACGCGCCACTTGCCGTTGAAGTCGAGATACCACGATTCGCCGCCCGCATCCGGGCGGTAGATATTGTCGACCTCGCCCGCATTGCGGGTGAACTCGGCGCCCACCAGGGTGTTGTTGCGCACCACCGGATTGATCGGAATCAGGCCCAGGCTGTTGATCGAATTGGCCGGGGCGGCCAGCGAGTTGGTGTTCTGGTGCGGCGCTTCGAGTTTCGAATAGAAGCCGTTCAGGTCCAGCGTGAGGTCGCGGTTCGGCCGCACCTCGATGTCGAAGGCGCCGCCTTCGCGTTTCTTGGTCTGCTCGAACAGGGCGGCGCCGATAAAGGTCGGCACGATCACGCCGGCCAGCGCCGGGTTGGCGATGGCCGCCGCGCTGGTCGCGCTGATCGGGGTGTAGCCCAGGATTTCCTGGCCGTCGCGGCGCACGCTGGCCTTCTCGGAGAAGCCCTGGATCAGGATGCCGGCGGTATTGCTGGCGTTCTTCCAGCTCACCAGGCCCGACAGGTGCGGCTCGGTCTTGCCGGAGAGGTCGTTGTAGTTGGCCTGCACCGAACCCTCGACCGTCAGCTGCTGCTTGAAGTCGAGCGGACGGCGCGTGATGACGTTGATGGCGCCCGAGACGCCGCCTTCGACCAGGTCGGCGGTGGGGCTTTTCTGGACCACGATCGAGCCGACCAGCTCGGACGGCAGCAGCGAGAAACTGCTGGAGCGGCCGACGTTGCCGCCGATCTGGTTCAGCACGAACCAGTCGCCGGTGCTGATCGCATGGCCGTTGAACAGCGTCTGCTGCAGGCTGGGGCTGGTGCCGCGCAGGCTGACGCGGTCGTTCTCGCCGAAGCCGCCCTCGCCGCCGGCCGACGATTGCGTGTTCACGCCCGGCAGGCGCTGGATCGCGTCGGCCACGTTTTTATCGGGCATCTTGCCGATGTCCTCGGCGGTCACGACTTCGACCACGGCGTCTGCGTTGCGCTTCTGGCGCAGCGACTGCTCGAGCGCGGCGCGCACCCCGGTCACCACCACGGTCTGCGGCCCTGCGATGGGCGCCTCCTGTGCCCAGGCCTGTCCCATCGACATCGCCACACCTGCCACCGCCGCCGCGATCGCGGTGCGCTGGTACTGCCGTGCCTTCAACTCGTTCATGTGCCTCTCCAAAACCAGGTTGGTTGTTCTACACACCCTTGCGGTCGCGACTTCCAGGACGTTCGGGCGTCTCTTGGTGTTTATGTATGAAACGCATTCTGGCGGCATCCGTGACCCCGGTTTTGTCAAATCTTGCTATCCAATCTGCAATTTTTCATCATGATGACATCCGCACCTGGCAGAGGCCGGAGGCACATGGCGCGATCGTGCTACATCCTTCGCGGCGGCGCGCTAGCATGCAGTGGCGACCATACCGGCGACGGAGGCCATCATGCTGGGCGCGACGAACGGCAGCTCGACTTCGCTCTGGATGGACACCGCCACGGTGCCCGTCTTTCCGCCGCTCGTCGGCGCGCAGGAAGCCCAGGTGTGCGTGATCGGCGCCGGCATCGCCGGCCTCACCGCCGCCTATCTGCTGGCGTGCGAAGACAAGGACGTGGTGGTCGTCGACGCGCTCGGCGTCGGCGCCGGCGAGAGCGGCCGCACCACCGCCCATTTCTTCCCGCCCGACGAGTGGTACCACGGCATCGAGCGCCGCTTCGGCCGCGCCCAGGCGCGCCTGGTGGCCGGCAGCTATGCCCATGCGCTGCAGATGGTCGAATCCATCGTGCGCAAGGAAGGCATCGCTTGCGAACTCGAACACCTGGACGGCTATCTTGTGGCCGGGGATGCGGGCGACGGGCCGCGGCTCGAACGCGAATGCGACGCCGCCGTGCGCGCCGGCGTGCAGGCCGAGATGGTCGCCGGCGTGCCGGGCCTGGGGTTCGAGACCGGCCCCGCCGTGCGCTATCCGGGCCAGGCGCAGTTCCATCCGCTCAGATACCTCGACGGCCTGGCGCGCGCCTTCATCCGGCGCGGCGGCCGCATCCATGGCGCCAGCCACGCCCGCCGCATCCGCGGCGACCACCGGCGCCAGCTCGTGTCCCTCGACCATGGCGAGATCCGGGCCCGGGACGTGGTGGTGGCCACGCACACGCCGTTCAACGACCGCGTCGTCATGCACACCAAGCAGGCCGGCTACCGCACCTACGTGATCGGCTTGCGGGTGCCGCACGGCGCGCTGCCGCACCTGCTGCTGTGGGACCTGGACGAGCCCTATCACTATGTGCGGCTGGCGCCAGGTGCCGACGGCGACGAGGTGCTGGTCGTGGGCGGGGCCGATCACAAGACGGTCCAGGACGCGCATCCCGGCCACCGTTACGACGAGCTCGAGCGCTGGGCGCGCGCACGCTTCCCGATGGCGCGCGAACTGGCCTGGCGCTGGTCGGGCGAGGTGATGGAACCGAGCGACGGCCTGGCCTTCCTGGGCCGCAACCCGATGGACGACGACAACGTCTACCTGATCACGGGCGACTCCGGCAACGGCATGACCCACTGCACCATCGGCGCCATGCTGGTGACCGACCTGATCATGGAACGGCCGAATCCCTGGAGCGCGCTGTACGACCCGGCGCGTAAACCGGTGCACGGGCTGGGCGAATTCGCCAGCGCACAGGCAAATGTAGCGGCGCGCTACGGCGACTGGCTGCGCGGCGGAGAAGTCGATTCTGTACAAGAGATCCCGCCCGGCGAAGGCGCGGTGCTGCGCGACGGTTTGCGCCGGGTGGCGGTCTATCGCGATCCCGAAGGCGGCCTGCATGCGCTGTCGGCCAGGTGCACCCATCTCGGTTGCGCGGTGCACTGGAACGGCGCCGAACGCTCATGGGATTGCCCTTGTCACGCCTCGCGTTTCGATACCGAGGGCAAGGTGCTGCACGGCCCGGCGCCGACGCCGCTGGCGAAGATCGCGCTGGCGCCCGGCGATGCGCTGCCGCCGCAGGACAGGCGCGGCGGCGCACGGCGCGGCATGCGCTGAACGAAAGGAAACGCGCGCCAGAAACGCGAACACCGGCGCGAGCCGGTGTCCGGGATGGCGGCCGGGGACGCCGCCGTTACTGCTGAAGCGCTATCGGCTGGATCAGTAGCCGCGGCCGGTGGTGCCGGTGGTGCCCGTCGTACCGGTGGTGCCGGTGGTGCCGGTCGTACCGGTGGTGCCGGTGGCGCCAGTCGTGCCCGTGGTGCCGGTCGAGGTGCCGGTGCGGCCGGTGTCATCCATGGTGCCGGTGGAACCGCTGGTGCCGGTGCCCAGCGAACCGCTCGAACCGCTGGTCGTGCCGGTGGTGCCGGTCGACCCCGTGGTGCCGGTCGTTCCGGTGGTGCCCGTCGTGCCGCTCGTGCCCGAGGTGCCGCTGCTGGTGCCGGTTTTGCTGCGGCGGTCGCGGTCACGCTGGTGTTGCGGATCGGTGCTCTGCATGCTGCCGGTCGCGCCGGTCGACGAGCTGCCGCTGGTTTGGTCGCGCATGCTGCCGGTCTGGCTGCTGGTGCTGCTGCCGATCTGGCCCGACTGGCCGGTGCTGGTCGAGCCGGTGGTGCTGGTCTGGGCGTTGACCGCTGTGGCGCCGAACATGGCGGCGGCAACCGAAGCACCGAGCATTCCTTTGAGTAGCGTATTCATTTTCATGGTGTTCTCCTCAATGTCACAATGTATCTGGGGGCGGTACCGGACGCATACGCAAGAGTTGGTAACGATTTGCGCCAGGTGAGGAGCCCAGTGTAGGGACATGCTACGGATGGGAGCGCACGGTAGCCGCGCGGAAATACATCATCGTCTTTTAATTTCCACTATCTTGCGTCCATCTTTCACCTACTGCAGAGCTTCGAGTGCGGCCTGCGCAGAGAGTGTGCCGAGCTGCGTGTACAGCGGCAGCACCACGCTGCGGTCGTCCGGATAGACCCGGTTCGACAGGAAGACATACAAACTTTGTGACTGTGGATCGACCCACAGGATGCAGCCGGTGAATCCCGTATGGCCATAGCTGCCGATCGGATAGACATTGCCGCGCGGACGCTTGGCATAGGGCGAGTCGATGTCCATGCCCATCCCCCGCAGCGCCGCGATGCCGGACGGCGACTGCACCGTCGTCAGCAGGCGGACGCTTTCCGGCTGCAATATGCGCACGCCATCGAGTGCTCCATTGCCCAACAGCATGCGACCGAAGCGGGCGACGTCGCCGACGGTCGAGAACACGCCGGCCGAGCCGCCCACGCCGCCCATGCGCCGCACGGTCGGATCGTGCACCACGCCCTGCAGCGGCGCGCCCGGCGCCAGGTCGCCGTGCGCCGTGGGCAGCTGCGCCGCCTCGCTGGCGCCGCGCTGGGTCGGCGCGATGCGCGCCGCCGGCATGCGTTCCAGTGGGCGATAACCGGTGTCAAGCATGCCCAGCGGTGCGAAGATGCGTTCCTGGGCGAAGCGGTCGAGCGACACGCCCGCCGTGCGCTCGACCAGCAGGCCGAGCAGGATGTAGTTGATGTCCGAGTAGCGGAAGAAACTGCCCGGCGGATGGGTCACCGACTGCGCGCAGGCCAGGGACAGCGCCGCCGTCTTGCCCTGCCACGCCGGTTTCGCCGGCAAGCCCGACGCCAGGCCCGACACATGCGTCAACAGGTGGCGGACCGCGATCGCCTCCTTGCCGCCCCCGGTACATTCCGGAAAATAATTTGTGAGCGGCGCCTCGAGATCGATCTTGCCCTCCTCGGCCAGCATCAGCACCGATGGCGCTGTCACCAGCACCTTGCTCAGCGAGGCGGCATCGAAGACGGTCGCGGGCGTGACGGCGGCGGCGTCCTCTTCATAGCTGAGCCGTCCGTAGCCACGCTCGTAGGTGGCGGCGCCGCGTTCGAGGTGGTACACCGCGCCCGGCAGCTTGCGGGCGGCGATCGCGGCATCGATGGCGTGATCGATCGCGGTCACGCGTTGCGGATTGAATGGGGGTTCGGCGCTCATGGAAGTCGGCAGGTGGACACAGCCGGCGAGCAGCATGACGGCAGGAAAGATCGCAACACGCATGCGAAAAAAGTGTTTTGGCATCATGAAGAAATACTAACCCAAGTGGCGGCCCCGGCATTTTTGGGTGGCCGCGCACGCGCTTTTTCGCATCGGCGTATCATGGATCCATGATTCCTTTTTCGATACTCGACCTCTCGCCGATCGCTGAAGGCAGCGATGCGGCCACCTCGTTCCAACGCTCGCTCGACCTTGCCCAACATGGCGAGCGCTGGGGTTACAACCGCTTCTGGCTGGCCGAGCACCACGGCATGCCGGGCATTGCCAGCGCCGCCACCGCGGTGCTGATCGGCCACGTGGCGGCCGGCACCTCGCGCATCCGCGTGGGCGCCGGCGGCATCATGCTGCCCAACCATTCGCCGCTGGTGATCGCCGAACAGTTCGGCACGCTCGAGGCGCTGCATCCGGGCCGGATCGACCTCGGCCTCGGCCGCGCGCCAGGCTCGGACCACACCACGGCGCGCGCCCTGCGCCGCAACCTGGCGTCGGATGCCGACGAATTCCCGCAAGACGTCGTGGAGCTGATGGATTATTTCGCCGGCTCGACCCGCCGTCCGGTGCAGGCCGTGCCCGGCGCCGGCCTGGACGTGCCGGTGTGGATCCTCGGTTCCAGCCTGTTCGGCGCCCAATTGGCGGCGCACCTCGGCCTGCCGTATGCGTTTGCCTCGCACTTCGCGCCGCAGATGATGATGCAGGCGATCGACATGTACCGCAGCAACTTCCGCCCGTCGGAACAGCTCGACAAGCCGTACATCATGCTGGGCTTTAACGTGTTCGCCGCGGACACCGACGAAGAAGCGCACTTCCTGGCGACCTCGATGCAGCAGGCCTTCGTCAACTTGCGCACCGGCCGCCCGACCAAGCTCAAGCCGCCGGTGAGCGGCTACCTGGAAGCGCTCGACCTGCCCGAACGCATGATGCTCGACAGCGTGCTGTCGTGCTCGGCAATCGGCTCGCGCGTGACGGTGGCTCACCAGCTGCGCGCCTTCATCGAGAAGACCAAGCCGGACGAGCTGATGATCACCTCACAGATCTACGATCACGCGGCGCGCCTGCGCGCCTACGAGATCACGGCGGATATCCAGCGCGCTGGTTGACCGCGGTCGACCGGCGTCACGCGGCGCCGGTCCCCGCCTGCAGCACGTCGATCAGGGTGCGCGTCGCGCGCACCCTCCCCATTTTCGGGAAAATGTTCTCGCACCCGAAGCGGTGGGCATCGGCATCGAAGCTGCTCATCGCATCCTCGGCGAACACCAGCTTGAAGCCGAAGTCATAGGCCGCGCGCGCGGTCGATTCGACGCCGAAATTGGTGGCGATGCCGCCCATGATGAGCGTGTCGATGCCGCGCCGCCGCAGCTGCTGCTCGAGTTCGGTTCCATAGAAGGCGCCCCACTGGCGCTTGACGATGACGAGGTCTTGCGCTTCGACGCCGGCGTCCGGCGCCAGCCACGACGCATCGGGCGGGGCCGCCGGTGCGCCCTGCGCACGCAATGGCGCATCGGCCGGCACTTGCGGCAATTCGTTCAGCAGCACGTGCACGTAGATGACCAGGCCGCCGCGTTCGCGCATCTCTTGCGCCAGCAGCACGCAGTTGCCGACCACGTCCTCGGCGCCGTGCGGCGCGAGCGCGTGCTTGACGTTGCTGTTCTGAAGATCGATCAGGACCAGCGCGGTATGCGCCGGGTCCAGTGTGAGTTGTTGGTCCATGAGCATCCTCCTGCCCATAGTGTCCCCGAAACCCGGCATGCCCGGCGCACAGGCCGGGCACAAACCAAGACAACATTACGGCAGCGGCTTGCCGTCCACGTCGATGCGGCGCACCTCGCCCAGGTTCAGGGCGCGGATGTCCTTCTCGACCTTGGCCATGTCGCCCACCACCACCCACACCAGCCGGTCGGCCACGAAGCTGCGCGCGGCCAGGGCGTTGGCCTGCTGCGGCGTGAGCGCCAGCGCCTTTTCGGTATAGGTGTTGAAGTAATCCTCGGGCAGGCCGTACTGCAAGATCGTGGAATAGGCGCCGGCCAGCTGGCCCGCGGTCTCGAAGCTGCCCGGCAGGCGCAGGGTTTTATTGTCCTGCGCGAACTTGAGCTCCTCGTTCGCGATCGGCTTGGTGCCGGCGATGTTGCGGTATTCGCCCACCAGCTCCTTCAGCGCGTCGCCGGTCTTGTCGGTCTGCACCGGCGAGACGCTCATGAACTGGCGCTGGCCGATCGCCGGCGACACCAGGCTGCGCACGCCGTACGACCAGTGCTTGTCTTCGCGCAGGTTCATATTGATGCGCGAGCTGAAGGTGCCGCCGAACACGTCGTTGACGATCTCGAGCGGCAGTGCCTCGGGGCTGTTACGCGGCGGCGCCAGCTGGCCGCCCAGGATCACGCTCTGCAGCGCGCCGGGACGGTCGACCAGGTAGACCACCGGCGCGGCGCGCGGCGCCACCGTGTCGATCACTTTCTTGGGCACCTCGCCCGCCTTCCAGGCGCCGAAGGCTTTCTCGAGCATCGGCTTGATCTCGGCCAGCGTGGTGTCGCCCACCACCAGCAGCGTGGCGTTGTTCGGCTTGAACCAGGTGGCGTGGTACTTCACCAGGTCGGCGCGCGTCATGCGCTTGACGGCGTCCTCGGTGCCGGTGCCGGTGCCCGGCTTGGCGTACACGTGGTTCTGCCCGTACAGCAGGGCCGGCGCAAGGCGCATCGCGATCGATTGCGGATCGGACTTCTCGCGCGCGATCGCGGCCAGGCGGTCCTGCTGCAGGCGCACGAATTCGTTCTGCGGAAAGGCGGGATTGAGCACCACGTCCGAATACAGGTTCAGCGCCTGCGGCAGCGTGGCCTTGAGCGCGTTCATGCCGACGAAAGCGCCGTCCAGGTTGGTGCTGGCGCCGAAGGTCGCGCCCAGGCTTTCGAGTTCCTCGCCGATCTGCAGCGATTTGCGCGAGCTCGTGCCTTCTTCGAGCATGCGCAGGGCCAGGCTGGCCACGCCGGGCATCGCGGCGCTGTCCGAGGCGTAGCCGCTGTCGACCAGCATCTGCAGGTTGACGATCGGCGCTTCATGGCGCTCGGCCAGCACGACATTCAGGCCGTTCGACAAGGTGGTGCGCTGCATCGGCGGCAGCTTGAGCGACATCGCCTTGCCGGTGTCCGGCGCCTTGCTGCGGTCCAGGCCGGTATTGGTCGCTGCCAGGCCGGTCGGGAACGGGTCAATCTGCAGCACGAAGTCGCCGTCGCTGAGCCAGTCGTTCATGGCCTTCCTGACCATGGCCGGGGTGGCATCCTTGATGCGCTGCAGGTAGACCTTGTAGCAGTCCGGATTGCCGGTATAGGTCTCGCACGAGGCCAGCAGGTCGCTCTTGCCGCCGAAGCCGCCGACGCGCTCGATCATGCGCGTGTACTGGGCCAGGATCGCGGTCTTGGCCAGGCGCAGCTCGGCGTCCGTCGGGCCGCTCTTCATCAGCGCGCGCAACTCTTCGTCGGCGACTTTTTCCATCTTCGCGACGTCGGCGCCCGGACGCGCGGTCAGGGTCATGCTGAACTGGCCGCCGATCTCGGACGAGCTGTCGCTCGCGGTCGCGCTGGTGGCCAATTGATCCTGGTACACCAGGCGTTTATACAGGCGCGAGGTCTTGCCGCCGCCCAGCACGCGCGCCGCCAGGTCGAGCAGCGCTTCCTCTTGCGTGTGCGCGCCCGGCACGTTCCAGGTGCGATAGATGCGCGACTGCGGCACGCGGTCCTGCGCCACCGTGCGGTGGGTGCCAGTGCGCTTGGCGATCCAGGCGTCATGCTTGGCCAGCGGCGGGCCCGGCGGGATCGCGCCATAGAAGCGCTCGACCTTCTCGCGCGCTTCTTCCGGCGAGATATCGCCCGACAGCACCAGCACCGTGTTGTTTGGGCCGTAGTTCTGCTTGAACCAGTCCTGCACGTCGGTCATCGAGGCCGCATCGAGGTCTTCCATCTTGCCGATCACGGTCCAGGAATACGGATGGCCGGCCGGGTAGGTATTGGTGGTCAACAGTTCCCAAGCAATGCCGTAGGGCTGGTTCTCGTATTGGCGCTTTTCGTTCTGCACCACGCCGCGCTGGATGTCGAGCTTCTTCTTGTCGACCGTGCCGAGGAGGTAGCCCATGCGGTCGCTCTCGGCGAACAGCGCATAGTCGAGCATCGAGGTCGGCACGTTCTGGAAGTAATTGGTGCGGTCCTGGTTGGTGGTGCCGTTCAGGTCGGTCGCGCCGATGCGCTCCATCGCGTTCAGGTAGGTGTGCTTGAAGTTGTCGCTGCCGCTGAACATCAGGTGCTCGAACAGGTGGGCGAAGCCGGTCTTGCCCACCTTCTCGTTCTTGGAGCCGACGTGGTACCAGGTATTGATCGCCACCACCGGCGTCTTGCGGTCTTCGTGCACCAGCACCGTCAGCCCGTTCTTGAGCGTGAACTTGGTGTACTTGATGTCCGGGATCGGGATGTCCGGCGTGGCGGCCGGCTTTGCCGGCGCGGCCTGGATGGAAGACGTGCCGAACGCAAGCGCGAGCGCTGCGGCCAGGCCGATGGTGCGACGAACGGAAACTGCCATGCTTCTCCTCCTGAAAGGGGCGGGACGGGAATGAAACGCACAAGGCGCGCCTCAGGGACGCGCCTTGCAAACATTCATTCTAGGCAGGTTTCACGTTGTCAACAAACAAAAACATGATGCATATGCCAGGTTTGACCCAACATCATGCAGCGCGCATCACTTGGGGACCTCAGCGCGGCACGATCCGGAGCAGGCTGCCCTTGGCTTCGTCGGTCAGTACGTACAGCTGGCCGTCCGGGCCCTGGCGCACGTCGCGCACGCGCTTGCCGACAGGCAGCAGCTCCTGGGCCGTTACCTTGCCCTGGGCGTCGAGCTGCACGCGGCGCACGTCCTGGCCGGCCAGGCTGCCGCTGAACAGGCTGCCCTGCCATTGCGGGAAGGCTTTACCCGTGTAGAAGGCCAGGCCCGACGGCGCCGGCGACGGCGTCCACACGACGATCGGCTGCACCGTGCCCGGCACCACCTTCATGCCGATCGGCTCGCGCGTGCCGTAGTCCAGCGTATAGCTTTGCAGCGGCCAGCCATAGTTCTTGCCGGCCTCGATCACGTTGATTTCGTCGCCGCCGCGCGAGCCGTGCTCGTTGGCGTAGACGCGGCCGCTCTTCGGATCGCGCGCCAGGCCCTGCACGTTGCGGTGGCCGTAGCTGTAGATCTCGGGACGGGCGTTGTCCTTGCCGGCGAACGCGCCCTTGCCGACCGGCTGGCCGGTGTCCGTCAGGTGCAGGATCTTGCCGGTGTGCGAGGCCAGGCTCTGGGCATGGTCGCGCGCCAGCATATTGCCGATGCGCTGAGGCGTATTGCCGCCGTCGCCGATGCTCATCAAGAGGGTGTTATCGGGCAGGAACAGGATGCGCGAGCCGAAGTGCTGGCCGCCGCTCTTGCCGAGGTTGACCGCGAAGAGTTGCTTGAGGCCGGTCACGCGCTTGCCGTCGAACACGCCCTGTACCAGCACGGTCCGGTTCTCGTCGTCGCTGCCGCTGGACATCGTCATGTAGATGTGCGGGTTGGTTTTATCGGCGGGATGGACCGCGATGTCGAGCAGGCCGCCCTGGCCGCTGGCATACAGGTTCGGCAAACCGTCGAGAGGAATTTGCTGGAAGCTCTTGCCGTTTAACAGGTGCAGCGTGCCCTGCTTGCCCGTGACCAGCATGCGGCCATCCGGCAACCACGCCATGCCCCAGGGTTGCGGCGCGCCGGTGGCGACCGTTTCGAGCTTCCAGCCCTTGGCCAGCGGCGGCTTGTCGACCGGCGTCACTTCTTGCGCCACGGCGGCAGCGCCGACCGTCGCCAGTGCGGCGGCCAGAACCAGTTTTTTGCTCAAGAACTTTCTGACAATACTCAGCATGACTTCCTCTCTCAAAAAACATTGAACACTTGACATCGTAGCTGATTCGCCGCATTTTCCATCATTTTATCTGCACGTTCGACGCAATCGGCGTATCATTGATGGTTCAGCGAACCAGCGTAAGGACTCCCTTCAATGATTCAACGACGCTCCTTCCTCAAGAGCTCTCTCCTCCTCGCATCTTCCTCCCTCGCCCTTCCAACCCTTGCCAAGAATACATCACCTGACAGCAGTGTCCTGTCGGGCGAGTGCTGCCTGCGCTTCTACAATACGCACACCGGCGAGAAGTTGAAGAGCACGTTCTGGGCTGAAGGCGAGTTCGTCCCCGATGCCCTGAAAGACATCAATAAAGTGCTGCGCGACCACCGCAGCGGCAAGGTCGCCGAGATCGATCCGCAACTGCTGCTGCTGCTCGGCCAGCTCAATAGCAAGCTCGACAACAGCAAGGAACTGCACATCATCTCGGGCTACCGCGCGCCTGAATCGAACGCCTTCCTGCGCAGCCACGGCAGCGGCGGCGTCGCCAAGCGCAGCCTGCACATGGACGGCAAGGCAATCGACATCCGCCTGCCGGGCACCGACCTGCGCAACCTGCAGAAAGCGGCGATGTCGCTCAAGGGCGGTGGCGTCGGCTATTACGCCAGCTCGCAGTTCGTGCATATGGATACCGGCCGCGTTCGGTACTGGTAAGACCATGACGCGGCAGATCGTCCGCGTTGTGTCTTCGCTTGCCATGGGCTCCGTGCTCATGGCCGCTTCACTCTGCCTGCCGGCCTCGGCCGCCGGCCAGAACACCGTCACCGTCAAGTCCACCCGTGACCCGGTCGACAAGTCCTATCGCAAGATGATCCGCGGCATGGAGCGCTTCGAGCGCGAACGCGCCTTCGCTCCCAACGCCACCCTGCGCTTCCAACTGCTGCCGCGCCTGCCGTCGACGGACATGCGCGGCATCACCTTGCGCATTGCGGGCGACACCGTGTCGGTGCCGGTGCCCGTCGATGAGAACAATTTCTTCGTCCTGCCGCGTCACGCGCAAGCCCTGCAGGAAGACGCCGCCGTGCTCGCCAGCCGCAAGACCGCCAGCATGACCTGGCGCGCGCGCATCGAATCGCCCGGCCTGCCCGCCGGCACGCGGCGCCTGGGCGACCTGCGCCTGGAGTGCCGGGTGGGCAAGGAAGCCGGCCTGGTCTCGAACAGCTCGCCGCTGTTCGGCTGGATTTCGGATGCGCTGAACACGCCCGAGGGCGTATGCACCAGTCCGGACGGCAATTACCTGTTCTTTGCCGAGCGGCCGATCTTCGCGGTCACGCTGCGCGCCGGCGAGCGGATGGAGACATTGCCTTTCACTATGCTGTACGCCGGCGGTGAACAGACGCCCGACATGCTGCCCTTCTGCGACTGCCAGGCGCTGCTCGACCGCACTTATTATGTGCCGCTGTGGGACGCCAGCTGGCCCGACGACACGCTGGTCGAGTTCGAATACATGGTCGATGCGCCGGGCGGGGTGGCGCCATGAAGCTGCGCTTTGCCCTGTGCGCGGCGCTGCTGGCGGGCTGCGCGACGCAAGCACCGGCGCCGGGTTCCGTCGTCGCGGCCGAGCGGCTGTCGGCGGCGGTGGTGGCCGGGCGCACGACGAAGGCGGAGTTGCTGGCCGCCTTCGGCCCCACGAAAAGCGTGCGCTTCGACAGCGGCTACGAGGCCTGGGTGTATCAGTCGCCGGCCGGCGGCGGGCGGTTCAGCGAATTCGTCGTGCTGATCGATCCCGCCGGCGTCGTCAGCAAGACGCGCACACGCGCGCCATCGACACCATGAACATCCGGTGCACCGGATTCATCGACAGTGTGTAACACCTAACAAACATGATTCGCCAACTCTGCGAAGGTAATGGCAGGGCGAACCTTCGCCACCTGTACAAACATTCACGGAGGAATCATGACGACGACTGCAGACGACAACTTCAACGACTGGCTGCGCGATGCCCACGCGATGGAAAAGCAGGCAGAGCAGATGCTGACCGCGCAGGCCGAGCGCCTCGAACACTATCCCGAGCTGCGCGCACGCATCGTCCAGCACATCGACGAGACCCGCTGGCAGCACGGCATCCTCGACGAAATCCTGGCCCGCCGCGGCACCGACAACTCGATCCTGAAAGACATCGGCGGCCGCCTGGCGGCCTTCGGCCAGGCCGTGGGCGGCATGGCGGCCAGCGACGAAGTCGTTAAGGGCGCCATGGCCGGTTATGTGTTCGAGAACGTCGAGATCTCGAGCTATACGGCGCTGATCGCAGCGGCGAAATCCGTCGGCGACACGGCAACCCAGGCCCAGCTGGAGCAGATCCTGGAACAGGAAAAGGCGATGGCGGCCTGGCTGCTGGAGCACCTGCCGCAAGTGACCCAGGCCTTCCTGGCGCGTTCGGCCACTCCGGGCGTCGAAGCGAAGAAATAATCGCATAAGCTAGCAGCTGCCCATTTGTTGGGCAGAGACAATGGTTTGGAATGGCGCGGCTTGCGCTGTTCCAAACCATTCGTCATTTGGCGCATCAAAATCTCGGCGCCGGTGTCGAATCCGGGAGTGTTGCTTCGTCGTGGCGTTCAGAGGGATGCCCTCTGCCGCTACCACACAAGGAGATCAACCATGTCCACCAATACCGTCGAGCTGCACCGCGTACTCAAATCGACCCCGCATCGCCTGTTCCGCGCCTTCACCACTCCCGGCGCCTATGCAAAATGGCTGCCGCCTTATGGCATGTTCGCCACCGTCCACGAGATGGATGGCCGGGTCGGCGGCCGCTACCGGATGTCCTTCACCAACCTCACCAACGGCCGCAGCGAGACCTTCGGCGGCGAGTTCCTCGAGCTGGAACCCGGCAAGCGCGTGCGCTACACGGCCGAGTTCGACGACCCGCAATTGCCCGGCCAGATGCAGACCACGGTCGTCATGCGCGAAATCTTTTGCGGGGTCGAGGTGCATATCAAGCAAGAAGGCATTCCTGCCCAGATCCCGGTCGAGCTGTGCTACCTGGGCTGGCAAGAATCGCTCGAACAACTGGCGAAACTGGTCGAGCCCGACATCCGGGACTGAGCGCACGGGAGTCGGCCATGCGCATCGGGCATCTGCGGACCATGCTGTTGCCGTTCGTGGCCATGCTGATCGGCATGACCCTGCTCGCCTGCGGTGGCGGTGGCGGCAGCCCAGGCATCACCGGCGCGGTCCCGCCACCGGCCAGCACCGGATCGCTGGCCGTCAGCGCCAGCGGCCTGCCGGCCGGCGTCAATCCCGCCCTGCGGGTCACCGGTCCCAACAATTACCTGCAAGACCTCGCACAATCGCAAACCCTCGCCAACCTGGCGCCCGGCAGCTATAACGTGTCGGCCTCGGCTGTCACGAGCGGCGGCGTCACCTACCAGCCGGCGCCCGCCTCGCAAGCGGCGACCATCAGCGCCGGCGCCACCGCGTCCGCCACGGTGAGCTATGGCAGCGGCACGCTGACGCTCGTCACGACGCAGGTCGTCGCCGGGCTCGACAACCCGACCTGGCTGACCGCCCCGCCCGGCGACCTGCGCCTGTTCGTCAGCGAGCGGCCGGGCCGGGTGCGCATCGTCGACAACGGCAGCACGCGCGACCAGCCCTACCTCGACATCGGCGCGCGCGTATTCACCGAAGGCGAAGGCGGGCTGCTGTCGTTCGCCTTCGATCCGCAGTTCGCTCGCAACGGTTATTTCTACGTCTGCTACACCGACTTGCAGCGCAATATCGTGATCGAGCGCTTCAGCGCCGGCGCCACGGCAACGGCCGCCAATCCGACCTCCGGTCTGGTCATCCTGCGCATCGCGCATCCGACCTACCAGAACCATGTCGGCGGCCAGCTCGCCTTCGGCCCGGACGGCTACCTGTACCTGGGCACCGGCGACGGCGGCGGCGCCAGCGATCCGCAAGGCAATGCGCGCAACCAGGCCAGCCTGCTCGGCAAGCTGCTGCGCATCGACGTGGCGGGCGCCACGGCCGCCCACCCCTATACGATTCCCACCAGCAATCCCTATCCCGACGCGACCGGGCGCCGCCCCGAGATCTGGGCTTCCGGCCTGCGCAACCCGTGGCGCTTCAGCTTCGACGCCAGCCAGCTGTATTTACCAGACCCCGGCCAGGACCGGCGCGAAGAAATCAATATCGTCGGCACGGCCCAGGCCAGCCTGGACTATGGCTGGAACGTCATGGAAGGAACGCTGTGCTACGGCGCCGAGACTTGCGAGCGCGCCGGGCTGACCCTGCCCGTCTTCGAATACGACCACGGCGCGAACGACGTCAACGGTTGCTCGATCACCGGCGGCTTCGTGTACCGCGGGCGCGCCCTGCCCGAGCTGGCGGGCCGCTATTTCTATTCCGATTTGTGCGGCGGCTACCTGAAGAGTTTCCTTGCCACCGGCAACGGCATCATCGAACAGCGCGACTGGGAGATCGACGACATCGGCCGCATCGTGTCTTTCGGCCAGGATGCCCAAGGCGAGCTGTACTTACTCACTGGTGGCGGGGCCATCCATAAAATTGGACGCGGCCCCACACAATGAGTTTAGAATAAAGAGATGGCACGCCTACAACTCAATCTTCCCGAAGACCAGTTTTACTATTCGACGCAGCTGACGGTACGGGTCACGGACATCAACGCCGCCAACCACCTGGGCAATGAATCGATGATCGCGATGATCTCCGAAGCCAGGGCGCGCTTCCTGTTCGAATTCGGTGTCGCCGAGACCGAGCGCGACGGCAACGGCATCATCGTCACCGACCTGGCCGCGACCTACCGCGCCGAAGCGTATGGACGCGACCAGTTGCTGTTCGAAGTCGGCGTCATGGATTTCAACAAGTACGGCGGCGACCTGATCTTCCGCATCACCCGGCCGCGCGACAAGACCCTGATCGCCATGGCCAAGTCCGGTTTCGTCTTCTTCAACTACAAGACCAGCCAGGTGTGCTACATGCCCGACGATTTCCGCAACAAGTTCGATCGCGTAAACTGGATCGACTAAGAGATCGCACCCCACTGTACGCCCCGTCCCGGTTTCCGGCACGGGGCGTTTTGTTTTCTAAAAATAGTTGGAACTTTTCGGAGTACTCGGCGGAATACAAGAAAAGAAGACTGCCATGACCTCGACGACAGAACAACTTGACACCGACCTGCTGCGCCAGTTCCACGCCGGGCAGGCCGAGGCGTTCACGGCGCTGTACCGGCGGCACCAGGGGCCCTTGTACCGCTACGCGCTGCTGCGCTGCGGCTCGGGCGATGCGGCGGCCGACATCGTGCAGGAAGCCTTCATGGGCCTGCTGACGGGACGGCTCGGCTACGACCCGCTGCGAGGCCAGCTGCAGCACTTCCTGTTCGGCGTGGCGCGCAAGCTGGCGCTTAAGCTGGACGAAGCGCGCCAGCGCCATCCGCAGCTGCCCGAACCGTTGGGCGATGAAGGCGAACCGGACCTGGACGCGGCCAGCGACGCCGCCGGACCGCTGGCGCGGCTGCTCGGCAACGAGGTGGCCGAAGAGGTGCGGCGCGCGCTGTCGCTGCTGCCGCCGCACTACCGCGATCCCGTGATCCTGTACGAGCTGCACGATCTGTCGTACCAGGAGATCGCCACCGTCTGCCAGGTCGACATCGGCACCGTGCGCTCGAGGCTGGCGCGTGGACGGGCGGCGCTGGCCAAGCGGCTGCACGGGCTGCAAGGCGCGCCGTCGAACGATGCCCACCTCGCCTAGGACGGGCGACAAGCGAATGACGCTGGAAGGAAGAATGATGAACGACCAAAACGACAATCTCGACCCGCTACTGGCCACCGGCTTGGCCGCGCTGCGCGGCGAGCTGGCGGGGCACGATGCGCCACGCTGCGTGGAAAAGGAATTGCTGCAGGCCTTCGCCCGCCAGTTCCCGAAAAAGCAGCCCTGGTACCGCAAACTGTCGCTGCCCCAATGGGGCACGGCCGGCGCCCTAGCCTCGCTGTGCGGCGTGGCCGTGCTGCTGGCGCTGGCGCCGCACCAGGCGATCACGGTCGGTCCGCCGGTGATCGGCGTCGACGACGGCGCCGCCTTCATCGCCCTCGAATCGCTGGAACGGATCGAGCGCGAACCCTATACCCGGGTGGTCGAGGCCGAGCTGCCGCAGAGCGCGCTGGCGCCGCTGGGCATGCCGCTCAACCCGCAGACCGCGGGCGAGACGGTGCGCGCCGAAATGCTGGTGGCGCAGGACGGCCATCCCCTGGCGGTGCGCCTGAGCGCCGTCAACTGACACGATAGACTGTGAGGACTGTATGAATACCAGAACCATCCTGATCGCCACCCTGCTGGCAAGCGCCTTCGCTCCCGCCCTGGCCGAGGACTATACGATCGACCAGGGCAGCGACGGCGAGCGCCGCATCGTGATCCGCCAGGGCACGGTGACCTTGCCGCCCGGCCAGCAAGCGGCGCAGCGCGCCGGCGACAGCGCCAGCCTGGCCGCGTCCATGCTCAGGATCTCGGGCGCCGGCATCGTCAAGAACGCGCCCTACAGCGCCGAAGCGGTCTCGGAGAGCATGCAGCGGCTGGCCGACGGCAACCAGATCGTCAACACCTCGCGCTCGATGCAGTATCGCGACGGCGCCGGCCGCACCCGCACCGAGGTGCACGGCGACGACGGCGAAGTGCGCACCATCACCATCAGCGACCCGGTCGAAGGCGCGCGCTGGATCCTGAACCCGCAGCGCAAGAGCGCCACGCGCCTCGACATGACGTCCGAGCTCGCCCGCGCCGAAGCGGATGCCGCGCGCGCCGCGGCGACGCAGGCCCGGATCGCCGCCGCCCAGGCGCGCGCCCAGGCGGAAGGCGCGCGCGCCATCGCCGACCAGCAGCGGCGCGCGGCCGACCAGGCGCGCGAGCGCATCGACCAGCTGCGCAGGGAAGGCAAGCTGCCGGAGGGCACGCACATCATCGTCAAGGACGTCCAGCGCGGCGCGCAGCCGACCGAGGTGCGCGTGCGTGTCGCCGAGCCCATGCCCGCGGCGCGGGCGATGTCGGCCCAGATCGCGCCGCTGATCATCGGCGCCGCCAACGACGGCAAGTGGTCGGCCAAGGCGGTCACGCGCGAACTGGGCGGACGCGATTTCTCGGGCGTGCGCGCCGAAGGCAACCAGCGCAGCTACACGATCCCGGCCGGCGAAATCGGCAACCGCGCGCCGATCGAGGTCAGCAGCGAAACCTGGTACTCGCCTGAGCTGCAGGTGACGGTGTACCACAAGCGCAGCGATCCGCGCAGCGGCGACGTGGTGTACCGGCTAGACAAGCTCAAGCGCGGCGAGCCGCCTGCGGCCTTGTTCAGCGTTCCATCGGACTATACGGTGCACGATCCGCTCAAGGTGAGCAACAGGAAGGACGGAAAGGACGACTAGCGCCTGCCCGGGCTCGACAAGACGACGGCGCCCCGCGGAGCGCCGTCGTGTCTAGAGAAACAATTGGCCGCATATCCGGCCGCCGCCTCAACTACCCCGCTTCTTCTCCAGGATGGTTTCGTTGAACCACTCATCGATCATGCGCTTCTCGGCGCGCAGGCTGTCGCTGTCCGACAGGCGGTTGATGCGCTGCATATAGTTCATGTCGGCCAGCCGCGCATCGCCGCCCTTGAGCACCTGCCCGTTCTGGGTCAGCGAATAGCGCAGGTTGATGATCGGCCAGTCCGCCGTGCCTTTCAGGATGCGCAGCTCGCGGCCACTGCGGAAATTCGGGTATTCGCGGCCGGCCAGGTCGACATCAAGGACGTCGATCGTCAGGTCCTGGCCTTCCGGCAGCTGGGCGCCGAGCTTGGTGAAATACTCGCTCAACTCCTTGAGCACCTGCTCGCGCTCCCATGGCGCGAAAGGCAGGTCGGCAAACTTGTCGGACTCGATGTAATTCACGGTGACGCCGGCCGATGCGGCGCCGGCTGTCAGCGCGAACAGGCCCGCAAAGGCCGTTTTCATCAGTAATGATTTCATCGCTTTTAGCTCCTCGGATTACTTTTATCGTTCGTCTTGCATTGAAATATACGCCGCTTCGGGCAGCCGCGCTCGTCTCGAATCGTCCAACTTTTGTATCGAAATGTTAGGCCTCGCACATGCCCCATAGATGGTGATGGATGAGAATGGCACAAGGGAGAATGCCATGCCGGAAGGTCCATCGCTCGTCATCTTGAAGGAACAATCGGCCCGTTTCGTCGGCCAGGACATCGTGCGCGCCGGCGGCAACGTGCGCGCCATCGACCCGGGCCGGCTGGTGGGCCAGCGCATCGTCGGCCTGCACACCTGGGGCAAGCATTTCCTGATCGAGACGCCCGACCTCGTCCTGCGCATCCATTTTTTGCTGTTCGGAACCTACCGCATCGACGAGCGGCGCGACAAGGAGCCGAGACTGTCGATCGAGACCGAAGACGGCGGCGAAATGAATTTCTACGCCTGCGCGATCCGCGAGATCGACCGCGCGACCTTCGAGGCCTACGATTTCAGCGCCGACGTCATGTCGGACAGCTGGGATCCTAAGCAAGCGCGCAAGAAGCTGCGCGCGCGGCCCGAACTGCTGGCCTGCGACGCCCTGCTCGACCAGGACATCTTTTCGGGCGTCGGCAACATCATCAAGAACGAGGTGCTGTTTCGCATCCGCGTCCATCCGCTGTCGACCATGGGGGCGCTGCCGGCGCCCAAGCTGCGCGCCCTGGTCGACGAGGCGCGCCAGTACAGCTTCGACTTCCTCGGCTGGAAAAAAGCGTTCGTGCTCAAGCAGCACTGGCTGGCGCACGCCAAGAAAATCTGCCCGCGCTGCGATATTCCCTTCAAAAAAGCCAATCTCGGCAACACGCGACGGCGCGCCTTTTACTGCGAGCGTTGTCAAAAACTTTACAATTGAAGCAGGCTGTCTTGTGCCCGCAACACCGCCTCTTTGAGCGGGCTAGCTGTTACATTGCCGCTGCATAATTTCAATATTGCCTGTTGTTAATGGTCATGTGTCGTACTACAATCGACTTGACTCTGGGCTACATTTACGTTCAGAAATATTCTATCCCAGACAACTTTTCAAACGATATCGGATTCGTCTATGTCCTTTCTGTCTTCCGCTGCGCCCAAGCTCGCACCCTGGAAAGTATTGCTGGTCGATGACGAACCCGACATCCATGACATTACCAAGCTGACCCTGTCGCGCTTCCGCCTCGACGGCCGCGCGCTATCCTTCGTGCATGCCTACAGCGGCGCCGAGGCGAAGGAAGTGCTGGCGCGCGAAAAAGACATCGCGCTGGTCTTCCTGGACGTGGTGATGGAGCGCGAGGACAGCGGCCTGGAAGTGGCGCGCTGGATGCGCCAGGAGCTCGACAACCAATTTACCCGCATCGTGCTGCGCACCGGCCAGCCAGGCCAGGCGCCGGAAGAACGCGTGATCGTCGACTACGACATCAACGATTACAAGGAAAAGACCGAGCTCGACCGCACCAAGCTGTTCACCACCACCTTCGCCGCCCTGCGCGCCTACCGCGACATCATGAAGGTCGAGGAAGCGCGCCGCGTGCAGCAGACCTACCGCGAAGGCCTGGAACGGGTGATCGCCGCCTCCGCCCACATCTTCCAGCAACGCAACCTGAAAGACTTCGCCAACGGCCTGCTGCAGCAGGTGGTGGCCCTGCTGCGCCTGGAACAGAGCATGCTGCTGCGCCTCAAGGCGGCCAGCGTGATCACCGGCACCAGCCAGTACGAGGTGCTGGCCCAGATCGGCGACATGGGCGAGGAAGAGATCGGCCCGGAACTGCTGTCCCAGCTGGACGACGCGCGCCACAACCGCATCTCGCGCCTGCACGGCGACACCTATGTCGGCTACTTCCCGAACAATAGCGGCAAGGCCTCGCTGCTGGTGCTCAAGGGCGTGGACGAGATCTCGGACATCGACGCCCAGCTATTGGAAGTGTTCTGCTCGGGCGTGGCGATCGCCTTCGACAACATCCTTCTCAATCAGGAAATCACCGATACCCAGGCCGAACTGATCCTGCGCCTGGGCGACGTGGTCGAATCGCGCTCGCACGAGGCCGGCAACCACGTGCGCCGCATGTCCCAGGTCTGCCACATGCTGGCGCAAGCGTCGGGCATGCCGGAAGACGAGACGGCGGTGTTGATGCACGCCGCGCCGATGCACGACGTGGGCAAGATCGCGACGCCCGACGCGGTGCTGCTCAAGCCGGGCCGCCTGACCGAAGAAGAGTGGGAAATCATGAAGCAGCACCCGACCATCGGGCTGCAGATCCTGGACGGCTCGCAGCGCCCGATCCTGAAGGCGGCGGCGGTGATCGCCCACCAGCACCACGAGAAGTTCGACGGCACCGGCTATCCGCAGGGGCTGCGCGGCGAGGACATCCACCCGTATGCGCGCATCGTGGCCGTGGCCGACGTGTTCGACGCGCTGAGCCACAAGCGCTGCTACAAGGATGCATGGCCGCCGGCGAAGGTGACCGAGCACCTGCGCGAGGTGGCGGGGCATCACCTGGATCCGAAATATGTGGACCTGCTGATCAAGAATATGGACAAGGCGCTGGCGATCAATGAGAAGTGGCCGGACTGACAGGGAAAAGCGGAGTAGCTAACGTTTCCGCTTTAACCTGTTGAACGATAACGCTGTGACGATTGAAACAACCACGAAGGCATTAACAATAATATTGCCAGCCTTTTCTACGTACATAGTTGGTTCAACAAGCAAGATCGCGGTAGTTGTCAACAAAGATGTCGCGTCAAGTCATGCGGCTTTTCTTAATTGCTCTGGCGGTTTCCGTTCCGGATTCAGCCAGACTTCATCGTT
>NZ_JBNDIK010000034.1:0-70866 GCF_050434365.1 Massilia sp. UYP32
GCCAACCAGTTCGCCATCATGTTCGGCGAACGCTTCACGAACGCAATTACCTAACTACGAATTCTGGCCCCGCACACAGAATTTCTGACAGGTCCGAAACCGCCAGAGCAATTAAGAAAAGCCGCATGACTTGACGCGACATCTTTGTTGACAACTACCGGATGCCACCCCGACTCAAGGAGCGCATCTTGCCCCCAATCGGCAGGAGGAGGGGAGTCGGCTCCCCTTGTATCGGATAAAGCGTCAGTCCCAGTTCGCGGCGGTAACGGGATAGTTCCTCCATCAACTCGCCAGTGGCGGGCACGATTCTGATCTTGTCGCCTTTCCCCATCACCTCCAGCCACCAGCGCTGTTCGCCAGAACGATCGCGCCGTGTGAAGAATGCACCCATGGTTGCGCCGCTGATCTCCGAAATGCGCAGCCCACATATGTAGAAAAGCGATATGAGCCATCGAAATCGGAAGTAGTGCTCCCGCTCCCTGTTGGTCTCGCGCGGCAGCGCGTCGACCGTGTCCTTCACCGCCCGCCAGATTTCTTCGTCCAAATAGCGCGTGACGCGGGGCGGGGGCCGGCGCTTGCGCTCGCGCGACAATGCCAGCGGATTGCCTGCCAAATAGCCGGCATTGACCAGCCATGAGAACATGGAATTGAGGATGACACCCGCCTGCCGTTGGCTCGCCGGCAATAAGGGACCTGCAAATGGCTTCCAATCCGGGTGCGAACGAGGAAACTTGCGGCCTTCGCTTGTTACCCAGCGCTCGCGCGGCTGCGGATCGAGCAGGAAAGCCTGATACACGAGCCAGTCCTCATGCGTGAGCGAGGACAGGGGTTTTCCCATTTGGATGGTCGACCAGAGCAAAAGGCGCTCGGCCTCTTTGCGATAGTTGTCAAACGTCGTTTTCTTGTCAAGGAAGCGTGCAAGCGAACGACGTAGTCGCGACCATTTCACAAATCGACTGAAACCCGAAGTTTTATTCGACAATATATATGCTAATGTCGAGTAAGATTTCTGGCATTTAATAGACCTTGGTTGCATCCCAGGAGTTACGGTGAACTTAGGGCGAGAGAAGCATTAAATACCGGTACTGCACATAACTTAGGTGTGCGTCTTTCGTGCCACCATCCTACAGGGCTCCTACCAGCCTATAAATAAATCGCCCTACTAGCCTGCTACCGCAATTTTTCAAGCTAACTCGCATATGCTTCCTAAAGAACAATGACAACGCTTGGGCGCTAAATGCGCATCAATTTGTGCAATTTGCCGTGACTTATACGTATCACATGGCGAGCTTTCTTGAGTTTTCTACGGCGTTACCAAACATCATCAGTGAGTTCGCACATGGCCGGTAATTCTAGGCCGTCTTACAAGCTACCCAATGATGTCGGGTTGAACCAATGCAATACTGAGAATGCTATTCGGGGCGGCATTTTTCGACGACTTTACTCAAAGGCATCGGCAAATAGAAGACGAACACTCCGATTTTTTGACGCAATGATATCGGGTTGGTGTAGACCGGCTTGGAGTCGCTTACGCAACGATATCGGGTAGGTGCAGAAATCATCAAACCGATGCGATTGCGTATATCACCCCGATACATTTGGGTTAGAGCGCTTGGGCGCCCCGGCGTTTGAACGCACGTGGTCTTGCCCGCCACGGCGCGCATTTAACATAATATAGATTATGCGAAGTTTTCCCTGGGCAGCCTTCCGATCGACGTGCAGGCCTGATTACTCGCGCCGAAGCGCTCGTACCTAAAACTCCGTACTCGGGGCACCTTAATCTACCGACTCGGCGTCAAAGCCCCGTTTTCCCCGTCGAGTCTATATGTTTAGGTAAATCTTCATGGCCTACTCATCACGTCAATAGCTTTAGGTACAACGGAAGTATTTATGGATACGGAATCGCGTCGGATGTTCAGTGATGACAGACGAGACAACTGGCTGCAGCTCGCGGATCGGCGTGTGGGACTCGGGCCGCTGGCGTCAGGCCTGGCCTATTTGTCTGGCTTGCTTCGTGAGGGTCGCCGCTGACGACGCGCTGCCCGTGCCAAACCCAACTCCTCGCTGGCCGATTCCGATTTCGGCGCTGTTCGCTCAAGCCGTCCGCGAAGCTCAGTCACCCTGGCGCGCTCGGCGGCAAGCTGGCTACCCAGCTCCGCACTCTGGTGCGCGCTTTCCGCAGCCTGGCGGGCGGCTCGGTCGCGTTCGTCGGCCAGTAGTTCGGTCTTTGCTATATAGCAGCGCTCCGAAGTAAATCGTGGAAGTTTTCGGAACTAATTGTTTGAAGTCTGCCGCGTCGCATAGGTGTCCAAGTTTTACTTCGTATCTTGCCGCCTGTGCTTCATCCTAGGCTCATAGCGGTCTAACCTGTGGCTTTCTTGGTTTTACCGGCGAGCTTTACGTAACTCGTCGTGCAGTCCCGATTTTTGCGGTAACCGTTAGGTAATACGCGCATGCGTCGGAAGTATGGCCGGGATACCAGCCGACTGCCATGCCACCCTGCAAGGATCCTCATTTGCGTTCGATTCTCTTGCAGTACGGCGGGACTGCTGCCTTTCGAGCCATCCAGAATCCCATACGTTTGCTTACCGCGAATCGCAACTGTCGTCCTAATCTTCGAACGATTTCAGGTCAGCTATTACCTGAGAAAAAAGTTTCTTTCGCTCCGCAATGTCCTTCGGCAGATACGCGAACGCAACGAGAGACAACGGATGTACACCCAGCACCGCTGCGATGTCGTCGATCTTTGTAATCGTAGGGGCTTTGATCCCGCGTTCCAGGCTGCTGAGATAGGTTCGACTCGAAACTACCGAAAAATCCTCTTGTGTCAGACCTCGACTCTTCCTCGCCTTCTGCAGTCCTGTTCCAAATTGTTTGAGCAACCCCACGAGCACCTCCGCATAAAATGCACGATGTACTCATGGCGAACACTTTAGGACTACAATCTATAGTGTTCATTTCGTACTGCAGAGGCATTCAAGTGATTACTACAGACAAAGCACATGAGGCGCCCATGTTTTCGATGGGGCCAGGGATCGCGACCTGGCGTGCAGCTACGCTAAGCCTAGGTATGCTCTACGTGTTCATCACCTACGCATTTAAAGAAGAGCGTCGCTGGGTCCAACAGACGACGATCCTCTGGGATCCTCGCGACGTACTACAGTTCTGCCGCACTTGCAACGGCAACAAGTTACTTAAAATTGTTGAGATTTCCCTACTTGAGCCTTACCGCAAGGAGAAAGTCAACACTTGGCGCTGGACATCGGTTTTGAATATTCGGCTATACGTCGAAGATGATGTCGAGATACCCGTCTACTTTACTGATGCCGGTGAAGCCGTTGGTCTGACTCGAGAAGAAGCGAAGCAGAAGATGAAATCGCTTTACAGGGCTCGGCCAAAACGAGAAGCAGCCTGAGCTCGTCTAAAGCGGTCAGAAGTACACCTCGAGCGCGCGAATTCCGAGAGCAAACGCTACACCGCCTACTCCAAGCTCGCAGCCAGTCTGCTGTTTCGATCGGTATCGAACTTCGTTCAACGCTAGCAATCTATTTGTCTTGTTTGCTGCCGGGTCGACGCCGCTGGCGAGGGATTACAGGCGTCGAGCGCGGCTCCCGCCTGCTTGGTTTCGATGTGCTGGCGAATCGCTCGAGTTGTTCACGCAACTCAGCAACCTTTGCTCGCTCTGCAGCGAGCTGGCTCTCCAGTTCCCCGCACTGAAATGCGGTTCTCATGGTCTGGCTAGCCGCTCGGTCTCGCTCGTCGGCAAGTAGTTCCGCCTTAGTCATATAGGCGCTGAGCTCTTGGCCTTGTCGGGCAAGCTGAAACTGAGCCCGCTGTGCCTCGGACTGGATTTCTTCAATGCGGGACGCGAACGTCCGGCGCTCGGCGTCGAGTTGCTTCTGCAGTTTCGTCGCCGCAGTTCGCTCTTTGTCCAGGTCAACCAGGGTTCTTTTCGCCAGATCGGTGTAACGCTGCTCAGCTTGAAGGATGCGGTCAGTTAATTTCTCAATCTCCGCCGCGCGCTCTCTTAACATCGAACTTATCTGGTCGCGCAACGTTTCAATGTCAGCTCTAGCCTCATTCAGTCTCAAGTCCGTTTCTTGCTGGGCTGCTGCTGCCGCGCCAAGTTCATCCCGCTGTTTTACGATCGTCCCCTCAGCTGCTGCTATTTGATCGCGGCCGTCCTTGAGCTGGGCAGACAGTTGAGCGATGTCATCTTCCAGACGGTCCTTTTCGGCCAGGGCAGCGTCGCGTTCGACCATTGCGCTCTGCCGCAATACAATGATCGACTCGTCAGCAGCCTTTTGGGCTAGCGCCCAGATCTCACCGATCAGCTGGCCGCCCGACTGCTTTACCTGATCGGGCAAGTCCGCATGCTGAAGGTCGACCCTTGCCCGTTCACGCAAGTCACTCCAAAACCTTTTCAATGCTTCGCTTGGAACAGACATACTCCCTTTCCGAACAAGCTGATAGAGAGCGTTCGTTGTTGGAGTCACGCCGTACCTGAAGAACATAACGGCACAAGCTTCCCTATAGAGATCCGCAGTGCGTGGAAACCGATCACGCAGGCAATCAATGTCAGCCTGCATAGAGGCTGTGCTTTGCCTATTCTCGAGCATATACCCCCCCTTTTCGTAGTCCCGTAATACTACGTAAAACGTAACGAAACCGGCGCCCTCCTCTGAAAATATGACATTACTCCTATAATGTCGAATATGCTCAAGCGCTGGCTGGAGAAGCGTCGCGGGCTGCCACTCTCCGTCTAACAGCCGCGGGATCTAAAACTGCAGCCACAACATGGAGATATCGACGAAGCAAAGGCCTTTTGCTCAGCTACCGTAAGAAATTAGTCTTTGCTACACTGGCAGGCAGCAATAGCAGGCTATAGGTCGAGCTGGTCGCTTTTTCATCTTGTAAGGGGGTTCTGGTTTGCGAGTACCCGACATCGAACTGACCGAGCGAGAGACCGATCTCCTGAACCAAATCAGGTTCCGCTACACATCGCATGATGAGCTCCGTGCGTCTCTTATGCCGATGGCAGGCCTGACCGAGTCGTTATTGGAACGCGGTGCGATCCCCGAGGTGCGGCTTTTATACTTCACCGATCCCGAGCGCAATCCAGGAGGGCGCGGGAAATCCCGTCAGCAGGTTTTCGAGAATAACGGCATCTCAGGTACTGAAATCTATGCTCATGGGAATTTCCTGAAGTTTCTCGAATACTTCATTTAGGGGAGAATAGGGAAAACGGAAAAAATCGGGCGCTAAGCCCTGTTACCGATTCTTGAAGTCCGCAGCGGCCGATATTTTTCTCATCAACCTTCTTGCTCTTCCTTCAAATGTAATATCCGGTCCCGTAGATGTGCTCCCAGGCCAACGAGGACACGAAACTGCAGCATACTGGCGTCGGGGAGCTGCCAGGACCGCGCGCAACCTGTGTCGCCCGCTCCAGAAACACCGCATGCCAAAGAACGATGGCGCCCGTCACCAGGTTTAAGCCGCGGTCGCACATATCACCTAAAGCGATGAATCAAGACCGCTCTGGCAAGCGCATTGCGCGACTGCTTGCCAAGCGTATCAGACTGTAACTTTCTGCAATACCACCAAGTTTCTCGTATTAAAAAAATACAGATCCTCGATTTCTAACGGTAGCCGCTAATCGGGCAGTGCTTCAAACGATGCCGAGCATTTTTATCAGGAAAAAACTGATGACTGCCAACGCCAGCAGCGACAACACGACAACTGCGGCGACCCGGCAACCGGCCCGCATGACTGAGCGCGCATCGACGCCGAGTCCGAGTGCGGCCATCGACATAATGGTGAGGAAATTCGCCGTCACGTGCATCGGCGCAATTGCCGCCTCTGGAATGGCGCCGAACGAGCGCAAGGTCAGCAGTAGCAAAAAGCCGACGATGAACCACGGGACCATATGCGACAGCGCAGGACGACGACCACCTTCGCGCCGACCAATCAGCGACAGTACCAGCACGACTGGGCCCAGCATCAGCACCCGCACCAGTTTCACCAGGGTGCCGATGTGGACGCTGCTAAGCGATATCGATGAGGTCGCGGCCAGCACCTGGGGCACCGCGTAGACGGTCAGCCCGGCAAAGACACCGAACTGCGTTGGTGAAAACGACAACAGTGACACCATTAGCGGCAGCACCAGCACCACGACAACGCCAAGCACGGCAGTGAAGGCGATCGCCGCAGCGACGTCCTTTCCATCCGCATCGATAACCGGGGCCACCGCGGCAATGGCAGAGTTACCGCAAATCGAATTGCCGCAGGCAATCAAGATGGCCATCTTGCGCGGCAGACCAAAAGCACGGCCAAGGGCAAAGCTGAGCGCAATCGCGATGGCGACCACTGCCGCGATGCCGCTCATCAGACCGATGCCGTTTTCGAGCAGCGCACCGGCGCTGACCGAAGCGCCCAGCAGCACGACCGCGATTTCCAGCAATAATTTCGCACCGACTTGGATGCCGTCTTCGAAGCGAGTATCGAGCCGATGCACCGTCCGCACGGCGGTGCCTAGAAGAATGGCCAGCACCAGGCTTTCGAGCCATGCGTGGCCAAATAAAGCGCTTTCGATGTTTTCCATTGCGTAAGCTATCGCAGTAACCACAGCGCAAAGTGCCAAGCCTGGCAGCGCGTTGCGAACGAGTTTTAGTGGTTGCTTGACCATTTGCCGCTCCTGATTCTCGAATTCAATAGAACGATTATCAAGTCGACAGATTGTTATGTCCATCTTACAATATCGAATATATCGTTCAATAGAATTGAACAATCAGATGACACTAGAACAATTGCGGATTTTTGTTGAAGTCGCCGAGCGACAGCATTTGACCCAGGCCGCCGCAGTGTTGGCGCTCACCCCTTCAGCGGTAAGTGCTTCGATCAAGGTGCTGGAAGAACGCTATGGTACTGCCCTATTCAATCGCGTCGGCCGCGGCATCGAGATCAGCGAAGCGGGCCGTATTTTCCTGATAGAAGCACGCCGCACGATCGCCAGCGCGCGCGCCGCCGAACTGACATTGGCCGAGCTGGGTGGAATGAAACGTGGCACGCTGACCATTCATGCGAGTCAGACTATCGCCAGCTATTGGCTACCCGAGTACCTCGTGCAATTTCGCCAAGCGCATCCGGCGATCGCACTGAGCGTGACCATCGATAACACCCATAATGTCGCCCAAGCAGTGCTTCAGGGGGGCGCCGACCTTGGCTTTGTCGAGGGCGCCATCGACGAGCCGACACTATCGGTCGATGCCATCGCATCCGACCAGATCGTCGCTGTAGTCGCAGCGCACCATCCATGGGCTTCAGGGAGGAGGCTGCTGCACGCGGATCTTCTTGAGGCACAGTGGATCTTGCGCGAAAAGGGGTCCGGCACGCGCTCGGCGCTCGAGTGCGCACTTCAGGCGATGCATGTCGACTTCGATGCACTCGATATCGCACTCACATTGCCGTCCAACGAAGCGGTCCGCTCCGCTGTGATGGCCGGCAAGTTCGCCACCGCCATGTCGGAACTGGTAGTAGCCTCGCATCTGCGGGCAGGTTTGCTGGCGAAAGCAAACATCGACTTGCCGGAGCGCGCGTTCTACATGTTGCGCCATCCCGAACGGTACAAGACAAAGGCATCTCTGGCGCTGGAAGCGATGATCCGCCTCTCCCAAATAGCGCGCGACGAAACGCCTGCGAAAATTAATTTGAAATAGATGGAATAAATCATCCGCAGATCCGTTCACCTCGATAACACCGGTTTTTTCCGTCCGACTGACCCAACCAGGGAGAATTTCATGAAACAAGCGACCTTCGCCGTCATCCTCGCTATCGCTTCGATCGGCAGCGCTGTCGCCAGCCCGATGAGCGATGCCGCGCAGATTCACTTTAGCGCCATTGGCGCCGGTGACACGTCCGTCATCATGCGTGGCTATGCCGACAACGCCCAGCTGACATGGGTCGGCGGGCCGCTTGACGGCATGTACGCCGGTTCCGATGCCATTCGCGCCACCTGGGAAAAGTTCGGCAAGGCTGTCGGGCCGGCGCGCGTGACTGTGCTTGCTCTGGAGGAATCGGCGAACCCAAAGGGTGCGACGATCGTCGCCAAGGTGCAGTTCGAAGGCAAGGCACAGGTCAATGTGCGCTATGTGCTGACCTACCGCGATGGCAAGCTGGTCAACGAAACCTGGCAGATCGATCCGAAACTGACCGCAGCAGCTTATTGATTAATCGACCGATACTCCAGTGACATCCATGCCCAATTCGCGCGACCAGCTGCTGGCCTGCATTCCCCGTCTGCGCCGCTATGCGCGGGCATTGGTCGGCGATCGGGCCGGCGCCGACGACCTGGTGCAGGACACGGTCGAGCGCGGATGGGGGAGACTGGCGTCATGGGAGGGTGGTAGCGATATGCGCGCATGGTTGTTCAGCATCATGCACAACCTGCGTATCGACCAGGCGCGGCGGCCTTCAGTGCCGACGGAAGCGCTCAACGAGGAGACATCGATGGCACTAGCACCTGGCAGTCCTTCAAGCGGACTCGAACTGCGCGACATGGAAACGGCCTTGCGTGCGCTGCCAGAGGAACAGCGTGAAATCCTGCTGCTGGTGGCCTTGGAAGAAATGAGTTACGACGACGTCGCGCGAACGCTCAAGATTCCCATCGGTACGGTCATGTCGCGCCTGTCGCGCGCGCGTGAAAAAATGCGCGCGAATATGGAAGGGAGAGCGTACATCGCACCCTTGAAGGTGGTCAAATGAATACCCTACCCATCACGGAAGCCGACTTGCACGCCTTCGTCGACGGCAAGCTGCCTGCCGCGCGCCGACTCGAGGTCGACGCCTATCTGGCGCAGCGCCCGGAAGAGGCGGAGCGGCTGCGCGCCTATACAGCGCAAAACGATGAACTGCGCGCGCTTTTCAATCCCGTGCTCGACGAAGCCGTGCCGGAGCGCTTAAGCGCAGCGCGACCGCGCCAGTGGCAATGGCAGCGGCTGGTAGCCGGTCTTGCCATCGCCCTGTTCAGCGGCACGACAGGGTGGCTGCTGCATGGCCAGCAGGCAGGCGAGATTCAGTACGCCCAAGGTGATTCCATGCAGGCCAGGCCGGCGCTGTACGTTGCCGGCTTGGCCCATCAGGCCGCAATCGCCCACGTTGTCTATAGCCCGGATGTCAAGCGGCCGGTGGAAATCGGGGCTGACCAGGAAGAGCAGCTAGTGGCATGGCTGTCCAAACGCCTCGGCACGGCAATTCGGCCACCCCGGCTGGGCAAACTCGGCTACGAGCTGATCGGTGGTCGCCTGCTCCCTGGCGCCCAAGGCGCGGTGGCGCAGTTCATGTACCACGACGCGACCGGGCAGCGCCTCACCTTGTACGTGTCGACCGACCAGGCGCACAACAAGGACACGGGTTTTCGCTTCGCACAGGAGGGACCGGTGAATGTGTTTTATTGGATCGACGGCAAATTCGGCTATGCGCTGTCGGCTGGAACTAACAAGGCCGAACTGGCGCGCGTTGCCACCGCCGTGTACGACCAACTGGAGAAACCGTCATGACCCTGATCAACCGGCCTTTGTATTATCGACGCTTGGGCACGTTCGCCGTTGCCGCCCTCATTGGCGCTAGTGCGCTCGGACAGGCCATGCCCCACCATCATGGCCAGTCGGCAGCGGCAAAGCCCCCCGTATTTATCGCCAGCACGGCCAAGCCGTTTGCCGCGCTGATGGACGATGCCATGGCCGTCATGGATGACGGCATGAAGCGCGCGCCAATGAATGGCGTTGCGGAACATGATTTCGTGACGATGATGATTCCGCACCATCAGGGCGCAATCGATATGGCGAAGGCGCTGCTGCTCACCACCAAGGATCCTGAATTGCGCAACGTCGCCCAAGGCATCATCACGGAACAGCAAAACGAAATCAAGATTATGCAGGCCTGGCTGCAGCGCTACCAATCGGTTCAGGAAAAAGTTGCTCCCACTTCGATCACCAAGAAAGAATAATCATGCAAATCCGTCACTTCGTTTTCTCGTTGACCCTCAGCAGCCTGCTCACCGCCTCCGCGTTTGCCGCTCCAGGCGCGCAAGACCGCGTCTACACCGCTGACCAGAATACCAATACCGTTTCGGTGATCAACCCTGCGACCAACAGGCTGCTCGGCCAAATCAAACTGGGCAACCAGCGCCCGGATGTGCTCTCGCCGCTGTACAAGGGCGAGATCAATGTGCATGGCCTGGGCTTTTCGCCCGACCACAAGACCCTGATTGCCATTTCAAACGGCTCTAACTCGGTGGCATTCATCGACACGGCGACCAACAAGGTCAAAGGAATCACCTATATCGGTCGCTCGCCCCATGAAGGGTTTTTCACTGCCGACGGCCGCGAAGTCTGGGCGGTGGTGCGCGGCGAAGACTACATCTCGGTGATCGACCCGGTCACCTTCAAGGAGAAAAAGCGGATCGAGACGACCGCCGGCCCCGGCATGGTGCAGTTCCTGCCGAACGGCAAGCTGGCGTTCGTCGTCTCCAGCTTCAATCCCGTGGTCGACGTGATCGACATGAAGTCGCACAAGGTCATCAAGCACATTAAGGTCGTCAGCCCGTTCTCGCCGTTCCTTCAGTTCACCCCTGATTTCAAGGAAATGTGGATGACGCACAAGGATGCCGGCAAAGTGACGCGCATCGATACTGCCAGCCTGGAAGTAAAGGGCGTCATCGATACCGGCTTCATTACCAACCACTTGGCGTTCGCGAAGACTGCGGCTGGCACCCGTGCTTACGTAACGATCGGCGGTGAGAATGTCGTCAAGGTGTACACCACCGACGCCACGCCGACGCTGGTTGCGACGATCCCTACCGGCGCGTTGCCCCACGGCATCTGGACCTCCGACGACGGCACACGTCTGTATGTGGGACTTGAAAACGGCGACGCGGTCGATGTCATCGACAGCGCCACCAACAAGGTGATTGCGCGCGCACCGGTCGGCCAGGCGCCGCAGGCACTGGTGTACGTTTCGAACGCCGTGCCGCACGGCGACGGCATGACCAACCTGGTCCCGCGCGCCAACAGCGAGCCAATCAACATTGCGCTTAAACCCGCTGCCGGCGAGGCCAAGGGATTCGTTGTGGCCCGTAACCTGGGCGTGGTGGACGCGCTGGAAGTGTCGCTGTTCAAACTCAAGCCGCAGACCGCGTACAGCGTGTACGTCACCGGCCAGGCCGCGCCGGTGGCCAGTTTCAAGACGAATCCGATGGGGATGGCGAACGGCACTGCGATCGGACCGATGCGCGCCGTGAGCAACAGCCTCAACGACAAGGCCGCGACGGCGAGTCGCATCCTGGTGATGGAAGGGGACGTGGCCGTCGATCCACAAAAAGCCGTATTGAGTAGCGTGCAGTAAGCAAATCACGACAATACTGTGGCAGTATCGAGCTAACCGATTTCACAATAATAACGGAGACCAGTATGGCGAAGAACTCGTTGATATTGACGGCGGAGGCGTTGCGGCGCCGTTCCTTTATGAGGCAGGCCGGCACGCTCGGTGCCGCCGGCGTGTTCGGCAGTCCGGTATTGAGCGCGCTCGCGGCGGAGGCAGGCCACGTCACGCTGCCGTTTGAAAACGGCGAGCGCGAACTGGTCGTGTATCCTCAAAAGCGGCCGCTGATCCTGCTGACCGCCCGTCCGCCGCAGCTGGAAACGCCGTTCAGTGTGTTCAACGAATCAGTGATCACGCCCAACGATGCGTTCTTCGTACGCTATCACTGGAGTGGCATACCCACCGCAGTTGATGCGCAAACCTACCGTCTCAAAGTCGGCGGCAATGTCAATACGCCGCTGGAGCTCTCGCTCGCCGACCTTAAGCAAATGGCTGACGCCACCGAACTGGTTGCCGTGAACCAGTGTTCCGGTAACAGCCGCGGCCACCTGTCGCCGCGCGCCAACGGCGGCCAGCTATCGAATGGTGCTATGGGCAACGCGCGCTGGACTGGCGTCCCGCTACGCAAGGTGCTGGAAAAGGCGGGCGTCAAGGCCGGGTCGGTACAGGTCTCGTTCAATGGCCTTGACACGCCGCCCGTCGGCGACGGACCCGATTTCATGAAGGCGCTCAATATCGACCATGCGCTCGACGGCGAAGTCATGCTTGCCTGGCAAATGAACGGTGCCGATCTGCCCATGTTGAATGGCTACCCACTGCGCCTGGTGGTGCCCGGCTACTACGGCACCTACTGGGTCAAGCATTTGTCCGACATTACCGTGACCGACAAGGTATTCGATGGGTTTTGGATGAGCACGGCCTATCGCATCCCGGACAATCAGTGCGCGTGTACCGAACCGGGAAAAGCGCCGACCAAGACCGTCCCGATCAACCGCCTCAACGTGCGCTCGTTCGTGACCAGCCTGACGGACGGCATGCACGTCAAGGTCGGGCGCCAGACTGTGGTGCGCGGGATTGCGTTCGACGGCGGCTACGGCGTGAATGAAGTGGCGTTTTCATCTGACGGCGGCAAGAATTGGCAAGCTGCACAACTGGGCAAGGACCTGGGGCGCTACTCTTTCCGAGAGTGGAGCGCGGCGTTCACGCCGAAACAAAAAGGAAACCACGAACTGCTGGTTCGAGCGGTCAACCGGATCGGTCAAGGCCAACCGGCGAGCGCCCTGTGGAATCCTGCCGGCTACATGCGCAATGTGGTCGAATCGACGCGCGTCGTCGCGGTATAAGGGGAACTAAATTGAAACATCCACTGATTTGCTCTCTGTTCACCATCAGCCTGATGCCTGCGGCCCCAGCTTTCGCCCTCGACATTCAGCTTCCGCCTGAAACTGCTGTCTTCAAACCCAGCCAGTTGCCGGGATATGCGCTGGCCCAGCGCAATTGCATGACATGTCACTCGGTCCATTACATCCAGTCGCAGCCCACGACATCACCGCGCGGCTACTGGGATGCCACGGTGAGAAAGATGAAGAAACCGTTCGGTGCGCAATTCTCAGACGCGGATATCCCGGACATGGTCGATTACCTGGTCAAGACCTACGGTGCCGAACGCAGTAACGCAGTGCCGATTGCGAACGCGGCGATAAAGCCAGCTGCAGTTGCACCGAAGGCCGGCGCCACCGCAGCAATCGATACGAAAGCGTTGCTTGCCGCAAATGCTTGCATGGGATGTCATTCGATCGACAAAAAGGTCGTCGGGCCGGCATTCAAGGAAGTGGTGGCAAAGTACAAGGGCAAGGCAGACGCGGTATCACTGGTGGCGAGGAATATTCGAGCGGGCGGCGCTGGCAAATGGGGGCCTGTACCGATGCCAGCTTTCTCCCAACTGAGCGAGGGCGAAGCGATGGCCTTGGCGCATTATGTCCTGGCGCAATGAATTTGATGCCATCCCCTTCCTGTAGACGCCTTTACTGAGCATGCCCGCCGGGGACGTGCTTCGCGCCATGCCGTCGCTCGCCCCGGCACAGCCGGGGGCCGGCCGGTGCTGCTTTTCAACAACGGGCAAGCGGGCGCTGAGACAAATCAGGCCGGTTTGACCCGCTTACGCAACAGACTGCCGGCCGCGTTATCCTCGAACCGGCTGGCCTCCTCAATGTAGCCATGGACCGTGCCGTCGTGGCGCCAGCCTCCTTGCTTCTTGATGTCGCGGAAGTCGGCGCCGGCGCGGTGCGCGCTGGTGGCCATGCCACGCCGCAGACTGTGACTAGACAGGTCTAGCACGTAGTCGAGTTTGACCAGTGTCGCGCAATCCTCCAGGATCGTATTCACGCTGCCCACGCCCAGAGCGGCGCTGGCCACCGTCCCCCACTTGCTGATAGACCGAAACACCGGTCCGGCCATGATGTCGGCGGCGTCGAGCCAGGCGCGCAACGCCGCCGCCGGGCAGCAAGGGCCGTCGCTGTACGGGATCGCCTTGATGATCCCTTCGCCCAGTTGGTCAGTCTTCGAGCGCGGCAGCATGATCTCGATGCCCTCGGGTGTCCAGCCAATATGTCCGACCTCGATGGCGACCAGCTCGCTGCGCCGCAATCCGCCGAAAAAACCGATCTGCAAAAGTGCGTTGTCGCGCGTCGCCTTCAACGTGCCGGCGCTGACCAGCTGCACCACGATACGTTCCAGGTCCTCGATTGGAAGGGCCTTGGCCCTCTTCTTCGGGCGGCCGTGCGTGCGTGCGATCCCCGTCAGTGTCTTGCGCACGGTCGGTGTCGAAGCCGGATTGGGGAAGCCCTGGTGGACGTGCCACTGCGACAGTGCCGTCAGGCGCAACGCCAAGGTGCGGGGATTGAGGGTCGGCGCGTAGGTGAGCAGGTATCGGATGATCGCCGCTTCGTCGGCCGGCAACACGCCGCCCCACGCCAGGTAGTGGTTTACGGCGGACCGGTACGCCCGGCGCGTGTTGTCGGCCGTGGCGGCGGCCAGGACGGCGCGGTGCTGGGCTGCGAGCACGGCGTCCACAGCTGTAACGGCAGAGTGCAGCGCCGACGCTGGGTGTGCATCGTTATTTTCGGCGCCGTTGTCGGCGGGTTCGGGGGTGGCCATGGCTGTGTTGCTCGCGGTCGGGCTTGTAACGGGGGTTACGGCAGGATAGCACGCTGCGGATCGGCATCGGTGTCGATAATCTACATTATCGAGCCTAATTATTCACTCATTTCGGATCGATTTTATATCGTATTATAACGTACCATTACGTATTACACCGCACGTTATCTTATCCAAGGAGCGATCATGGCCAGAGCCGGTATCCTGTACTCCCACGTCGCCAAGGCGGCCGCCGAGCTGACCGCCGCCGGCAAGAACGCCACCGTCGACACCGTGCGCGAGGCCTTGGGCGGCACCGGCAGCAAGAGCACGATCGCGCCAATGCTTAAACAATGGAAGGCGCAGCACGAAGGCGAGGTCGCGGCGGCGGGCGCGGGCGTGCCGGCCGATCTGCTGGAGGCGATCAAGGGCGTCTACGACCGGGTGCAGGTAGGCGCGCAGGTTCAGGTCGAGCAGCTGCGCATTGAGCACCAGCTGGCGGCACATAAAGTCGCACAAGCGGCGGAGGCGCTGCGCGAAGAGGTGCGCCAGCTTGGCATAGAGCGCGAAGCCCTGAAAGCCGAACTGCACAGCGTAATGGCGGCGTTCGCGCGCGAGCAGGCTGCCCGGCATCAAGATGCGGTGGCGATCGCCGCCCTGGAATCAGAAAAGACGGGGCAGGCCCAGCGCCTGGCCGACCGCACGGCCGAGGTCCGGGAGCTGGCGGACCAGCTGGCGCAGGCGCGGCGCCAGTTCGAGCACTTCCAGGAGGCGAGCGCGGCCCAGCGGCAGGATGACAAGCACGCCTACGAAACGCGGATTGCCCGCGCCGAACAGGAGGCGGCCACGCTGCGCGCCAACTTCCAGGACGGCCGCGAGGCGCTGGCCGTGCTGCGGAGCGAGAAGGCCCAGCTGGAACACACATTGCACGAGCAGCGAGACGCGGCCAGGGAGCAAGCCCGCAAGCTGTACGAGGCCACGGAAGGACTGACGGCGACGCGCGAGTTAGCTAGCAGCAGGCAGTTTGAACTGGAAATGGTGGTGGAACGCCTGGAGCATGCCCACCAGGCGAATGAGCGGCTGGAGGCTCGCGTTAGCGAGCTGGAGGGCGAGAACGCGGATTTGAAAAAGAAACCCGCCGCAGCCAGTCCGAAAACACGGAAGACAAAAACGTAAAGCGCTTTACCTTTTTAAATTTAATGGGTTCGAATGATGCGAACCATTGTCAGGGCGATCCTTCTACCGGCGCACCACACAAACCTTTCAGCGAAGGATCGGACCGAATGCCACGCCGCTCACTGCTGTCCGATACCGAACGCGACAGCTTATTGGTATTGCCACAAAGTCAGGATGATTTGATTCAGCAATACAGCTTCACGGATGCCGACCTGGCGTTGATCCGGCAGCGGCGCGGGGCAGCGAATCGCCTTGGGTTTGCGGTCCAGATGTGCCTGTTGCGCTATCCCGGCTACGCGCTTGCCAGCGACACCGCGCTGCCGGATTCGGTGTTGCACTGGATCGCCAAGCAGGTGCGCAGCGACGCCGGCGCCTGGCCGGAATACGGCGAGCGGGAGAAGACGCGCAACGAACACCTGCACGAGCTGCGCGCCTACCTGGGACTGTCAGTCTTCGGCCTGCCGGACTTCCGCAAGCTGGTGGACAGCCTGGCCGACCTCGCTATGCAGACCGACAAGGCGATGGTCCTCGCCGCGCATTCCCTTGAAACGCTGCGCCAGAAGCGCATCATCCTGCCGGCGCTCACTGTCATCGAGCGGGCCTGCGCCGAGGCCGTGACGCGGGCCAACCGGCGCATTTACCGCGCGCTGATCGATCCGCTGGAGCGGCACCACAAGCGCTCGCTTGACAACCTGCTCAACGTGGCGCCTGACATGAGCATCACCTGGCTTGTGTGGCTGCGCCAGTCTCCGCTCAAGCCCAATTCCCGCTACATGCGCGAACACATCGAAAGGCTCAAGGTGTTTCAGTCTCTGGCACTGCCGGAGGGGCTTGGCCGCCAGATCCACCAGAATCGCCTGCTGAAGATGGCGCGCGAGGGTGCGCAGATGACGCCGCGCGACCTGGCGAAGTTCGAGGATGAGCGGCGCTATGCGACACTGGCGGCGCTGGCCATCGAAGGCATGGCCACCGTGACGGACGAACTGGTCGACCTGCACGACCGCATCATGATCAAGCTGTTCAGCGCGGCCAAGAACAAGCATCAGCAGGACTTCCAGAAGCAGGGCAAGGCCATCAACGACAAGGTGCGCCTGTACAGCCGAATCGGGCGCGCGCTGGTCGAGGCCAAGGAATCCGGCATGGACCCGTATGCCGCGATCGAGGCCGTGCTGCCGTGGACAGACTTCACGCAAAGCGTGACCGAGGCGGCAGAACTGGCCCAGCCCGAGACGTTCGACCACCTGCACCTGGTGGGAGAGCAGTACAGCACCCTGCGGCGCTATACGCCTGAGTTCCTCGATGTGCTTCGGCTTAAAGCTGCGCCGGCGGCGCAAGCGGTGCTGGACGCGATCGACGTCCTGCGCGAGATGAACATGACCGGGGCGCGCAAGGTGCCGGACGATGCGCCGATCGCGTTCGTGAAGGCGCGGTGGAAGCCCCTGGTCATCACCGACGACGGTCTTGACCGCCGCTTCTACGAGATTTGCGTCTTGTCGGAGCTGAAGAATTCGTTGCGGTCGGGCGACATCTGGGTGCAGGGTTCGCGCCAGTTCCGGGACTTCGAGGAATACCTGCTACCCACGGAAAAGTTCGGGGCGATGAAATCAGCGCGCGAGCTGCCGATCGCGGTCAACCAGGACTGCGACCAGTACCTGCACGACCGCTTGCTCTTGCTCGAACAGCAACTGGCCACCGCCAACCGGCTCGCGCTGACGAACGAACTGCCCAATGCGATCATTACTGAGACAGGACTGAGGATCATCCCACAGGACGCCGTGGTGCCGGACGAGGCCCAGGCGCTGATTGACTTCGCCAGCGGCATGCTTCCCCGGATCAAGATCACCGAACTGCTGATGGACGTGGACGACTGGACCGGTTTCACGCGCCACTTTGTCCATCTTAAGAGCGGGGAGCAGGCCAAGGACCGGACGTTCCTCATGTCCGCGATCCTGGCCGACGCCATCAACCTCGGCCTGACCAAGATGGCGGAATCGAGTCCCGGCGCCACTTACGCGAAACTGTCCTGGTTGCAGGCCTGGCACATCCGGGACGAAACCTATTCGGCCGGCCTGGCTGAACTGGTCAACGCCCAGTTCAAGCACGCCTTCGCTGCGCACTGGGGCGACGGCACAACGTCGTCGTCGGACGGCCAGCGCTTCCGCGCGGGCGGCCGGGCCGAGAGCACGGGCCACATCAACCCCAAGTACGGCGCCGAGCCCGGCAAGCTGTTCTACACCCATATTTCCGATCAGTACGCGCCGTTCAGCACCAGAGTGGTCAACGTCGGCGTGCGCGACTCGACCTATGTGCTCGACGGCCTGCTGTACCACGAATCGGACCTTCGCATTGAGGAGCACTATACCGACACCGCCGGCTTCACCGACCACGTGTTCGCGCTAATGCACCTGCTGGGTTTCCGCTTCGCGCCGCGCATCCGCGATCTGGGAGACACCAAGCTGTACGTGCCGGCCAAAGTGGGCGATCACCCCGCCTTGCGCTCGATGATCGGCGGCAGCCTGAACGTCAAGCACCTGCGCGCACACTGGGACGACGTGCTGCGCTTGGCCGCCTCGATCAAGCACGGCACCGTCACAGCGTCGCTCATGCTGCGCAAGTTAGGCAGCTACCCGCGCCAGAACGGCCTGGCGATCGCGCTGCGCGAGCTGGGGCGGATCGAGCGCACGCTGTTTATCCTGGACTGGCTCCAGAACGTCGAGCTGCGCCGACGCGTACACGCCGGTTTGAACAAAGGCGAAGCGCGCAATGCGCTGGCCAGGGCGGTATTCATCCACCGGCTGGGCGAGATCCGCGACAGGTCGTTTGAGCAGCAGCGGTACCGCGCCAGCGGCCTGAATTTGGTGACGGCCGCAATCGTACTGTGGAACACGGTCTACCTGGAGCGGGCGACGCAGGCCTTACGTGAGAAAGGCAAGTTGCCAGACGACGGTATGCTGCAATTTTTGTCACCGCTGGGCTGGGAGCACATCAACCTGACCGGGGACTATGTGTGGCGCCAGCAGCGTATAGCCGAAGGCGGGTTCAGGGAGCTGCGCAAGCCCCAAGAGTAGGAAATATTCTAGAAAAGGGAAGATTCAGTTCGCGGCTGCGTGAATCGATTCCCCCGCCCCTCACGCAAGATTCTTAGCTTCTCTAAATAAACCAAGCCCTGCCAGCCTGGTGTGGCCAGATTGAGCCCTGGGTATTGCCGGCGGCAGTTTTCCAGGGCAGGCGACTGAGCATTGCGTTCTTCGTCACGCAGCGCATCCGAGGCGCCTCTGATAATTCGTGCAGCTTCCTCGCGCTCTCGCTGTTCTTCTTGTCTAGCGCGTAAATCCAGTGCTCGGGCATGCTCCAGTTGAAGCCGCTGTACCTCCAGCATGGCAATGAAGCGTTCAGTGTTTTCGGCTAGTAGCTGACGCTCGGCGTCGGTAAGAAGCTGGCCAGCGCTTGATCCATAAACGGGCACCGCCCCGGTGTCATAGGAGCCGTATAGGAGCTTGAAGCACTCGGAGCCGAGGACGGTGAACCGCCCATTCTCCCGCACGATGTGGATGCGTTTGTACACGCTGTGGCGACAGCCGTCGCGCTGACAAATTATCCGATCTCCTTTGTCTACCTCGACTACTGCCATCAGCTGCGCGTTCGACATCTTTTATTTTTCCAAGCAAAGACCGCCCCCGGTCATAAATGTCGACTATACAGTATAGGGTCAGGGCGTTTGCAAGTCGACTGCGCGGAATGGTTTGCGGGCGATATGCTCGGCCAAATCGCCTTAGCGCCCGATTTTTTCCGTTTTCCCTATTCGCCCCATTTATGGCCCTGCCCTTCCGCCGAATATCGTCGCGAAATTCACGGAGGCCATGTCGTTCTCCGGGCATTTGACCTATGGGGACATCAACGACCTGGCTCCTGCTGCACGTGCCGCTGTGCGATCAGCTCGGCTTAATCCACACGAGGCCGCGGAAGAGTTCCACAAGTTAGCGCTTGAGTGCGGCGCAATGCCGTCTGGGGCCGAGAGTATCCGGAAGTCGGTCCTCGCTGTGCGCTAAGCCCCTAGGCTCCAGCGACCCGACCTTACGACCGGACGAGTGGTCCTCGCCCGCCTGAGCACATTGTGAGTCCGCCGCAGCCAGACGATCAGCGAAATTGCGCACTACCTGCTCTTGCCGGCCCTGCCAGGCTTCCTTCTGCCACGCGTATTGGTTTCTTTCGTCCGGCTTTTGCGGCCGCGACGTCGCTGAACCTCGCCGTAAGCGATGAACCCGGCCGCGATGATGCCAAAGATAACCCCGACCAGTACCGTCAGATCCCGCATCTCGTCCGTAACAACCAGGTTCATGTGGTACTTCCCCTCAAGCGCAGTGCATTACCGATCACCGATACCGAACTCAGGCTCATGGCCAGCGCGGCGATCATCGGCGATAGTAGCTGCCCGGTGAAGGGATAAAGCAGACCTGCGGCCAGCGGAATTCCCATGGCGTTGTAAACAAAGGCGAAGGCGAGATTCTGCCTCATGTTGCGCACAGTCTCCAACGAAAGAAGTCGCGATCGCGAAATGGCACGCAAGTCGCCCTTGATGAGTGTGACGTGTGCCGAATTGATGGCGACGTCAGTACCGGTACCCATTGCAATCCCAACGTCCGCTTTCGCCAGCGCCGGGGCATCGTTAATGCCATCGCCGGCCATTGCCACTACCTTGCCCTGTTGCTGCAGCCTTTCGACCAGGGCCAGTTTATCCTGTGGCGTGACCTCTCCGTAGACCTCCGAAATCCCGAGCCTCGACGCGACCGCCTTCGCCGTGGTCACGCCATCTCCGGTCGCCATCACCACCGTCATGCCGGCATCGCGCAGCGTCGCCAGCGCTTCCGGCGTCGTCGCCTTGACTGGATCAGACACCGCGATCAGGCCGACAAGCTTTCCCTGAAGTGCCAGGTACATGACGCTTGCACCGACTTGTCGAAGCTCTTCCGCGGCCTTCTGTAGTGGCGTCCAGTCGACCTTTTCGGTGTCCATGAGCGCCGTATTGCCCAACGCAACCCGCTCGCCCTGCACTGTGCCCCGTACACCGATCCCACTGGACGATTCGAAGGTTTCAGGCTTGTGCAGCGGCAGATTCCGCCTGCGTGCTTCCGCGACGATGGCGTGTGCCAGCGGGTGCTCGCTCCCCTGGTCGATACTTGCCGCGATCCGTAGAACATCGACTTCCTGGAACCCGGGGGCAGCGATCGCCCGGTCGAACGCAGGTTTCCCTTCCGTGAGCGTGCCGGTCTTGTCGACGATGAACGTATCGACCTTGCGCATCGCTTCGATCGCCGCGGCATCGCGGAACAGCACGCCCTGGGTGGCGGCGCGGCCTGTCGCGGCCATGATCGACATCGGCGTCGCCAAGCCCAATGCACACGGGCAGGCGATGATCAGGACCGCAACGGAGTTTACGAAGCCGTAGACCCAGCTGGGCTCGGGCCCGAACAGCCCCCAACCGATCAAGGTAAGCAGCGCGACGGCCACGACGACGGTGACGAAATAGCCGGCCACCACGTCGGCCAGGCGCTGCATGGGCGCCCGCGAACGTTGCGCCTGCGCGACCATCTGCACGATCTGGGACAGCATGGTCTGCGATCCCACGCGCTCGGAGCGAATGACGAGACTGCCGCTAGTGTTGATGGTTGCGCCGATGACCTTGTCGCCGGGGCGCTTCGTCACCGGTAGCGGCTCGCCAGTGAGCATGGCTTCGTCCACCGCGCTTTCGCCCTCCAGGACCACCCCGTCGACCGGCACCTTCTCGCCAGGCCTGACCCGCAGCGAATCGCCGATGTGGACGTGCGAAAGCTCGATGTCTTCCTCGGTGCCATCGGCGCGGATCCGCCTGGCCGTTTTCGGCGCAAGGCCGAGCAAGGATTTGATCGCAGCCGATGTCTGCGAGCGTGCACGCAGCTCGAGGATCTGACCGAGCAGGGTCAGCGAAACGATGACGGCGGCGGCCTCGTAGTAGACGCCGATACGGCCGTGCATCGCGAAGTTCGACGGAAACAGGCCCGGGAACACGGTCGCAACCAGGCTGTAACCATACGCCGCGGCGACCCCGATACTGATCAAGGTCCACATATTGGGGCTGCGATTCTTGAACGACTGCGCACCACGGACAAAGAAAGGCCACCCGGCCCACAGGACGACCGGCGTGCTGAGGACGAGCTCGATCCAGCTCTGGTAAGCAAGGCCTCCGCTGAAGATCCGGTGCCCTGCCATCGCCAGGATGGTGACGACGACCGTCAGCGGCAGCGTCCACCGGAAACGACGGCGGAAGTCCTCCAGTTCCGGATTCTCTTCATCCTCCAGCGACGGCAGCATCGGCTCCAGGGACATTCCGCATATCGGACAATTACCCGGGGTGGCTTGCTGGATTTCCGGATGCATCGGGCAGGTGTAGATCGTCCCTGGCGGCGCCTCGGGCATAGCCGCGGGGGCGCCTTTCTCCGTATAGCTGGTGGGATCGGCGCGAAACCTGTCCATGCACTTCACGCTGCAGAAGTGATAGAGGACGCCGTCGTGCTCGACGCGCCGATCCGGCCGGTCGGCAACGTTCATCCCGCATACGGGATCGGTATAGGGCTTATCGGACGCAGCAGTCGGATGATGTTGGGATGCACCGGCCATGCTTGCACCGGAGGCGTCGACGGCATGATGCCCGTGCGCGTGGTGGCATTCGTGGCCCTTCTGCTGGTGACCGACGTGATCATGCACTTCATGTTTCATGGCAGCTCCAGTAAAAACCATTGTCCTCGCGCGGCCCGCCTGTCGCAAGCGGTGCGCGACCTGTGATGTCTATCCGTTTTCCTTGGCGTGATTCAGGGAATACCGTGGGATCTCGACCGTAAGATCCGCCTCCGCGACAATGGCCTGGCACGACAACCGGGACAAGTGCTCCACGCCCCATGCCCGGTCGAGCATGTCTTCCTCATCCTCGCTCGCTTGGACGAGGGACGAGTATCCCTCCCTTACGATGACGTGACACGTCGTGCAGGCACCAACCTTGCCGCATGCATGCTCGATGTCGACGTCATTCTCCAGCAGCGCGTCGCAAATGCTGGTGCCGGGAGCGGCCACGATCGATGCGCCGGAAGGCGCGCACTCAGGATGCGGTAACACAGTAATTCTAGGCATGTGCCAACTCCTTTCCGGCACCTGGACTGCGGTACCGGCAGAACAGACAGCGTGGTGTCACTGGCGTCTCGTCCGAATCGGAAAGGGCACTCCCTGCCTGCTTCGCACGCGCGAAGTCGCGCAGGCCTGTACTTGGCATTGCGGCCACGCGCTTGTCTGAGCTGTGGGCCTCGCGACGGGTGGATTCATACATAAAACGCCTCCGGAAAGTGGACTATTCCACTGTAAACCTTCCAATGATGGAAAGGTCAAGCGGAATTTCCGCTGAACGAAGGCGCAGGTAGCGGCATGCCTTCCAGGGTGAAGCGGCGCCGCGTGCGACGTAGGAAAACACTGCGCGTCCATTTCCGATTCTGGAAGAAGTCCGACGACCCATGCTGTGCGCTGACGCACCCTGTTTGCATATCTCGCCAATGCGGCGTACCTGTCGCCCTGACTTTAGTCAGCCTTAAGAGCTGCTTCAGGCCAAAAAATGTCGTGCTATACTCGCGACACCTATGAACCGCGCACTCAAGACATTTCTGGTTTGGCTCCTGCTGGCCGTGCTTCCGCTGCACGCGCTTGCGGCCAACCGTATGTCGTGCGGCCCGGCTCACCAGCAGTCCAGCCAGATTTCGATTGATCCGGGCATGCAGTCCCACGAGCACATGGCCGATGCGCACGCTCATCACGGTGGCGAGCATGCAAGCCAGTCGGACGACTCCCTGGTCGACGCCGATCCGGCAGACTCCAAGGCAGGTAAAAAGCCGCACTCCACCTGCAGTGCGTGCTCCGCGTTCTGCCTGGGCGCCGTCGCGCCACCCTCCACTCATTTCGCTGTCCCGGCTTTCGACGGCTCCAACGCAGTCGTCGTTGCTCCTGCGGCCTTCGCCGTTGGCTTCATCCAGGACGGCCCTCAACGCCCTCCCCGGCACCAATCCGCTTAATCGTAACAAGAGCTGACCCGCTGTCCTTTGGCGGCGCCGTCGTCGCTCTTGAGCACTCGTGCGTGCCCGTGCACGCCCTGTTACCGATTTTGAGGATTGTCCATGACCTCCAAGCTTTTGGCCGCCGCTATAGGCGCCTTGCTGGTCCTGCCGATGTACGCGCACGCCCAGCAATCCCGTCCGCTGCCAGACCCTGCAGACCCCGCCGTCGCAGTGCCACCGACCGTGTACGAATCGGTCATCACCAGATCTTCGCCGGCGCCGCAGGCCGACCAGGCCACGCCTGACAAATCCTGGCGCGCCGCAAACGATGCCGTTGCCGGAGCGCCGGGACACGCGGGACATGGTGCCCACGGCGGTGAACAGAATCACCACGGCCATAAAGAAGCGCCGGCTCCGTCCGCACCAGCGCCCACGTCGCCAGCGAAGCCGGCCAGTCCTGCGCCTGTGGATCACAGCAAACATCATTAAGCCGAACACATAATGACAACAAAGCTTTCAATTCCCACAATGCGTGCCGTCGCGGCAGCTGCCATGGCCCTCGCGTTGAGCGGTTGCGCGACGTTCTCCAAGGACGGCGGCCTGGACGCGGTCTCATCCTTGACCGCCGAGCGCACCGGCCAGGACGTTCGCCTGCCCAAGACGAATGCCAATGGCGCGGCCATCCAGGACGAGCTGAACCAATTGCTGAAACAGCCGCTCACCGCCGACAGTGCCGTTCGCATTGCCCTGATCAACAACCGGGGCCTGCGCGCCTCGCTCGCCGAGCTGGGTGTCGCCGAGGCGGACCTGGTGCAGGCGGGCCGAATGGCTAATCCAGGTTTCAGTTTTGGCCGCATGTCCGGCGGCGGCGAAACGGAGATCGAACGCAGCGTCATGTTCGATCTCGTCGGTTTGGTGACCATTCCGATCCGCCGCGATATCGAGTCGCGCCGCTTCGAGAGCGCCAAGCTGGTCGCGGCAACCGAAGCGGTCCGGCTCGCGCTTGACACTCGCAAGGCCTACTTCAATGCTGTTGCCGCTGTGCAGTCGGCGCGCTACGCAGAGCAGGTCCGCGAGGCGGCCGGCGCGAGTGCCGAGCTGGCGCAACGCATGACCAAGGTCGGACACCTGAGTGCCCTTGACCAGGCGCGCGAACAGGCATTCTCGAGCGAAGCCTCGACCCAGCTTGCGCGCGCGCGCCACAATGCGACCGCTGCGCGCGAGCAGCTTGCGCGGCTGATGGGTGTGTGGGGAGAGAACACGACGTTCCAGCTTCCCGACAAGCTGCCGGAGCTGCCGGCGGCGCCACGTGAGGCAGGCAATATCGAGTCGCTCGCCATGCAGCAGCGCCTCGATGTGCGCCTGGCAAAGCTTGGGACCGAGTCGACCGCGCGCGCCCTGGGACTGACGAAGGCAACCGGCGTCATCAACGTGCTCGACGCTGGCTACGTCAACAAGAGCACATCCGGCGCGCCACGTGAGAACGGTTACGAGATCGAGCTCGCCCTGCCGATCTTCGACTGGGGAGGCGCACGTGTCGCAAAGGCCGAGGCGCTGTACATGCAATCGGTCCACCGCACCGCCGATACCGCCATCAATGCCCGGTCGCAGGTCCGCGAAGCGTATTCAGCTTACCGGACCACCTATGACGTCGCCAGGCAGCACCGCGATGAGCTGGTACCACTGCGCAAGAAGATCTCCGAAGAGAGTCTGCTTCGCTACAACGGCATGCTCATGAGCGTGTTCGAACTGCTGGCCGACGCACGCGCACAGATAGCGGGCGTGAACGCGGCCATCGATGCCCAGCGTGATTTCTGGATCGCGGAAACGGATCTGCAGGCCGCCATCAGCGGCAGCGGCGGTTCGTCGCTCTCCATGGCTTCCTCCGCCGCGTCCACCGAAGCCGCCGCCGAACATTAAACAAGGATTGAATCAGCAATGAGTTCTCGTCGAGATTTTTTCACTGGCGCAGCCGCCCTGGTCGGCGCCGGACTGGTCAGCCGCGCTGGCGCGGCCACCCTCCCGGAAGCCCCGGTCATGACCAGCGCCGCCACGCAGCCGCCACCGCCGCCGCCCAACGGCAGGCCGTATAACCCCGTCGTTACCCTGAACGGCTGGTCGCTGCCCTGGCGAATGAACAATGGCGTCAAGGAGTTCCACCTGATCGCCGAACCGGTCGTGCGCGAGATCGCGCCCGGCATGAAGGCGAACCTGTGGGGCTACAACGGGCAGAGCCCGGGGCCGACCATCGAAGTGGTCGAAGGTGACCGTGTGCGTATTTTTGTCACCAACAAGCTACCGGAGCACACCAGTATCCACTGGCACGGCCAGCGCCTGCCGAACGGGATGGATGGCGTCACAGGCCTGAATCAGCCGGGCATCCAGCCGGGCAAGACCTTCGTCTACGAGTTTGTCGCCCGGCGCCCTGGCACCTTCATGTACCACCCGCATGCCGACGAAATGGTCCAGATGGCGATGGGCATGATGGGATTCTGGGTCACGCACCCGAAGAATCCGGCCCACCACCGCGTCGACCGCGATTTCGTGTTCCTGCTCAACGCTTACGACATCGAGCCGGGCAGCTACACGCCGCGCGTGAACGAGATGCTCGACTTTAACATCTGGACCTTCAACAGCCGCGCCTTCCCAGGCATCGACACCATGAACGTGCGCCAGGGCGACCGCGTGCGCATCCGCGCCGGTAACCTGACGATGACGAACCACCCAATCCACCTGCATGGCCATGAGTTCGAGGTCACCGGCACCGATGGCGGCTGGACCCGTCCGGAGTCGCGCTGGCCGGAAGTGACGACCGATATCGCCGTGGGCCAGATGCGCGCCATCGAGTTCATCGCGGACGAGCCGGGCGACTGGGCCTTCCACTGCCACAAGTCGCACCACACCATGAACGCGATGGGACACGACGTGCCGAACCTGATCGGCGTCGACCACCGCGGCGTCGCCGAGAAAATCACGAAGCTCGTGCCCGACTACATGGTGATGGGCGAGAAAGGCGGCTCGATGGGCGACATGGAAATGCCGCTCCCGGAGAACACCCTGCCGATGATGACCGGCCAGGGTCCCTTCGGCGGCGTCGAGATGGGCGGCATGTTCACCGTGCTCAAGGTGCGCAAGGACCAGAAGCCGGGCGACTACAAGGACCCGGGCTGGTACAAGCACCCCGCCGGCACCGTCGCCTACGAGTGGAAAGGCGAGCCGCCGGCCGCAGTGCGCAGCCAGAGCGCGGGCGGCCAGGCGATGCCCGCTGCCAAGCCTGGGGACGTCGAAGTCACCGTCCGCAAGCCGACCAGCCACAAGGGTCATCACTGATCGCAACAGGAAAGGACGAACCCATGATCCGACGACTAGCAAGCAAGATCGCGCTCGCCGCTGCATTGTGCGCTCCGGCGCTCGCAATGGCGGCCGCACCGGTTATCGACGTCTTCAAGAGCGCCTCGTGCGGGTGCTGCACCGCTTGGGTGGAGCACCTGAAAACGAACGGCTTCCAGACTAGGGTGGCCAACGTCGACAATCCTTCGGACTACCGCGAACGTGGCGGGATCCCGAATGAACTCGGCTCTTGCCATACCGCGATGGTAGGCGGTTATGCCATCGAAGGCCACGTCCCTGCCAGCGACATCAAGCGCCTCCTTGCCGAGAAGCCCAAGGCAAAAGGGCTGGCAGTTCCCGCGATGCCGCTCGGCTCTCCGGGCATGGAGGGCCCGCGCAAGGATCCGTACAACGTCCTGCTGGTACAGGCCGACGGCAGTACCAAAGTATTCAAGCACTACAACTGAACAGTATTTCCTCACGAACGAAAGGAATGAACATGAACGCACTCTCGAAACTGACTCTCGCAATCACCCTGGCCGCCGCAGCGTCCGTTGCCACCGCCCAGAACGGCGCGCACAGCGCCCATGGTGCTCATGACGCTCATGCTGGCCACGCGGCGCCGGCGACGGCTGAACTCACCGATGGCGAAGTCAAGAAGATCGACAAGGAAGCCGGCAAAATCACGCTGCGCCATGGCGAATTGAAGAACCTCAACATGTCAGCGATGACCATGGTGTTTCGGGTTAAAGACCCGGCCATGCTGGACCAGGTAAAGGCGGGCGACAAGGTCAAGTTCGCAGCCGACCGCGTCAACGGCGCGGTCACGATCGTCCAGCTCCAGGCGGCCCAGTAAGCCCACCGAGCCCATCCATCAACCGGAGGCTCGGTACGCTTGAACCGCGTTTGGCGAGCCTCCCAGGAGACCAGCATGAAAATCAAATCTTTCTTTGCAGCGGCAGTAGCGGTAGCCGGACTGGTGGCGACTTCCGCCGCGTCCGCACACGCCAAACTCGAGTCGTCGTCGCCACAAGCGAATGCGATAGTGAGCCCGGCGCCTTCGCAAGTGCGCCTGCAGTTCAGCGAGCAACTTGAGCTGCCATTCAGCAAGGTCAAACTGGTTGACGAGAAAGGCGCGGTCGTCGAGGCAAGCAAGACAGCCCTCGACGATGCGAATCCCAAGGTGCTGGTCGCCACCGTTCCGGCCCTGCACTCCGGGGCCTGGCGGGTTCAATGGTCCACGGTTACACGGGACGGTCACAAGGTCAAAGGCCAATTCGACTTCCGGGTAAAGTGACATGGAGGCTGACCTCGCACTGGCACAACGCTTCGTCACGGTCGTCCTGAACCTGTCGATGGCCATACTTGTCGGCGCCAGTGCAGCCCATATCTGGCTGCGCAGCGCACGGTCGGCATGGGGCATCGGCATGGTTCCGCGACTGCGCAAGCTCATGCTTCTTACGGTCTCGGCGGCAGCGGTGGCGTATGTCGCGGTCCTGTGGCTCGAAGCGGCATCTATGGCGGAGGTTCCGATAAGCGAGGCTTTTCCCGCAGTGCGGTCCGTCATCACCGCGACGCATTACGGACTCGCCTGGATGATCGGCGCAGCGGCGCTGCTCGTCGTTGTCTTCACCCTCCGGGCACACCATGGCGAACGGCCGGGTGCCGCAGCCGCGCTGGTGCGTGCGGTTGCCCTGGGCGTACTGCTCTATTCGCGCAGCATGGTGAGCCACGCCGGCGCCGCTGGCGACTTCACCTGGGCTGTGCTCGTCGACTGGGTCCACCTCGTGTTGATCAGCATCTGGATCGGCGAAGTCATCGTGGCCGGCCTGGTCACGCTGCGCACCCAGCCTGAATGGGAGTCGAAGAACCGCGGCGAATGCGCACGCTTCGTGAAGTCGCTGTCGACATCGGCTACCGTCGCCCTCGTCGGCATCTTCATCACGGGTGTGCTGAGCGCCTGGCGCGGACTGGGAAGCTTCGAGAACGCATTCGGCAATCCCTATGGGACGACCCTGCTCATCAAGATCGGACTGGTGCTGTCCGCAGCGGCACTGGGTGGCCTGAACCGGTTCGTCGTGATGCCCCAGTTGCTGGCACAACTGCGCAAGCCAAAGCCGGAAGGCGGCGCCGATGGGAGGTTTGCTCTCATCCTTCAGGTCGAGGCATGCATCCTGGTGGCCGTACTCGTCGCAGCAGCCGTCCTGAGTTCCACCTCACCGCCGACGGCGTCGTGAGGACTTCATCTTCCAAGGAATAATAATGAAAAAGAAAACCATTCCAGCGCTCGTCCTGAGCGCTGCACTCTTCGCGGTCTCCGCAGCGAGTCTGGCGGCGTCACCGAAAGAGGCGCTCGCAGCCTTCCATGATGCCCTCACGAGCGGCGACAAGGCGAAAGCACTCAGCCTGCTGTCCCCGGAAATTGCGATCTATGAATCGGGCTACGTCGAGCGTTCGCGCGATGAATATGCGAGCCATCATCTGGGCGGCGACATGGAATTCGCAAAGAACTCGACGCGGAAGGTACTGAAGCAGACCGAACGCGTCGATGGCAATACTGCCGTCGTGTGGGAGGAAACTGAAACCACGGGCACTTCTAAAGGCAAACCAGTGCACGTATTCGGAACAGGCACGGCGGTCCTCGAAAAGAAGGGCGATATCTGGTCCATCGTGCACGTGCATTGGTCCTCTAGGAAGGCTAAGTAATCGCAAGCCTTGCGCCTGATACTTCGAAACGAGGAGCATTGCTCCTCGCTTGTACAGCGAAATCTGACGGCGAATCCAGCAAAACACAGTGAACTCAGCATCAGATGTCCCCTGTTGTGATACGCGCGCAGCGATGTACGCAACGCACAACAAGATGGCGCTTACCTGAAAATCAGCCTCTACCGCGCTCTATCTCCTCGTTTGCCTCGAATCACTTCCGCTTTTAAAAATTGGACCTGAACAAAGACATTCCGTGTCTCGACGGTGTCTTACACATATTTTTTTGGCAAAAAATTCAGATCTCGCAGCGTTTCATTTTCCCTCAAGCTCTAGAATAAGAGCTTTCATCTCCGCTATTTCCCTCCTCTGCGATTCGACGATTTGATCAGCGAGTTTCTGCACGCGTGGATCGGAAATATTCGCTCGCTCACTGGTCAAGATCGCAATCGAATGGTGAGGAATCATTGCCTTCATCCAAGACACGTCATCGACTGTGCTCTGACTGCGTGCCAGCCATAACGCCACCGCAAACAATACGATGCTGCCGACAAAGATACCTACATTGAGCCTATTATTTGAGTACATGCCGAGCATAAATCCGAGCATAACTACCGCCATTGCCGCGCCCATCACTAAGGCCATATACAGCCGAGTTTCGCTGAAAAATATATGCGCCGACTCATAGACGTTCAAATACATCAAGCCAAACATTACCACCGTAGATGCTGCAATCATCGTACCGAACCGCAAATAACTATTCATGGCTACTCCTGTCATGTTGAGTGAAAAAATCTTCAGGCTCGAAGATTCATCAGTGCGAGTGCTTTTTATGGAATAAACTGCTAGTGCGAATGAGCGGGGGAATCTCCATTCGCATGTGTCGAACTCGGGTTACTGTTGTGCTCCGCGCGACCACTAAGATCTTCGTACTGCTCGATTGAATATTCAGGGAGCTTCTTGAGAAAAGCAACGATATCCCATAGCTCTTTATCGCTGTGTGTCGCTCCCCACGCAGGCATCCCTGTCATCTTGATACCGTTCTTTATAATCCAAAACAAACTCTCGTCTGACTGATGGCTATTTTCTTTGGTAAATAAAGGTGGTTGCGGATTTAACCCAAGGTGTATTGGCGTTGGCTCGACACCAGGCCCGAGATGACATATCTGGCACATTGCTGCGTACGACCTCGCGCCGTTCTCGATTCGTCGCATGTCAGCGAGATCGGCAGGGACCCTTATACTGTCGTCACGACGATCAATTGACTGGTTGCGCGTAGTTTCAAGCGCCCAACGGACTGGCGCCGTATGCATATCATTTGCCGCAATATTATATAAGCCAGAGTATATAAACGCGAATCCAGCGGCAATTACTATCACGGCCGCCAGAAGCAATGTTTTCAATGCCACCATCAGTCACCTCAAAGAACGGAAACTTAAGTTGTGTTTTTACCTTCCCCGATACTACGCTAATAGCAATTTTAAGCAGTGACATCTAAAGCATTAAAAGATGCCTAAGATGTCACTGACAGCTCATGCAAGGCGTCTGGCCTTACAGCGGGAAGACGTAATTAGAGCCAACCGTACTTACCCCAGCGATAAAGGCAGGCTCTTCATTAAACATGAAGTCGGACTGGCGTAGATCCGCCATATAGACACCCTGCAGCAAGACCGAACCGTCCGCCGCGCCATCCCCATTCGTGTCCCACGAGATCAAGGCACCAGCCGTCGCATCCTGGACAGATACCTGGTCTGGCATGATGTCGATGAATGCGATGTGATCGAAAGCCCCTTGGGCAGCACCACGCGCTTCGAAGTCAAGTACGACATCGTTACCGCTGTCAGGCATGACCATGAATGCGTCTGCGCCAGTACCGCCGCGTATGGTATCGTTACCCATGCCGCCTTCAATCATGTCGTGACCAGCGCCCGCATCGATGACGTCGTTACCGTCCCCTCCCATGACCTCGTCTTCCGCATCGCCACCGTCAAGTTGGTCATTACCCATCCCGCCGTCGAGCCTATCAGACCCTGCGCCACCTTCCAGGCTATCGTCGCCTGCGTCGCCTTGGAGGATATCGTCACCACCATTGCCGAAGAGCTGGTCGTTGCCATCGCGACCAAAAAAGTGATCCCATGTCTCGGCCCCATCGAAGGTGTCTGCGACCTCCGTACCTACTTTCACCCTGTAGGTTTCATCACCGGTAAAGCCGAACTGCACCGGTGTATCACGCCTTAACATTGCATCAGCGATGCGATCAAACGCTGGATTGCTTCTGTCCGAACCGTTAATCACAGGTCCTTCTTCGCTCATAGTCGGCCGCTCAGGCGTAGGAGCGTCAGCCGGGCGTGAGGAGGGTGGAAGCTCAGGAGACTCGGCAAACATGAAATCGTCTTGCGATAAATCCGCCTTTGTCACTCCATTCATGAGCACCGAACCGCCGTCCCAGCTGATCTTGACACCGTCGGGAGTGTCGGCAAACGAAAGGTCCGCCCAGCTCAGGCCGTTGATCGCGAGGTGATCGAACATTCCTGGCCCAGCAGTGAAGTCGCGAATGACGTCATTGCCGCTGTCGGGCGAGATCATGAAAGCGTCCGCGCCCAAGCCCCCGATCAGGATGTCGTCGCCGGCGCCGCCGTTGAGGTCGCCATGGCCCTCGCCCTCGTCAAGCAAGTCGTTACCCGCTCCTCCCATCAGACCGTCTGCTTCAGCACCTCCATACAACCGGTCATTACCCATCCCTCCCATCATCCGGTCGCCACCATCGCCGCCGACGAGCAGATCGGCGCCTGCGTCCCCGAAGAGATTGTCTTCACCAGCACCGCCATCGAGCGCATCATCGCCGCCCAGGCCCCACAGATAATCACGCGTTTCGCTGCCCGACAATGTATTGACTGCGCCAGTGCCGACACGGATTGCATAGTCATAAGGGGCGCTACCAGCGTCGAAATCAAAAGAGATGCCATCACGTTTTGCGTGCTGTGCTCCAACCCGCTCCAATGCCCGGGCGCCCGCATCCTGTGCATCCTTTGCCCTGTTCATGTTATTTGCCATAATCTGCTCTCCGCGAATGCAATACTTGTTCCAAAAAGGGGCTACAGTCGGTTTTCATCCCATCGATGACTGCAGCCCATACGCTTAGTGGGATCCGATTTGCGATCCAGACATCGATGCGGCTCCAGCGGCCGACTGACTCATGTTTCGGCACTCTTGTGCGCAACGGCGGCATGCGGCAGCGCAATCCTGGCAATGCTGCGCCTGGTGCTGCGCGCACTCGTCCCCACAAGCTTCGCAAATGTCGGCACACAGCTGGCACACTTGAATTGCGTGCTCGGTCGAGCGGCTCATGAGCTGCGCAGCAAGACGGCAGATCGCAGCGCACTCGTTGTCCAGTTCGATGCAGCGAGCCATCATCTTTGGATCCGGTTCCTGAAGGCAGGCCGCAGCGCATGTGTCACAGGCTTGAGCGCATTCGTAGCAAGCCTGAATGCACGATTGGAACTGATTTTGGATCATGATCTTCTCCTTAAGCGTTCATTGAAAGGTTGCCTCTTCCATTAATCCCGCACGCTTTTCAGCGTGTCTCATACGAATTCGCTTCTTTATTTACTCAATCCAGAACTAGAACCAGAACCGGATGCCGGCAACAGCCTGCACCTCGCTTTGGCCCCGCCCACGAATGCGCGTGAAGTCGGCGGTTTCGCCGAATTGCCGACTCCATGTCACCCCGATGTAAGGTGCAAACTGGCGTGTGACTTCATAACGCAGCCGCAGGCCCGCGCTGATGTCGGACAGGCCGCTGCCTATCTCACGTTCCGGATCGCTACGGCTGTAAAGGTTCGCTTCCACCTCGGGCTCAAGGATCAGTCGGGAAGTGAATAGAACCTCGTACTTGACACTCAGGCGTGCTGCCAAGCCGCTGCCAGGACGCCAGTACGCTGTCGCCTCGGTCTCGAACCAGTAGGGAGCCAGGCCCTGCACGCCAAAGGCTAACCAGTTACGGCTTTTGCCTTCGCCGCTATCGTGCCGGACACCTACTTGCGTGCTCCAGAATGTTGCAAACGCCCGGTCCCATAAGAGCTCAGTGCGCGCCGACTCAAGTGCCTCGCCACGGCGCTCGCCTTCCGCCTTCACCCAGGCCTTGTCGTAGTCGTTGCCATACCAGGCCTCGAACTCCACATTCTGGCCTTGCTCACCGTCGCCTTTCGCCGCCTCGGCCTTGTCGAACAGGACTTTCCAGAATGGCGCGTTGTCGTTCATCTCATGATTACCGAGGTGCGCGAACTTCGTGCCCTCGTTATACGCGTTCGGGTCGCGCGCGTCGGCCGGCGGTGGACCGCCTTGCATGCGCCCCATCTGCATGTCCTGTCCGCCGGCGGCGGGCGAAACTATGGCTTGGGCGGCATGATCCATCCCAGCATGGGCGTTACTGGCGGACGCTCCGGGGGGCGGTGCATGGCCCATCGCCGAGTGATCCATATTCTGCGCTTGAGGCGCGTTGCGTTGCCCCTGCACTGTCGGACTTGCTTGCGCTGGCATCGCGTGTCCTGCGTGCCCTGAAGCCGGGCTCTGCTCTCTTACCGGCTGCCCAACGTTTCCTGGTTCCGGAGCCGTAGGCGTGCCTGAGCGATTGGCTGGAGCTGTCGTATGATGGCCAGTATGTTCAGATCCTTGTCCTTGTTGCTGATTCTGCTGTTCCGCCCGTGATGTCTTTGCTTCCGTTGGGACAGAATGAGCTGCTTGTCCAGAACTTTGTCTGGCATCTGGTTTTGCAGGCACTGCTGGTTGCAGAACAGGCTTAGCTGGAGAGCTCGGCGGTGTCACGTGACCCATGGCCGCATGATCCATTGTCGAGTGAGTGTCCCCCGTCAATGATTGCACCGAGGGGACCTGCTGGACGGACGCAGTCGCTTGCGCGGCAGCATTCTGCGAAAAAAGCGAGGCGATCACCAAGGCATAAGGAATCGGCTTCCTCAGTTGATTCTTCATGACACTACTACCTCCCTGAACATTCCGGCTTCCATGTGATAAAGCAGATGACAGTGAAAAGCCCAGTGGCCCGGCGCATCTGCGGTCACCCGGAAGCTGACGCGTTGCGCGGGCTGAACGTTAATGGTGTGCTTGCGCACCTGGAATTGTCCGGTTGCAGATTCAAGCTCGCTCCACATCCCGTGCAGGTGGATCGGGTGATTCATCATCGTGTCGTTGACAAGCACAACGCGCAACCGCTCGCCATACCTGAAATGAATTGGCAGGGACTCCGAAAATTTCTGGCCATCGAACGACCACATGAAGCGCTCCATGTTCCCTGTCAGGTGCAGTTCAATCTCCCGCGTGGGCTCCCGAGGATCAACTGGTCCTCCAACCGTACGCAAGTCTGCATAGGTCAGTACCCGCCTGCCGTTATCCCGCAGATTCACGCCAGGGTCGTCCAGATTCGTCCTGGGCATGTCAACACGCATGTCAACGCCCGGGCCATACTCAGTTCGCGCATGACGTACCTTCGGCGCTTGAGCTGGCTTGGACGTCGATGCTGTTGTCGACTGGCCATGGCCTGCATGCGAGTCAGCCGCTGTCGGCGCATCCTGTGCATGGTTTTGGTGCGTCGCTATGGCCTCACGACTTGCCGTACTGGATGAGGACGAGTTTTGCATTGCTCCATGGCCGCCGTGGCCGCCATTTGCGCCCGACATGGCCATTGCTCCCATCATGTCAACCATAGTGAGCCAGTGTGCCTCGTCAATTTCCGGAACAGGTGCCTGCATCCCTTGGCGGGGTGCGAGGGTTGCGCGTACCGATCCGGAGCGGCCGATGGACTGAGCGAAGATTGTGTAAGCCTGCTCTTCAGTCGGCTCGACGATGACATCGTAGGTTTCAGCTACCGAAACACGAATCTCGTCGACCGTCACCGGCTCCACATCCTGCCCGTCGGCGGTAACGACGGTCATTTTCAAACCTGGAATGCGCAGATCGAAGATAGTCGTTGCCGAACCATTGATGATCCGAAGTCGAACCTTCTCGCCAGGGCTGAATATTCCAGTCCAGTTGCTCTCTGAGGTCGAGCCGTTGATCAGGTACCTTAGTGCGCTACTGATGTTCCGGCTAGCCGTGACATCGCTGAAGTCAGTCGGCATCATGCGCATCTGATTCCACATCTTGCGCTTTTCAACCGCGCCCGAAACACCCATGCGCTGGGCATCTTGCATAAACTCACCGAACGTCGGCTGTTTGTTATTGAAGAAGTCGCTCATCTTTTTAAGATTAGCGAGTACGCGCTCAGGCTTTTCGTCGGTCCAGTCCGACAGCATGACTACGTAATCACGGTCGGCCGAAACTAGCTCACCGTTTTTTGGGAGCACAACGATCGGACCGTACAATCCTGTCTGCTCCTGGAAGGCTGAGTGGCTGTGATACCAGTATGTGCCTGCTTGCTGCACTTTGAACCGGTAGGTGAAGGTCTGACCTGGCGCAATGCCTGAAAAGCTTATTCCCGGAACGCCGTCCATTTCCTCCGGAAGCAAGATTCCATGCCAATGGATGGAGCTAACGGTCTGCAGTTGGTTGGTGACCCGGATGGTCACGGTATCGCCCTCGTTCCAACACAAAATCGGGGCAGGAACCTGGCCATTTACCGCGGTAGCGATCCGCGCGGCGCCCGTAAAGTTGACGGGCATGGGAGCGATCACTAGGTCAAAGTCGGTCCCGCGCAGAGTCCCCCGGTCGCTAGGCTGCGCAAAGAGTGAACGGGGATTCAAGCTTGCAAGACCGATCGCTGCACCGGCACCCTGCAGGAAGCGGCGGCGCCAGTTGCTATTGCAGCTAGCGTCGATATCGAACGAATTCATCTGGTTCTCCGATTAATCGATAGATCATTTGACGACCCAGAATGCGGAATGCAACGCATCGGGCTTCGTCAAAAATTTTTGGCTATGGGTGCGCAAAGTAGGCCAGCCAATACTGCCACTAATGAAGTAGCAAGTACGGCGTGATTCGGCATCAGCTTGATGGAACAGATTGTCCAACGGCCAGCGCTGCCCTGGCATGCTTGAATCGAGGAACAGGCACGCCGCGGACCAGCCTACTATGATGCGAGGGAATGAGAGGATCGTGGCGGTCGCTCCAGCCGTGGCGGGAAATGACCAGTGAAGGAGAAAGTGGCTTTTGGCTTGGCAGTTACAGCCGAATCTTGCACAGCAGCGAGGCTGAAAACTGGTGGAGGCGCATAGCTACCAATACAGCACCCGGAACATGTTCCGCAATTCGCGCCCTTGTGACTACGCATGCGCTCACAATCGCCAGACGCAGCGTCGTCTCCAGAGGTGACGATATCACTAAGGTTCGCCGAGATTTCAGGCGTGGGATATACAACTTGTTGAGCGCTGTCGGGGTCAACTTGATGATGCGCCATGCTACAAGCGAACTGCGCGACCCCGGCGATACTCTGTATCGGCAGGGTCACGAACAATAGGCAAAGCAAGAAGGTTTTTAACCGGTGGTGCATATGGCAACCTTAGCATGGTCATCGAACACCATTCCACACGTTTCGCACGGGCACCAAGCACGCCACACTCGACGGGCCACTTGTTCGAATGCGATGTAAAGCTGCTTTGAGTCAATCGGTACTTGCCTAAGCGAACACGCAAGGTAAACACAACGTTCCCTACTGCGGTCGCGTTACACCTTGAAATCGTCGAACGAGACGTTGCGGTCGTCTATTCCCTTCGCGCGGCATTCTGCATGTAGCGTTGAGCATTGCTGGAGGGCCGCATAGGTAACATTCGAGCGAGGTGGGGGAAGGCCACATCCGTGTTAAGCGAAGATCACGACTAGTCGGCTGCCTAGTTAAGAAGTGAGACTTTTCTTCATCCGTCTCACGTATCAAGCTGTGAAATACGGCTAGAATGTCACGGACCGCCGTTACCTTTCCAAACCCGATGCGACGCTCCTTCCCCGCACTGTTCAGATGCATTGCACTTCTCCTCGTCATGACCTTCATGACGTCGGGCATGGCGATGGCATCGTACGTGTGCCCGGAGATAGTCGGCAAGCAGGCGCCCATGCAGATGATGGATGGGGAGCTCTGCGCCGGCATGGACATGGAGCGCCCCGTCCATTGTGCCGAGTTCTCGGCTGACACCAAGGCGTCCGTCGACCACCATAACCCGGCTCCTGCGCTGAGCCTGCTGTCTCCCGCCGGCCTCGTTCGGATCGTCGCACCCGTCTCGACGCTTGCGGTCTCCCTGCCCTGGCTCGGCGACCTCCCCGCGCCGGACGCTGACCCGCCCTACCTGCGAACTCTGCGTATCCGAGTCTGACCACCTCCCGTCTGGCATGTGCCCGGCCAGTTGCCGGCGCTCGTTTTCATTCGCGGAGGATGTATGTATTCTTATCTCATGTCACGTCATGGCGTGCCGGCCAAGCCCGCACGCCTTGGCCACGCTCTGGTCGTGGCCTTGTTCCTACTTGTTCCGAGGGGCGCATCTGCTGCCCCCGTTGGGCTTTCCCTGAACGAAGCCCTGGCACTTGCAACGTCCGTTTCGTCCTCAGCAAAGGCGGCACAGGCCTCGGTCGCCTCAAGCGAGCATGCTGCCGCGCGCGCGGACCAGTTGCCCGACCCTACCCTGAAACTGGGCATCGATAACCTGCCCGTAACGGGCCCGGACCGCTTCCGCCCCAAAGCCGATTTCATGACAATGCGCCGGATCGGCATCGAACAGCAATGGGTTTCCCGCGGCAAGCGGGAGGCCCGGACGCAGGTGGCACGCCGCACGGTCGAGGCCGCCGAGGCGGCGCATCTCGACAAGGTCGCGAATATCCGTGTCGAGACCGGAAAAGCGTGGCTGACCGTGCTGTACAAGCAGCGAGCGGTCGGCCTGTCCAGGTCGATTGCGCACGAAATGGAAAGCGAACTTTCGGCCCTCCAGGCATCGCATCGCGGGGCCAAGGCCTCGGCCAGCGACGTCCTTCAGGCAAGAGCCGAGCTCGTGCTCAGCGGCGACGACGTCGATGCGGCCGAGCAGGACCTGCAGACCGCGCTCCTCCAGCTGCGCCGCTGGACCCGCACCGACTCCAGGGCCGTGTCTGATGAGGGGCCGAATCTGGACACTGCGGCAACCCGCTTGGCGATGTCGAACCTGGAAAGCATGCATCCGGCCATCCTCGGCGCACGCCGCGCCGTCGACCTGGCCGACGCCGACGCGGGCGCGGCCGTACAAGAAAGCCGGCCCGACTGGTCATTCGAAGCCGGCTTCGCCCAGCGCGGCGGACAGTTTTCAAACATGGTTTCGTTTGGCGTCAGCATCCCCTTGACCATCCACCGGGCGCAGCGCCAGGACCGCGAGATCGCGGAGAAAGCCGAACTGGGCACACGGGCAAGGCTGGAGTACGAGGAGGCTTTGCTCGAGACACGGTCGGCTATCGAGGCCCAGTTGGGGCAGCTCGAGAGCCTGAAGCGCCGCATCGCCCGGCTCGAGAAGGAACTGCTGCCGACGGCGGCACGGCAGGTCGAGACCGCGCTGGCCGACTATCGCGGCGGGATGGGAACGCTGACCTCGGTATTCAAAGCCCGGCGTGCCGCTCTCGCGCGCAGGCTGCAGGTTAATGCGCTCGAGCTGGAGGCCGCACTGGTGTGGGCGGGACTGGAACTGCGCCTGCTTCCGCAGGACTTGGCAAGTGCCGGGAGGACTGGCAAATGAAGCGCTCCCTTGCAACGAAGACTCTGATCCTTACTGCTGCGGGTGCCCTGATCGGGTATGGGGGCTACTGGCTGGGCGCGAACAGGTCTCCAGGCGGCTCCGGCGGACACGGCGACAGGAGCGCGCCGGCCACCGCCTCCCCATCGGATCCGGGCAGGCGCGTCCTGTATTGGCACGATCCGATGGTTCCCGGAAAACGCTTCGACAAGCCCGGGAAAAGCCCGTTCATGGACATGCAGCTGGTCCCGGTGTACGCCGACGGCGGTGAAACGACCGGGGTCAGGATCTCGCCGACCCTCCAGCAGAATCTCGGTATCCGGTTCGCGACCGTGCGGCGCGAGGTAGTCACCGAGTCGCTCGATCTGGTCGGCACGACCCAGTTCGATGCCAGCCGCGAGGAGGTCATCCAGAGTCGTACCGCCGGCTACATCGACAGGCTTCACGTTCGCACGCCACTCCAGCAGATCAAGCGCGGTCAGTCCGTCGCTTCGGTATTCGTCCCGGAATGGATCGCCCCCCAGGAGGAGTATCTTGCGCTCAGACGGGGCGGCGACACAGCGCTTGCCTCCGCCGCTCGCCAGCGCATGCGCGCACTCTCGATCCCCGACTCTCTTGTCGCGGAGCTGGAGCGTACCGGGCGTGTGCAGACGCACCAGCTGCTCACCTCCCCCGTTTCCGGGGTCGTCAGCGAACTCGGGGTGCGTGAAGGCGCCCAGGTAACACCGGGCATGACCATCGCCAAGGTAGTCGGCATGCAAACCGTCTGGCTGCTTGCCGAGGTGCCGGAAGCCCTGATCGGCTCCGCTCGAGCCGGCATGCGGGTGAGCGCGACGGCGGAAGGCAATGCCCGGCAAACCTATGAAGGCAAGGTGCGTGAAATCCTGCCAGGCGTGAACGCCGCTACCCGGACTGCCCAGGCCCGCATCGAACTGGACAACCGCGACGCATCACTGATGCCTGGCATGCTGATGCGCGTCCGGCTGAGCGCTGCTGCAGCACAGCCGCGCCTGATGGTTCCGACCGAGGCCGTGATCGCATCGGGTACACGTTCCATCGTACTGGTCGCTCAGGGCGACAGCCTGCGTCCTGTGGTCGTGACAACCGGCCGCGAGATCGGGAATGACACCGAGATCCTGAGCGGCGTGGACGAAGGCCAGAAAGTCGTCATCTCGGGGCAGTTCCTGATCGATTCCGAAGCGAACCTGAAATCGGTCCTCCCCAAGTTCGAAAGTGAAATGCCGGCGGCACCCACCAATGGCGGCGGGGCCCAGACGCCTGCACCCAACCGTATGGACGCCATGAAGAAGTCGCCGAACGCCGCTGCACAGCCAGACAAGCCAGGCAAAGCGGCAATGGTACATACGGCGGTCGGCAAGGTGGAGCAGGTCTCGGAAGATGCCATCACGCTGTCGCACGGGCCCGTCCCGACACTGCAATGGCCGCCCATGACGATGGATTTCATGAAGCCTGCGCCTGATGCATTCAAGGACATCCAGGCTGGCCAGACCGTCGAATTCGACTTTGTCGAGGGTGCCGATGGCTACCTGCTCAAGCGGGTCGTGGTAGCGAAGGACGGCAAGCAATGATCGCGCGCATCATCCGCGCGTCGATCGCCGCCCGGGTCTGGGTTCTCCTTGCCGCCGCCCTGCTAGCGGCATGGGGCGTCCACTCGCTGCGCACGACCTCGCTCGACGCCCTGCCCGACCTTTCCGACACCCAGGTCATCATTCGCGCCCAGTTTCCCGGCAAAGCGCCGCAGCTGGTCGAAGACCAGGTGACGTATCCATTGACCACTGCCCTGCTGTCCGTGCCCGGAGCGACCTCGGTGCGGGGGTACTCCTTCTTCGGCGACTCGTTCGTCTACGTGCTGTTCGATGACGCGACCGACCTGTACTGGGCGCGCTCGCGTGTGACGGAATACGTCAACCAGGTACAGAACCGCCTTCCCGCCGGCGTGCGGGCCGAACTGGGACCCGACGGTACCGGCGTCGGCTGGGTATTCGAGTATGCGCTGGTCGACAGGACCGGCCGGCACGACCTCAGCCAGCTGCGCGCCCTCAACGACTGGTTCGTGAAGTTCGAGCTCAGGACGGTGCGCGACGTCGCGGAAGTCGCCAGCATCGGCGGCATGGTCCGGCAATACCAGATCGTCCTCGACCCGGACCGCTTGCGCGCGTTCGGCATGTCACACACCTGGGTGCTCGATGCGGTCGCTCAGGCCAACCAGGAATCCGGAGGCTCCGTCGTCGAAATCGCGGAAACCGAGTACATGGTCCGCTCGCACGGCTACCTACGTTCTCTGGAGGACTTCCGCAACATCGTCTTGAACGCGAACGAAGCCGGCACGCCGGTCCTACTGGGGGACGTCGCCTCGGTGCGCCTGGGGCCCGAGATGCGGCGCGGTATCGCCGAGCTCAATGGCCAGGGCGAGGTCGCCGGCGGCGTCGTGATCATGCGGTCCGGGAAGAACGCACTCGACACCATCGACGCCGTCAAGGCCAGGCTCGAAACGCTCAAGCATTCGCTCCCGGAAGGTGTGGAGATCGTCACGACCTATGACCGGTCGACGCTGATCTCGGCATCGGTGGCGAACCTGGGGAGCAAGCTCGTTGAAGAGTTCATCGTAGTCGCGATCGTGTGCGCGGTCTTCCTGTTCCATGTGCGTAGCGCGCTCGTGGCCGTGCTCACCCTGCCCTTGTGCGTGCTGGCGGCATTCATCGTCATGCGCTACCAGGGTGTCAATGCGAACATCATGTCACTTGGGGGCATCGCGATCGCCGTAGGCGCCGCTACCGATGCCGCGCTCGTCCTGGTCGAGAACGTCCACAAGCACCTCGAGAGCTATGCGGAAACCAACGCGGCCAGCGCGCCCGACGCCAGGACCCGCTGGGAAATCATTGCCCAGGCATCGGTCGAAGTCGGGCCGGCACTGTTCTTTTCGCTCCTGATCGTGACCCTCTCCTTCATCCCCGTGTTCGCGCTCGAAGCCCAGGAGGGCAAGCTGTTCTCGCCACTTGCCTACACCAAGACGTACACGCTTGCGGCGGCCGCCGGACTGGCCATTACCCTGGTTCCTGTACTGATGGGCTATCTCATCCGGGGCCGGATCCCGAAGGAGTCCGCCAACCCGATCAATCGCCTGCTCATCAAGGGTTACCGCCCGCTGCTCGACGCCAGTCTCCGGCACCCGAAAACCACGCTGGGTATCGCCATGATCGCGCTTCTGCTGACGGCCATCCCTATCTCGCGGCTGGGCGGCGAGTTCCTGCCGCCCCTGAACGAGGGCGACCTCCTCTACATGCCCTCGGCCCTGCCAGGCCTGTCCGCCGCAAAGGCAAGCGAATTGTTGCAGCAGACCGACCGCTTGATCAAGACAGTGCCCGAGGTGGCGACCGTTTTCGGCAAGGCGGGTCGCGCGGAGACCGCGACCGACCCGGCGCCGATGGAAATGTTCGAAACGACGATCCAGTTCAAGCCGAAGGACCAGTGGCGGCCGGGTATGACCACCGAAAAGCTGGTGGAGGAGCTTGACCGCATCGTGAAGGTGCCTGGGCTATCGAACGTGTGGGTGCCGCCGATCCGCAACCGCATCGACATGCTCTCCACCGGTATCAAGACGCCGGTAGGCATCAAGGTTTCCGGGCCGGACCTGGGCCAGATCGATAAGGTGACGACGGCCATCGAAGCCGCCGTCAAGACGGTCCCCGGCGTCAGCTCCGCGCTTGCCGAACGGCTCAGCGGCGGCCGCTATATCGACGTGACCATCGACCGGCTGCGCGCCGCGCGCTATGGCATGAGCGTGGCCGACATCCAGACGGTCGTATCGACGGCGATCGGTGGCGACAACGTGGGCGAAGTCGTCGACGGGCGGCAGCGCTTCCCGATCAACGTGCGCTATCCGCAGGACTACCGCGATTCGGTTCAGGCCTTGCGCGAACTGCCGGTCGTCACCGCGCGGGGCGCGCAGATCCGCCTAGGCGACGTGACGACGATTGTCGTGATGGACGGGCCTCCGATGATCCGCAGCGAAAACGCGCGCCTGTCCGGTTGGGTGTATGTCGATGTCCGCGGTGTCGACCTTTTGACTGCCGTTCGCGCAATGCAGGAGCGCGTCCGGGAAAAGGTCACGCTGCCGCCGGGTTATTCCGTCGGCTGGTCGGGACAGTTCGAATATCTCGAGCGCGCTTCCGAGCGCTTGAAGACCGTCGTCCCGCTTACCTTGCTGGTCATCTTCCTATTGCTATACCTGGCCTTCCGCTCCACGGCGGAAGCGCTCCTTCTGATGGCGACCGTGCCGTTCGCACTCGTCGGCGGGTTCTGGCTGGTCTGGCTGCTTGGCCACGCCGTGTCCGTTGCAACTGCGGTCGGGTTTATCGCGCTCGCAGGGCTCGCGGCAGAGTTTGGTGTCGTCATGCAGGTCTATCTGCGCAATGCGCTCCAGAGCCGGCTCGATGCCGGGCGTGCTTTGACCAGCGAACTGGTGATGGAAGCGATCACGGAAGGTGCGCTCCTGCGGGTACGTCCCAAGGCGATGACGGTTGCAGTCATCGTGGCCGGGCTGCTTCCCATCATGTTCGGAAGCGCGGCCGGCTCAGAAGTCATGCAGCGCATTGCGGCGCCGATGATCGGCGGAATGGTCACTGCACCGCTGCTGTCCTTGTTCGTCATCCCGGCAGCGTGGCGTCTGTTACACGAACGCTCCCTGCATGAAGCGCGCAATGTTGGTGCCTCATCGGGAGATCACAACTAAGGATATGAAACTGTAGGTAGTGCCGGTGCGCGGCCCTGTGCATGGGACGCGTACCGGGCTGAATCACTGCAAGATCCCGTCGTCCGCTGGCGTCCTGGAAAGCACGGATTTGCTATTTGGTCAACGCAACCGGTATACTGGTTCCGAATGAAACATCTGTGATTGTCGACGCCTCTCGGTGATGCAATAATCGATCACGCACAACCCTGGGACTCCGTTCATGCTTACAGCCTTGTTGTTTGCCGCCGCCTTGACTACTACCGTTATCGTAAGCTCGGACGACAGTTACCACGTCCCGCAGATCGAGCGTTCGATACTTGAGGGTAAGTGCCAAGACCGTGAACTCAAGCTCACCGAGCAGCGCGGCAAGATGACTTTGGCGGTCGACGGCGAAACGCGCGACATCAGCGGCAGCACCTTTGCGAAAAGCTACCTCTCAGGCAGCTACCTCGGGCGCTTTACGATAGCGTGCCGCAGAGACAATCAGGGCTTCTCGCTCAATTTCTTCGGCGTAGAGGTTCCAAAAGACGGCGTCCCTAGCCCCGCGGCGGGGGCGATCGGCTACGACTCGACACTGTCCGTCACATCGGACTCAGCTATTACCCGGCAAGAGATCGACCTCTACCAGTTCAATGTGAAGCGAAACGGATATTGGCTTCAATAGTTTTGCTTGCCATGGCATCGTGCTGTTCCGAGAAGTGCCGCCGATTCTTGAAGCCACTGACCTCTTCCGTGGCATGCACTACCCACGTTGCTGTAGCGTCCACAAACTGTTTCCGAAGCACTACGAACGCTAAGGGCGCCTGTCTGGTAGTTAACGCTAAGTAGTCACCCAAAATTCATCGTGAGTTTGCTCCCGAAGCCGCTCATCAAGGACTGAACCTCATCAAGCAGATCTGTGCCGTTCTTGGCAACGAAGCGGCGCCAGTAATGGTTGGCGCGCTTCCACAAAATCTCGATTCAATTGAGTTCAGGGCTATAGGGCGGCAGATAATACAGATACAAGCCATCCTTGGCCCACTGGCTCCGCTTCTTGTTTATATGGTCGCCCTTGTGGATGCTGGCGTTGTCAATCAAGACGATTCGTGGGACCTCGTGCAGCTGCGCCACAACCTGGTCGAAGAACGCGATTACATCATCGTTCGGAAAGTTTACTACGCAGATCGTTAAGGAGAGAGAGTTCGTGTGAGCAGGAACTCGGGGGTTATATACGGTTCTGTCGAATTAACGGAACCGCCACTGGGATCGGGTAGACTTTTACGCCCAAGCCTGTGAACGATGACCAGGCTCCACTTCGAAGGAATGCGTTTCCTGATCGGCGTCATCCTGGTGCGCATCCGTTAATATGCGGCTTACCCGCTGAGCTACCTGCACATTGGAGAAGTGATGGAAGAGCGCGGCGTATGGGTTGACCATTCAATCATCAATCGGTGGGCGATTCCCTTCCTCCTACTCATCGAGAAAATGGCTCGCAAGCACAAACGTCCGATCGGCAGCCGTTGGTGTATGGACTGCGCGACAATCGCAACCTCAGCGTATCGGTACGCGTCGGGGTAACGCGCGATATGCCCGATGTGTACCTGCCCGTGCATGTGCCTGCCACATTCTGATTTCATTGCGCCACCGTCCAAGCGGTGGCGATTCATCATTTGTTCTAGCAGCCTTCGATGGCCTTCTTTACCTGCTCACGTGCTGACACGCATCAGACATTATTATCATTATGTCGGCTGATTCCATCACGGCTCCCGCACTAGTTCGCCCGCCACACCGTCCCGTCCCAGGTACGGTAAAAATTATGGCTTTGGTGGAAAGATTCGTATAAAATCGACGCATAGAGATTTTCCAAGTGTCTTAACTAGTTGATTGATAAGGATTGTCGTGGAAAGTTTCCCGAGAAAAGAGTTGGTGAAGGTGGTTCAATCGGGAATGACCGGTTCGCGTAGCGCGTTCGCGCTCGCAGTTGGCCGGCTTGCTTCAAAGCTTAAACAAACCGACTTGGCGCTAGCCCAAGAGCTTGCGCAGTTCCTCTCTGTTGACAATGTCATGCGCGGCGCCGGGGACTTCGTCCCGACGCCAGTAGATGCCGATTCGCGAATGGAGCTTGTAGAAACCATCTTCCCAGTGGTTTTGCCAAAACGGCCTGTCTTTAGCAACACGGTTGACGGCGTGCTGTCAGGCGTGATGAAAGAATGGCGCAGCCTCGAACTGCTAATGCAGGAAGGCTTGGCGCCGGCAAGGATGTTGCTATTTTGCGGCAAGCCTGGCGTCGGCAAGACGCTTGCTGCGCACTGGTTGGCACAAGAACTCAAGTTGCCTCTGCTGACGTTGAATCTGGCGACGGTCATGAGCAGCTATCTTGGGAAAACTGGCAACAATGTACGCGCTGTGTTCGATCATGCAATCTCTCGACCATGCGTCTTGCTACTCGATGAGTTCGACGCGATCGCAAAGCGGCGCGATGACGACAGCGATGTCGGCGAACTCAAGCGCTTGGTCAACGTGCTCTTGCAGGCCCTCGACGACTGGCCAGCGAACTCGCTGTTAATTGCGGCAACGAATCACGGTGAACTCCTCGACCCTGCAGTGTGGCGCCGGTTCGATCACGTCGTCCAGTTCGAGCCCCCTTCACCGGAGTTGATTGTGGAGTATTTGCAGGATCTGCCGATGGGCGAGAACATCCGCCGGAATCTGGCTGCCCTGCTGCACGGGGAATCGTTCAGCTCGATCGGCCACCTCATCCATTCGTCTCGTAAAACCGCCCTCCTCGAGCAATCGGCGCTCGTACCGATTCTGGTCAAGAATGCCTTGCAGCTCAGGATGAGAAAAGGCGACATGGTTAAACCGCATGAAGGCGAGATGCTTCTGTTGCATCTGGAAGGCCTATCGCGACGGGAAATCGCATCTCGGCTGGGGAAAACCCATCCTACAGTGAGCAGTGTCATCAAACGTTACCTCGGGGAGTAATCAGGAATGGCGGCAACGAACATCATTTTGGGATACGGCGAGACGCTCACGCAGCCTTTCACGCTCAAGCGCGGATCGGGACTTAAAAAGTACCCGTATAACATCGCGCAGCAGCGAGAATTCTTGGGCAAGCAACTTGATCTGTTATTGCACACCCATCATGCACAGCCGCCGGCGCTCAAGCCTCGCGGCGAGTCCGTTGCCAGGTTTACGTTACATCCTGCCTTCCTCGCTAAAACACATCATCCCAATAACCTGCTCAAGGCAAGCGGCTTGCGTTGCGTGGGAAGTCGCTCAGCTCGCGTAGTGCCGCGCGACGTCGCAAGCAGCCGCCAACGTGCAGGTGAAGCGACCTTCACCGCAGCTTTGTATGTCGCAGGTACCGAGGTAGCATTTAGTAAGTTGAAGAGAATGCTTTTTTCGGAAGAGATTTCCGAAACGCAGCAGAAGGCACTCTGTCGATTCGAACTCCTGGAGGAGTTCAGCGCTGCGGACAAGAACTTCGCCAGGAATTCGGATCAAGCGCTGGCCTCTCTTGAGGTTGTCCTGCATGCCGCTGTCGAAGATGCCGACATCATCAAAGCGTTCGCATCCTACGTCGCCTCGCTAGGTGGAACAGCTGAAGTATCACGTGCGCTGAGCGTATCTGCCCTGACATTCATTCCAGTGCGCCTGGCGGCCGCTAAAGCGCAGGATCTGGCAGCGTTCCAATTTGTGCGGGCGGTGCGGGTGATGCCGTCATTACGTATCGGCGGCAGGGACATGCGTAGCTCGAGCGTCGTCGCGCCTGCTTTAACTGAGCAGCCGGCGATCGACACCAAGCTGAAGGTTGCAGTGTTCGACGGCGGCATCGGTCACACCGACCTGGGCCGGTGGGTACAAGAGACAATCTTGCCAGGTGCAGAGACGACCTCGGCGGCCTATCTCAATCATGGCAACGGTGTGACCAGCGCTCTGCTGTTCGGACCACTTGACGAAGATAGCGAGCAGTTCCCGCGCCCTTATGCAGACGTGCATCACTACCGCTGCATCAGCCCGTCGTTGCAGCTTTCCGATAATGTGCCCGATGTCGACCTCTACGATGTGCTCAAGAATATCGACCATGTCCTCAAAACTGAGCAATACGACTTTGTGAACTTCAGCATCGGGCCATATATGCCGATGGATGATGACGAGGTCCATCCATGGACGGCGCTAATCGACAGTCATCTCGCCTCTGGCAACACGCTGGCAGCTATCGCGGTCGGTAATGATGGCGAAAAGGAATGGCCGGAGAGCCGGGTGCAGCCTCCTTCCGATATGGTCAATGCCCTGGCGGTGGGCGCCTGCGACGGCACAGGTTTGTCCTGGGAGCGCGCGCCCTATAGCTCACACGGTCCCGGCCGCAGCCCTGGCATGATCAAACCCGATGGCGTAGCCTTCGGTGGTTCGGAAGAGGAACCCTTCGTCGTCTACAACGCTCTCAGTGGTCACTACGCTCACACGACAGGCACCAGTTTTAGCTCTCCAGCGACCCTTAGAACAGCGATCGGCGTGAAGGTCTCCCTCAATTCTCCGTTGAGCGTTTTAGCGGTTCGCGCCTTGATGTCGCACCACGCTAGCCGGCCAAAGCACATGCTGATGAGCCACATCGGACACGGCCGGTTTCCTCAAAGTGTCGATGAAGTCTTGACGTGCGAGGACAACGAAGTGCGAGTAATCTATCAGGGCACCCTGCAGGCCGGACAGAATCTGCGCGCGCTCATCCCGTTCCCCTCCCTGCCATTGAATGGGAAAGTCACTCTTCGCGCGACGCTGTGCTTTGCCAGTCATACCGATCCTGAACACGCTGTGAATTACACGCGTGCCGGGCTGACGGTGCTGTTGCGTCCGAAGAAGACGTCGAAGAAAACGATGCCATTTTTCTCGTCATCGAAGATGTACACGACCGAGCTCGAAGCGCGCACTGACGAGCAAAAGTGGGAGACGACGCTCAAACATGAACATCGGTTCAACGTCGACACGCTAGACGATCCGCTTTTCGACATCACGTACGGCGCGCGTGAGGACGGACAAAGCGTCGACAACGCCGCCCTCCCCGCTTTGCCATATGCGATGGTTGTAACAGTCGCCGCTGAAGACACGCCTGGCGTCTACAATAATATTCGGCAGCGCTACCAGACGCTGCAACCAGTCGAGATTCGCCAAGAGGTGCGCATTCAGAGCGGCACCGGGAAATCTCAACCGAGTTAAATTCCCGTAAAACAGTACGTTTCAATGTCTGAACAGATAGCCGCCGTCCTCGAAGAAATTTCCGTTCCGCCTATGGAGGTGATGACGGTATCACGCGACCTGGATGGGTCCGTTGGGTCTAATCGCGAGTGGCATGTGCCGAGGCAGATCAGCGCGAACACCGATGTCGCGGCGGTGCTGGCTTGGCTCGCGAACTTTGTCCATAAAAAGGCCACGTTCGACGCCTATCGAAAAGAGGCTGAGCGGCTGCTTCTCTGGTGTGTGCTTCAGCGTGCCAAGCCGCTGTCTTCCCTGACGCACGAAGATTGGTTGGCCTATCAGGCATTCTTGGGCAACCCCTTGCCCCGAGACCGATGGGTGAGTGAACAGAGTCGCAGACATCCTCGCAATGATCCGCGTTGGCGCCCGTTCGCAGGGGCATTGTCAGCGTCAAGTCAAAGGCAGGCGGGTATCATATTGACGTCGATGTTCGCCTGGCTTGTCAGTGCAGGCTACCTGGCAGGCAATCCGCTCTCGCTTTCCCGCCAAAGAGGTCGCGCACGGGCGCCTCGTATTGAACGCTATTTTGACGATGAACTCTGGCTAGAAGTAAAGGCCACGATTGACGCCATGCCGCGCGAAACGCCGAGGGAGCGTGAGCGATATCTGCGACTGCGGTGGTTGTTCACATTGCTCTATGTGTGCGGTCTACGCATCTCGGAGATTGCCGAGAACAATATGGGCAGTTTCTTCTGCAGGCGCGACCGCGATGGCAGCGAACGGTGGTGGCTCGAGATCCTCGGCAAAGGAAGTAAGGTACGCCTAGTGCCGGCGACCAATGAATTGATGAACGAACTCGGCCGATATAGGCGTGAACTAAGCTTCCCTGCGCTGCCTGTACCTGGAGAGTCGACGCCGCTGCTACTGCCCATCGGCGGGAAGCCTAAGGCGATGAGTCGCGGCGGGATCCACGATATCATCAAGGCTGTTTTCGCGATGACGGCCGAGCGAATCGAGCTCAAGGGACCACAATTCGTGCATGTTGCTCATCGAGTCAGTCAGGCATCGGCGCACTGGTTGCGGCATACCGCGGGGTCACACATGGCGAACAACTCCGTAGACTTGCGGCATGTCAGAGACAATCTGGGTCACGCTTCGATCAGCACCACTAGTGGTTATCTGCACGCACCGGACGACACGCGGCACAACGATACTGAAGACAAGCATCGAGCGAATTGGTAGCGTCGGCAGAAAAGACACAGCGATTCTTAGCTTTGGCAGCATTAGCCGACGTTCTTAACCAGGACAATGACCCCCTCATGCTCAAGGCGTCCGTTCGCCTCGGCAGCGGGACGCGCTGTACACTCGCGTTGGCCCTGGAACTCGCCCATGCCTACGCTAGTAATTGGCCGGGTACAGTTCGCGCTCGACCAACTCGATCATTATATGGATGATCTTGATGTGTAGCTCTTGAGTACGGTCAGCAAAATTACCGCCCGGGCAGCTGATGCAGACGTCTGAGAAGTCCTCCAATGGCGAGCCAGCAGTCCCTGTCAAAGCGATCACGACCATACCAAGCTTTTGCGCCATCTGGGCCGCGACCAGAATCGAAGGGCTTTTCCCGCTCGTACTGATCGCGAGCAGTACATCGCCCGGACGACCATGGGACTCGATGTAACGGGCGAACACCTGATCGTATCCATAGTCGTTTGCAACGCAGGTGATATGAGTTGGGTCGCTAATTGCGGTTGCGGCGATCCCGGGCCGATCACGACGGAAGCGTCCTGTCAGTTCTTCCGCGAAATGCATGGCGTCGCACATTGAACCGCCATTCCCGCAAGAAAAAGCCCTTCCTCCCTTGCCGAACGATGTCACCAGTACCTGTGCGGCGTCAGCCACGGTTTGCAGCTTGGTTGCGTCGTTCACGAACAAGTCCAGAGCGTGCCGCGCTTCGGTCAGCCCATTCTTGATATGTTCAATCATATGCTCTTCTCTATAAAATCAGTGACTTGCCGATGGCTCGAAGCCATGGACCTCGGTGGCCTGCTCGCAAGGCGTGCGCTCGACTTGCACTGTCGAATGGTAGATGTGAAATTCATCTGCGATTTCATGACGGACCGAGATCAGTAACGCTTCGAGATCCACATGCCCCGGATCGCAAACGATGTGCACGCTCAAGCTCACCTTGCCGCTTGTGATGGCCCACACGTGCAGGTCGTGGACGCTTGCAACGCCTGGCACTGCAAGAATCTTGGTTTTCACATCAGCTAAATCGATGCCTTCAGGTACACCTTCGAGCAAGACGTTCAAACTTGCTTTGAGCAGAATCCAAGTGCGCGGCAACACCCACAGTCCGATGGCCACAGCGATCAACGAATCGACCCAGGTGGCGCCGGTCCAGCGAATCACAAGCGCACCGACGATCACGCCAATCGATCCGAGCATGTCGCTCCATACTTCCAGATAAGCGCCTTTCACGTTCAGGCTAGCATCCTTACCGGCAGAAAGGAGCCGCATACTGATCAAGTTGATCACCAGGCCGAGCACCGCCACGATGAGCATGGCGCCAGAGGCTATCTCGGGCGGATCCTGCAGCCGCTTCCAGGCCTCAACAAGAATGTAAATGGCCACCATGAACAACAGAATCGCGTTGAGGGCTGCTGCCAGGATCTCGAAACGATAGTACCCAAAGCTACGCTTTGCGTCGGCCTGACGTCGCCCGATGTGAATTGCGGCCAGCGATATCGCGAGTGCGGCGGCATCTGTGAACATATGCGCCGCATCGGAAATCAAGGCGAGGCTATTCGTCATGATCCCGGCAATGAGCTCAGCGACCAGAAACGACGATGTCAGCCCTAGTGCTATCCACAGAGGACGAGCGTTCTGTGTAGGTGAAATGGCGTGCGAATGTGAATGCCCTGAACCCATGATATCTCCTCAATATCTTACATTTTTAAGTTGGCACTGGACCGACCGCCGGTCTTTGCATCGCATCGCGCAGCGGCGCGCAATTATTTGCGTACAGGCCAATCCTTACCTCAGTAGAAAAGCCGCCTGATGTGAACCACTTGCGGCGCAAGCACGGCCAAGAGCAGGATCAGCACCAGTGCAATGCCAGTTACGGCATCTACGTTGTCGAACCCTGCTGCAATCAAACCTACCGCCACCAGTGGGGCGATAAAGGGTAACAAAGCGACCGCTGCCTTGATCACGAACATCGCACCGTGCTGTTCGCACAATAAACAACTGTATAGCGCACGCAATGCGCCGGCCGTGAACGCGCACATTGCAAGCGGCATCAAATCGCTTGGCAAGAGGTTAGAGGCATGGTTAAGAGCATGTATGGCCCCTCCTGCGATAAACGGACTTGGAATTAGCAGAACGACGACAACGGCGAATCGCATATTTTCGTCCCGACCTGCCTCCTCTTCTTTGCCAACTGCGCGCTCGCATTTATTGCTATAAAGCATGATGACGGCAATTTGGTACAGGGCACTCGCAGCGAGCGAAAAGCTCTCCCAAAATATGGCGCCGTAAGCGGTCCACGCCAGTGACAGGACATTCGTTCCCAGCACAAGATGCGGCAAAACCACTTCAATCCCACTTGGTGTCAAACGCATAATCGACCTCTCCCTGATGGGCCGCACGAAGTGCATGGGCGAGCCAAACATGAGTGCCGGCACATACCGCTGACTCGCCCCTCAAGAGGCGGTGTGCTGTTCACACCGCCGGATACACAGCTTCACGCGGGTTTTAGACGGGGGTGACCACGCGCGTCTCACGCAGGGGGCCATCTGGATCCTTACGATGCGCCAGTCGATATAGAAGAGGCAGTACCAACAACGTTAGCGCCGTGGACGACAGGATGCCGCCGATAACCACCGTCGCCAGCGGGCGTTGTACCTCGGCGCCGGTGCCAGTGGCAATCGCCATTGGCACAAATCCCAAGGACGCAACTAGCGCCGTCATAAGGACCGGCCGCAGACGCGTTAGCGCTCCATGGGTGATCGCTTCGTCGAGCGACATGCCGTCTTCTCGCAGCGAGCGGATGAACGAAATCATTACCAGCCCGTTCAGCACGGCCACCCCAGACAAGGCGATGAAGCCGACCGCAGCGGTAATCGACAGCGGAATGCCTCGTAAAGCCAAGGCCGCGATCCCGCCGGTCAAGGCAAACGGGATGCCGGTGAACACCAACAGCCCGTCTTTGACGTTTCGGAACATCATAAATAGCAACATGAACACCAGGAACAACGCCAGCGGCACAACGATCTGCAAGCGCTGGGTAGCCGACTGAAGCTGTTCGAATGTCCCGCCCCAAGTGGTCCAATAGCCTGCAGGGATCTTCACGCCCTTGGCCAGAGCCTCCTCCGCTTCCGGCACGAAGCTGCCGATATCGCGGCCGCGTACATTGGCACTGACCACGATACGGCGTTTGCCGTCTTCGCGGCTGATCTGGTTCGGACCCGGTGCTAGATCGAGCGTTGCCAGTTCACCTAAGGGAATGAAGGCGGGAACGTCTTCATTGCCTCCAGCGCTTGTGCCTGAGGGTGGTGGCACTGCGATCGGCAGGCGACGAAGTGCATCCAAGTCTGCGCGTTGCACCTCTGGTAGCCGTACCACGATGGCGAAGCGGCGATCGCCTTCGAACATGGTGCCGGCCTCGCGTCCACCTGTGGCCGCAGAGATCGTGGCCTGCACATCAGTGATGTTCAGCCCGTAGCGCGCTGCCTTGTCCCGGTCAATATTGACTGTCAGCATCGGCAAACCGGTAGTCTGCTCTACCTTAACTTCAGCTGCGCCCGGCACGCGTTGTAGCACCGCGGCGATCTGAGCACCGGTCGATGCCAGCACTTCCATGTCGTCGCCATACAGCTTGACTGCGACGTCGCTACGCACGCCGGAGATTAGCTCGTTGAAACGCAGTTGAATAGGCTGCGAGAACTCATAGGCATTGCCGGTGTATTTTTCCGCCTCCTCTTGGATGGCTTCCACAAGTTCGGCGTGGCTGCGTTTCGGTTTCGGCCAGTCGGCCTCCGGCTTGAGCATGATGTAGCCGTCCGAGATGTTTTGCGGCATCGGATCGGATGCAATCTCGGCGGTACCGGTGCGGGCAAATATCCGTTCGATCTCGGGGAACTTCGCTTTGAGGCCGACCTCCAGCTTCTTCTGCATATCGACTGATTGGGTGAGGCTGGTCGCGGGAATGCGTAGCGCCTGGATCGCAATGTCGCCCTCATTCAAGTTGGGAATAAATTCGCTCCCGAGTCGTGTCGCCAGCAGTCCAGACAGGACCACGGTGACAATCGATGCCGTCAGCACGATCGGTCCGTTACGCAGGACAGCGCGCAATGCAGGCGCATAGGCATTACGCGCCATTGTCATTAAGCGGTTCTCCTTTTCGGCCACGCGCTTGCCGATGAACAGGGCAACGGCCGCGGGCACGAACGTGATCGACAGAATCATCGCGCCAAGCAAAGCTATGACGACAGCGAACGCCATCGGGTGGAACATTTTGCCCTCGACCCCGCTCAAAGCGAAAATCGGCAGGTACACAACCATAATGATCAACTGCCCGAACAGCAGTGGCCGGCGCGCTTCCTTTGCGGCCGCAAACACTTCACGGAAGCGCTCTTCCAAGGTTAGGTCACGTTTGGTCTGTTCTTGCGCGTGCGCCAGGCGCCGCACGCAGTTCTCCACGATCACGACCGCGCCATCGATGATGATGCCGAAGTCGAGAGCACCCAAGCTCATCAAGTTGGCACTGACCTTGTAGGTCACCATGCCGGTGAAGGTGAATAGCATCGACAGTGGAATGACCATCGCGGTAATAATCGCTGCGCGGATATTGCCCAGGAATAGGAACAAGATCACGATCACCAGGATCGCACCTTCGAGCAAATTCTTACGTACCGTGGAAATCGCCTTGTCGACCAGCACCGTACGGTCATACACGGGGACGGCCTTGACGCCAGCAGGCAAAGTCTTGTTGATCTCGACCATCTTCTCTGCAACGAGCTGCGAGACCTGCCGGCTGTTTTCGCCGATGAGCATGAATACGGTACCGAGCACAACTTCGGCACCGTTGTCGGTCGCGGCGCCCGTGCGCAGTTCGCGGCCGACGGCGACGTCCGCGACATCACGAATCCGAACCGCGACGCCATCGGTATTTTTCAGGATGGTGTTTTGGATGTCTTCGATGGTTCGCACCTGCCCCGGCGCGCGGATGAGAAGCTGTTCGCCCGAGCGCTCGATGTAGCCTGCCCCGGTGTTATCGTTATTGCGCTCAACCGCAGTGACGACGTCGGCCAGGGTCAGACCATAGGAACTGAGCCGGTTCGGATCCGGCGTGATGTGGTATTCCTTAGCGAAGCCACCGATCGAATTGATTTCGGTCACGCCCGGGACCTGACGCAACTGCGGCTTGATGATCCAGTCCTGCACTTCGCGCAAGTCAGTTGGCGTATAGGCTGTCCCGTCAGGCTTCTTTGCGCCTGCTTCTGTTTCGACCGTCCAGAGGTAGATCTCGCCCAAGCCAGTGGAAATTGGCCCCATCATGGGCGTTGCGCCCTCCGGCAGCCCTTCACGGGCTTCCTGCAGTCGCTGGTTGACCAGCTGGCGCGCGAAGTAGATGTCAGTACCATCCTGGAAAACGACTGTGACCTGCGACAGCCCGTAACGCGATAATGAGCGAGTCTGCTGCAGTCCAGGCAGGCCCGCCATCACGGTCTCGACCGGATAGGTAATGCGCTGCTCGACCTCGAGCGGCGAATAGCCTGGTGCCGAGGTGTTGATCTGAACCTGCACGTTAGTAATATCTGGCACAGCGTCGATCGGCAGACGCTGATAGTTGTAGACGCCAATTGCCGCCATGGCCAGGACTAGACCCATGATCAGCCATCGGCTGTCGATGGCGAAACGAATGATGCGTTCGAACATGGAAATCCCCTATTAGTGGTCGTGCTCGGCGCTGCCCTTGCCAAGTTCGGCCTTGAGCACGAAGCTGCCGCGATTAACGTAGCGCGTTCCTGCTGCCAGGCCCTTCAGGATTTCCACCCCTTTGCCGTCACTAATGCCGGCCACGATCGGCTGCGTGCGAAAGCCCCCTTCCGTCACTACAAACACTACTGGCTTGTCTTCCACCGTCTGGATAGCATCGGCCGGAATCGCCACAGCAGCCTGTTTAGTCCCTTGCACCAGTGCGACGTCCACGAACAGGCCAGGGCGCCACGCGCCGCCTGGGTTGTCGATCACGACGCGCGCTGTGGCGGCGCGGGACTGTGCCCCGACTAGTGAGCCGACATAACTTACCTTCCCAACGGCTTTCATATCAGAGCCGGTGGCACTGACAACCGCCGTTGCGCCGCTGCGCACGCTTGCCAAGTCTTTCGGTGTGACTGCGACATCGACCCAGACGCGCGAGAGGTCGGTTAGTACGAAAACATTGGTGTTTTCCTGCACCGCTTCGCCCCGCGTGATGTGCTTTTCAACGACGACAGCGTCGAACGGCGCACGCAACTCGTACCGGTTCAATGCGCCGCCTCCGGAGCCCACTTCAAGAGCTGCCAATTTCGAGCGCGCTGCCTGCAAGGTAAGCTCGGCCTCGCGAAGTGCCTGTTCGGCCTGCTGAAAGTCCTGCTGGGCAGAGATACGGTCCTCCCACAGTTTCTTTTCCCGCTCATAGATGGTTTTGGCCAGGCCGAGCCTTACCTGTGCCGCGCTCGCGGCGCTACGCAGGTCAGCCAGCTCCGGGCTTGAAATGACGGCTAGCACCTGGCCCTTCTTGACCGTTTGCCCCAGCTGCGCCGGCACTGATTCGGCGACGCCGCCCAGGCGCGGCACTACGTGAGCTGTCAGATCGTCGTTGACACGGACTTCGCCAGGCAGTTTGACAATGTTCTCGATCGTGGCCGCACCGGCAACGGCGGTCGTAATTCCGGCCTTTTCTGCCTGCATGACCGGCAGCTTGACCACTCCTTCGTCCTTGTGCTCATCCTCGGCGCGTTCGTCGCCTGCTCCACCGGCTTCTTTTGCGCCCTCCTTCTGACCGCTCTCGGCATGGCCATGGGCATCTTCGCCGGCGCTACCTTCAGCGCTTCCCTTGTTCCAGAACAGGATGGCCAGGGCCAGCACGACACCGACGGCCACGATTGCGGCAATGATTGGCAGATTTTTCTTACGATGATTTTGCAGGGGCGTCATTGCAGGTGTTCCTTGAAGATGGTGGTGCTCTCGGCATTAGTAGCCGGTGCGATTCGTTCGATATCAGTTGCTGCTCGATACCGATCGGACAGAGCGCGCAGATACAAGCTGCGTGCCTGAATTAATGCGCGCTGGGTGTCAAGAACGTCGAGAAACCCGAATTTTCCGAGTTCAAAACCAGTCACGGCAGCGTCATAGGCTTGCTGCGCCGCTGGCAGCATCTCGGACTTGAGGCTGTCGATCTGAAGCTGAGCGACCTCTGCACGCTGGTGAGCGTCCGCGATTTCCTCATACACCCGAAGCTGCTCGGCGCCTAATTCGTCGCGAGCCTGGTCGGCTCGTCTAAGTGCTGAGAGCATGTTCCCCTGGTTGCGATTGAAAAGTGGCAGCGGTACGGAGATACCAAAGACGGCTTCGCTCCCGCTGCGTTCACGATCCCGCTGGCTACCCACGGTCACCGTCACATCTGGTACCCGCGCCGAACGTTCCATGCCGACCAAAGCATCCTGCCGTTTGACTTGCGCTTCGGCCTGACGCAGTTGCGGCGACATGGTTAGCCGCTGCTCGAGCTCGTTCATCGTCGGTACGGCAGCGAACTCGACGGCTGGCATCTGGAGTGGCTGGGCAATCGCTCGCGAGCTGCCCATCAGTATCGCTAACTTGCGTTTGGCTGACTTCAGGTCGGCTGTTGCTTGGGTGAGGTCAAGACGCACGGCCGACTCTGCAACACTCGCACGGGTTTGTTCGACTGGCGATATCTTGCCGGCAGCGACGCGCCGACTCGCGGCATTCGTCGCCCGGCTTGCGACCTCAATGGCCGCCTCGGCCAGACCGACCCGCTCTTGCGCTGTCAAGGCCTCCAAATAGGCCGCCATAACGTCGGCACGCAACATCGCTCGTCGCACGTTCACTGCTTGGACGGCGAGTAGACGCTCTTGTTCGGCGACCGCGATGCGGGCGCTTCGTTTGCCGCCGAGCTCGATGAGCTGGGTAATCTGGGCGGTCTCGACCCTGGACCGACGGTCGGTTCCTTCGGTGGATAGAGCCAGCTCAGGATTGGGTATGACGCCTGCCTGAAGCCTCCCACCCTCGGCAATGCCGATCGCCTGTGATGCGGCTCGTAAGCCTGGGTTGCCTGCGTACGCAGCCTGCAACGCCTGCTGCAGGGTCAGCGGCAGTAGCGACGTATTCCCGGCGAGCGGCGGACTGTTTGGATCGCGCAAAATTTCCGTTTGCGCGTAAAGGGACGTCGACTGTGAAAACAGCAACAGCGCGCCCATGATCAACGATCTGGATTGCATAGATAACTCCGAAGTTAACGAATCGAAAGCTATCCGGCGACAGCGAGCACACCGGCCGAGTGCGTTGGCACACGGTCGGAAGGCTCGGGGATTACCTGGTAAAAGAAGGTATAGCCGCCGGAATTACACGGCGGCGGGCCACTGGGGGCGTTCGGGAGGGACTTGAGTGACTGAAACGTAACTGACGTTTGGACCAACCGGCGCGAAGTGCGCCATCGTCAGGTAGGGGGCGTTTTGAACGGCTGCGGGAGCGAGCACTGCGTGCGCGCACGAAGAACAATGCGAGTGCTGCGCGATCTTCTTCGTCGACGCAGGCTTACCGTCATCGGCCGCCGCCACCTGATCGTGAGCGTCGGTCTTATGCTGATGATGTCCAAGGTGCTGTGCGGCTCGTCCAGTCTCATGCATGCAATAGGCGCTGATCGCACTCCAGGTGAACTGGAACGCGAGCATCATCAGCATGCAAGTGAGAAAACGGCGCATCATGGTCGCGAGTATAGCATCGGTGCGGTTAATCGTTGCTGCCATGCAGACGCACGCGAAGCAGACGCATACCATTAAAGATAACCAGCAGGCTGGCGCCCATGTCCGCGAACACGGCCATCCACAAGGTGGCCGATCCTGCGATAGCGAGCACCAGGAACACGGCCTTGATCAGCAAGGCTGCAACGATGTTCTGCTTGAGGATGGCGGCTGCCTGCCTGCTCAGGCGAATGAACTGCGGGATCTTGCGCAAATCATCATCCATCAGCGCGACGTCGGCTGTTTCAATGGCCGTGTCGGTGCCCGCTGCGCCCATCGCAAACCCGATATCGGCCTTGGCCAGCGCCGGGGCATCGTTGATGCCATCCCCTACCATGCCGACGGTACCGAATTGCGCCACCTCGTCATTGATGGCAGAGAGCTTATCCTCGGGCAGCATGTTCCCGCGGGCGTCATCGATGCCAACCTGCCGTGCGATCGCTTTGGCCGTCACCGCGTTGTCGCCGGTGAGCATGACCGTCCGGATCCCCAACCTATGAAGCTGGGCCACCGCTTCGCGACTGGTTTCACGAATGGTATCGGCCACGCCGATCACCAGCAGTGGCGACGTCTCATCGCAGAGGACAACCGCGGTCTTTCCTTCACCCTCCAGTGTCGACAGGACGCTTTCCGTCGCGGTATTGCAGATGCCGAGCTCCTCGACCAGGCGGTGATTGCCGAGGTAGTACCACTTCCCGTCGATCCGCCCTTTCGTGCCACGGCCGGTCAAGGCCTCGAACTCGGTCACGGATGCGAGGAGCAGGTCCAGGCCCAAGTTTTGCCAGTGGCGGCTCACCGCGGTCGATACCGGATGGTCGGAACGGTCCGCGAGCGCGGCCGCGAGCTGCAGATGAGTCTGTGCATCGCCTTGCAGGGGCAACACGTCCGTCACTTCGGGTTTACCTTGGGTGATCGTGCCGGTCTTGTCCAGTGCGAGCGAGCGCAGCTTGCCGCCCTGCTCCAGGTAGACGCCGCCTTTGATGAGGATACCGGCTCTCGCCGCCGCAGCCAGGCCGCTGACGACGGTGACCGGGGTCGAGATCACCAGGGCGCAGGGGCACGCGATCACCAGCAGAACGAGTGACTTGTAGATCCATGGCATCCATTCGGCGCCCAGCATGAGCGGCGGCACCAGAGCGACGGCGAGCGCAATGGCGAACACGATGGGCGTGTAGATGCTGGAGAAGCGGTCGACGAAACGCTGCGTGGGCGCGCGGCTGCCCTGCGCGTCCTCGACCGCGCGGATGATGCGCGACAGGGTCGAGTTGCTGTGGCCGGCGGTGACACGGTATTCGAAAGAGCCCGTTTCATTGATCGTGCCGGCAAACACCTTGTCGCCGACCGTCTTTGGTACCGGCATGCTCTCGCCCGTGATCGGCGCCTGGTTGACGGACGACTGGCCGGTGGTCACTTCCCCATCCAAAGCGATCCGCTCGCCGGGTGCGACACGGGCCAGGGCGCCGATCGCGACCGTGGTGGCGTCCTGTTCACTCCAGCTGCCGTCGTCAAGGCGCACGCTTACCCGCTCGGGTGTCAGTGCCATCAGGCCCTGGATGGCGTTTCTCGCACGGTCAAGCGATCGGGCCTCGATTATCTCGGCAAGCGCGAAAAGGACCATGACCATCGCCGCTTCGGGCCACTGCCCGATCAGTACCGCCCCGGTCACGGCGATTGACATCAGGGCATTGATATTCAGGTTGCGGTTCTTGAGCGCGATCCAGCCTTTCTTGTACACCCCCAAGCCCGTCGTCGCGATCGCAAGCAGCGATAGCAGGATGACTGGCCACCAGTTTTCATCGCCCGTCGTCCATGCGACCACCTCGGCACCGACTGCTGCGGCCAAGCCCAGGGCAAGGACTGCATACTGCCGCTTTCGGGAGACGGGTGGGACCGCCTCGGCTCGTCCTTGCCCAGCTGCAACGAGCACCGCCTGCATACCGATGGACGTCAGTGCATCCAGGATCGCCATTGCCGGCCCACTATGCCTGACGACCAAGCGACGCTGGACGAGATTGAAGTCGAGCTGTTGGACCTGCGGCATGCCGGACAGCTTGTTACGGATGAGCGTCTCCTCGGTTGGGCAATCCATGTTCTCGATGCGGAAAACAGTGCCGGCTGCTGACCCGCTTTGCTCCTCGGTCTGTTCAATCACCGGGTCCATGCCGACCGCCCGTACTGCTGCAAGGATCGCCTGTGGATCGCCGAGGCTGTGCTCCACCCGCAAGCGGCGCTGGACAAGATTGAACTCGAGCTTTCCGACGCCTGCGACGCGCCCAAGCGCCTGCCGCAGCAGCCCCTCTTCAGTCGGGCAGTCCATTTGGTCGATGCGAATGAGAAGGGAACGGTCCAGGGTTGAAGACGAGGCACCCGCGGTCTCGATCGATGCAGATTTTTCGCAACATGATTTGGTCTGGCATTCCGACATGACGACTCCTCGAGAACTGTGTATAGTTCACATTGAACACCCTGTAGCGGGTACGGGGTCAAGCACTAAGTTAAAGTAGCGGGATTTTTCTTGAAAATTGGCGAATTGGCAGACCGGTCAGGCTGCTTGGTTGAAACCATCCGCTACTATGAGCGCATCGGATTGCTCGCTCCGCCTGAGAGGTCGGCAAACAATTATCGAGCCTATAACGAGCTTCACGCTGAGCGCTTGCTGTTCATTCGCCATTGCCGCGCCTTGGACATGACACTCGATGAGATCCGGACGCTGCTCGATTTTCGCGAGGCGCCCGGAAAAAATTGCGAGAGCGTCAACGCGCTACTCGACAAGCACATCGGGCACATCGTCGACCGTATAGCAAACCTGTCAGTACTGGAAGCGCAGCTCAGAGACCTCAGGAGCCGTTGCGTCGCCACCGACAGCACAAACCCATGTGAAATCCTGCAGGCGCTCGGCACTGCCGACGCTTGCGACGAGCCAGCAAGGCTTGGGCGCCATTGACCAGCCCTGGACTTTCCGCGCCATCACTGCATTGCCGAATCAGCGAACAGCCGCAACAATGCGCTTGACCTTCAAGTAGCTAGAAGGTGTTTAATATCAGGTTCTCGAACCTGAAGACAAGTATCCCGATATGACGTACCCCGTTTGGCGTCGGCTAATCGCCTCCGTAATGTTCTGCTGCTGCGTGATCGGTACGACACACGCTAATCCCACATCATCGGAAGCGGAAGTCCGACAGCTCTGGCAGTTGCTCGATTATGTCGCCGTCGATTACGCCGGCGCGGTCCAGAACGGAGCGATTGTCAGCGAACTCGAATACGGCGAAATGCAGGAGTTCTCGACGCGCGCGCAGAACCAGGTGAAGGCATTGCCTCCGCATCCCCTGCATGCAGAACTGGCAGCTGCCACCATAAAACTAAAGCAGGCGGTCGAGCGCAAGGAATCGCCGCAACAGGTTGCCCAGCTTGCGCGCGAGGCAAACCGTTTGCTGCTGCAGGCCTACCCCTTCCCTGTTGCGCCGCGCGCCCTGCCCGATCTGGCCCGCGGTGCGGCGCTGTACCAGGCGCAATGCGCTTCATGCCATGGAGCGGCCGGCGCCGGCGATGGGGCACTCGCGGCCAAGCTCGAACCCAAACCGATCGCATTTACCGATGAGGAAAGAGCCCGCTCGCGCTCTCTCATGGCCCTGTATCAGGTCATCAGCCAGGGTGTCGAGGGCACATCGATGCCGGCCTTTGCAGGCTTGTCCGAGCATGACCGCTGGTCTCTGGCGTTCTATGTCGGCCGCCTGGCGTTCAAGGACACGGACATCGCAGCCGGAGAGTCTGCATTCGCCCAGAGCAGCTCCGCGTCTGCCACGATTCCCGACATGAACACGCTCGTGACGGCAACCGAAGAAGAACTGGCGAAGGCAAGCTCATCGTCGACCGCGCGGTCGGTTCTGGCCTATGCACGTACCCACCCCGGGGTGGTACTGGAGCAGCAAGAACGCAAGGGCATCGTTCTTGCGCGCAAGCTGCTGCAAGACAGTCTGGATACCTTGAAAAATAACCAGCGGTCGAAGGCTACCGAGCTTGCTTTATCGGCCTACCTGGACGGTTTCGAGCCGCTCGAGGCGAGGCTCGATGCGACTGACCGCCAGTTGCTGGTCGACGTTGAGCGAACCATGCAGCTGTACCGGGGCGCGGTTGCACAAGGCAACGTGTTGCGTGCGACCGAATACGCCGCGCAACTCGACGCGTATTTCGTGCGTGTCGAGGAGCTTACCGGCGCGAACAAGACCGATGCGACGACGGTGTTCGTGGGCGCGTTGACCATTCTCCTGCGCGAAGGTGTCGAAGCCTTGTTGATTGTGATCGCGATGGTCGCGTTCCTGCGCAAAGCGGAGCGTCCACAAGCCTTGCACTACGTGCACGCAGGCTGGATCTCGGCGCTGGCGGCAGGCGCCTTGACATGGGTGGTGGCCACCTATGTGGTCAGCATCAGTGGCGCAAGCCGTGAAGTGACCGAGGGCCTCTCGTCGCTATTCGCTGCCGCGGTGCTGCTGTCGGTCGGACTATGGATGCACCAGAAAGGCCAGGCCGGACAGTGGCAAGCCTACCTCAAGCAGCATTTGACGGCAGCGATGGAAAAACGCTCCGCATGGGCCTTGTTTGCCCTGGCGTTCATCGCGGTGTACCGTGAAGTCTTCGAAACGGTCCTGTTCTACTCGGCGCTCGCCGCTGACGGCAACGGCACCGCCCTGCTGGCAGGATTCGTTACAGGCCTGGTCCTGCTGTCGGTGATCGCCGTAATTTTCCTGCGTACCAGTGCACGCATGCCGATCGGTAAATTCTTCTCGTTCAGCTCCGTGCTGGTGGCCGCCCTGGCAGTTGTCCTGGTCGGAAAAGGAATCGCAGGGCTGCAGGAAGCCGGATGGCTGACGGCCACACCGGTCACGGGACCGCGGATGCCAGTTCTCGGCCTCTACCCGACGATAGAGACTTATGCGGCGCAACTGGCCCTGCTCCTGGCGGCTGGTCTTGGCTTCGGCTTCAATCTGATGAAGGTCCGCAAATAGTAAGCGGACGCTCGCAGCTGGCATCGCGACCGATGCTAGCCGGAGCAATCTTCAGCTTGAGCCTCACCTGGCTCGACGCATGCAACCATGACGTTTTCGCCGGGAGCTAAACAGCTTGAACCGCGAAAGCTTGGACCGAATCAGATTCCAATCTATTTTGTAAGCGCCGCCTTGGCCGTGCTTGGGGGATCCTCGGGATGCTTCCCACGTTTAGGCAGGTTCCGCCGGGGCGCCTGGCCGTCGGGTGCGGCGTAAGGATTCGATTCGATGCAGGCCACGGACAAGCCGAGCTGTCCGGCGCGGATTGCGGCGATGTAATCGCCTGAACCCGCGCCGACGATGAACAGGTCGTACTACGCTTTCACGTGATTCCTCCCAATGCCCGAGTCGTTGCGTTCACTCTGCCGGATTGATTAAATTCCCTCCGCCACGTTCTCGGGCGGACGGGCGAAGCGCTGGTAAAGCGTTGGCAGCACGAACGGCGTCAGGATCATGGCGGAGATCAAGCCACTGATCACGACGGTGGCCAACGGCCGATGCACCTCGGCGCCGGCGCCGGTTGCCAATGCCATCGGCACGAAGCCCAGCGACGCGACCAATGCCGTCATTGAGACGGGGCGCAGGCGTCGCAGCGCACCTTCGGGCACCGCTTCGGCCCACGGAAGCTGTTTCGCCAGGTCGTCGATCAAACCCGCCATCACCAGCCCATTGAGGACGGCAACACCGGACAATGCGATGAATCCGACGGCCGCCGAAATCGAAAATGGCAGGCCACGCGATCAGAGTGCGGCGATACGCCTGATCCCGGCGAGAGGCACGCCCGTGAACACGACCGCGGCAGCGCGCTAGGAACCGACGGCAGAATAAAACAGCACCAAGATGAGTGCGAAGCAGGCCGGTACTACGACCGCCAGGCGCATCCGCGCACGCTCGAGGTTTTCAACCTGTCCGCCCCAGGTAATCCATGCACCGGCCGGCGGCCGCGCGTCGGCATTGATGCATTCACGCGCTTCAGCGAGCGCGTGGATTCCAGTCCGGGAATGCCGGCAAACGCCGTTTCGATCGGATAGGTGACCTGCCGTTCGACGTCGGCCGGCGCGAGCGCTGGTGCGACGACGTTGATCTGCACCTGCGTATTGGTGATGTCCGGTACCCTTTCACGTGCTGCATGGTGAGCACGCGCTGCCAGCTCATGACCAGCATTAGCGATTGCAACATAGCGCTCGCTGGCAGCAAGGGTAACGAACGCTTCGGTAATCCGAACTGTCAGCTCCGCTTCAGCAGAGCGCGCCCCAATGCCGGCAGCGGCCCGCTGCGACTGTGCCACGCGCATCCTGGCGCTCCGCTTACCTCCGAGCTCTAGAGGCATCGATAGCCGGACCGCCTTTTCTCCTCCACCGAAACCGGAGTAACGTCGCGATCCCATGACATTTTCGGCCTCAAGGGAAAGGGTCGGGTTCGATCGAAGTCCAGACTGGCGCACAATGGCATCGGCCACGTGCAAGGCCGCTTCGGCGCCCTTCAACTGCGGTGCCTGGCTACCGGCTCGGGCGACGGCTTCGGCAAGTGTCAATGGGGTGCTCTCAGCAATGGCAGAGCCTGCGGCCATACACATGGCCACTAGGGCCATGGCGACGGAAGCGTTGATCTCAATGCGCCTGATTGGATTCGCTTGACGAATTAATAAATGAGATTTATAAACCTTAAAGCCACTTTAATGTCGAGAAGATGTCACGCACATTTACGATAGGACAGCTGTCCGCTGCGGCGCAGATGCCCCCAGCGACAATTCGCTATTACGAGAAAATCGGGTTGCTCGACTCTCCATCCCGCTCTGGCAGCAACTACCGGCTGTACGGGAGCGAGGATGTAGCACGCCTGAGCTTTGTTCGCCGTGCACGGGAGATCGGGTTCACGGTCGACCAGGTTCGAAGCCTGTTGGCCTTCTCCGACCAGCGAGACGGCGACTGCTGCGCCGTGACAGCGCTGACAGAACAACACCTTGCCGAGGTCGAACAAAAGATCAGAGACCTCAACTTATTGAAAGAACACCTTTCCCGTCTGCTGATTTCATGCCGGGGCGGCCGATTTGCCGATTGCGGGATCATTGATGCCCTCGCGCCGGCGGGACAAGCCGGGTAGCTCACTCAGCGTGGTGCCAATCACAGGTCCTGAGCACACTTGACCTTGAAGCTGGTTGAAGGTTTACCCTCCAATAACCAGCCACCAAAAAACTCACTTTCATGACACAAAATCAGACCACGCCTTCAAGCGGCTTTGAAACCGAGCTGTTCGTCTCCAAAATGGACTGTCCGTCTGAAGAAAACTTGATTCGGATGGCTTTGGACAAAGTCGACGGCATCGATCATGTCGCTTTCGACCTCAATACCCGAACCGTCACAGTGCTCCACCGTGGGAGCGCAGATATCCTTCTGGACGTCCTTCAACCTTTGCGACTGGGGGTGGAGCTTCGCAGCTCACGTCCGGCTGAGCCACGCTCTACCGTACAACGCACGATCAGCACGCTCGCAATACCGAAGATGGACTGCCCGTCTGAGGAAAACATGATTCGCATGGCGGTAGCAGATGTCGACGGCATTCATTCGCTCAACTTCGATCTCTCTGCACGGCAGCTCCACGTAGCACACTCGGGAAACATCGATCCTATATTGTCGAAGCTGACACGGTTAGACTTGGGCGCCCACCTGATTGGTTCCCGACCAGACCTGTCCCAATCGACTAGCGGCTCCGATAAAGCCGGAGACGCGTCAGAGGCGAAAACGTTGCGGCTGCTGCTGGCTATAAATGCTGTAATGTTCGTGGTCGAACTCGGATGGGGGTTGATTGCAGAATCCGCAGGATTAGTAGCCGATTCGCTCGACATGTTCGCCGATGCAGCGGTCTATGGCTTAGCGTTATACGCGGTTGGCCGCGCGGCTGCGCTAAAAACTCGTGCGGCCCACGTGGCTGGGTGGCTTCAGCTCGTGCTCGCACTAGGTGCGCTGAGTGAAGTGGTTCGACGTGTCTTCTTTGGCAGTGAGCCCGAATCTGTTTTGATGATGAGCGTTGGAGCAGTAGCCCTCATTGCTAACGCTGCCTGCCTGATTTTGATCGCCAAGAAACGTGATCGGGGTGCGCATATGAAGGCAAGTTATATATTTTCCGCCAACGACGTTATCGCCAATCTCGGCGTGATCGCCGCTGGAGTGTTGGTTACCTGGACTGGTTCGCCCTACCCCGATCTCGTTGTGGGCACCATCATCGCCGTCATCGTACTCACTGGTGCGCGCCGGATCCTCAAACTAAGATAGCGAAATCTGCTTTTGTTGCAAGATTGGCTGACCGGTAGGTGGCGAGCTGCCCACTACCGGTCATGGTAGCTACTTCATTATCCGACTTCGCCCACCTATGACATCAGGGAGACAGGCTAAGCCGAAGTCCATCAACAGCTGGGAAGGCAACCTTACCAATAATATAGTCGCCATTACTTCCGTCGAACTTCACATCAACATGACTCATTGTCGCCGTTTCTCTTCTGAAATCGCCAACTCTTTTCCTCCCATCGCGCACAGCGACTAGCCACCAATAGAACGCTGCATACTCGGCGACGAACTGCGCCCGCCAGCATATCCTTACCCGCTGTGCAAATTCGTTCCCATAAGGAAATCCCACATTCCAGTCCTGGAAATCTGCTTGGTTTGGCGATGCATGCATCAAACTAAAATAGGTCTCGTAGCTGTTTCTGAGCATGATAAAGGCTAATAGTTTCATGTTGCAGCCGCTGGGAGAATCCAGAAGGTCTCTGATGGATTCGGCTCGATGACGAACATAGTCTTCATCGTCGAACGGTTCCGATTCTGCGATTACTCGAAGTAACCGTCGTAGCGTTGCACGATAAACCTTTAGCGCAAGATTAAGTTTTTCAGTTTTCCAACGCTTCGGATAAAGGACGCTTTTCATAGGGTCGCATCGTTCAAGCGCAATTTTCCAGGTCAAGACCACGAGTTGGGGAACTTTGCGTGTCGTGAAAGGTAGTATTGCTGGCGGAGGGACCTGGTGAATAACCCACTGCAGCAATGTAGTTTCAGGCCTCAACCACGGCGAGAAATGATATGCCCGTGAAGACAAAAGTGATTCTAGCTGATTGCGTGCTGCTGTCGACTCCTCCCACCAATGATCAAGACTTTCAAAAGCCCGCGCGTATTCCCTTTTGCTTTGCTGTATCTCCAACCGGGCATCCACGCTCAATCCAACGCCTGAGACGGGACCGTTGCAGTGCGGGCAGACGTATGGCCTGCTTAGGATTTCTTGATGAAATCCGTAAGTGGGCAAATGCTTGCCACACGAGTAACACGTATCGCGCAGTGCAGCTCCATCTAGCGGGCAGTGGGAGAGGAACTTCGATTGATGCCAGAAGCTGTGATAAAGATGCCCTAGACATAGGGGACAATAGCGAAACGCAGTATTCCACCATATAGACCTATGTTTCTCAGATGATGATCCGAATACCTCTTTCTCGCTCGGCTCATCAATCCACCAGCTGCTGTGACTGAACACGTCCGGGTCGAAACCACGCTTGTAGGAAAAAGTAGCATGCTCTTTCTGATAGCCCGCACCGTGAGTGCAATGGGTGAGCAGTTCTTTCACTCCGAGGCCGTTACGCCAGGCGAATCGCCATATTGAGGAGACCATCGATTCGTTCGGCAAGGGAACCAAATCGAGCGCGGCGTTGGAAGGAAGCTCTCTAACGGCGTTATCGTAAATTTTCATCGCGGTCTCCCTTGTGCTCGCTTGGCTTCACCTTTCATTTCGGCAATTGAGTCCGCCAGAAGTGCAAAGTCAACAGCTTCGTCCCAAGCGTCCGAGCTTGGAAACACACCCGGTGCGTCGCGATGATGCTGGACCGTGAGATAGCGCCGTAGTGCCGTGAAGAATTGTCGGGCTGGAAAACCCACTTTGTGCACCGAATGCGGGGAACATTTTTTCACAGCTTCAAAAAACCTCGTCGTCTCGTTCTCCAGTCGAAATCCAGCGTCCCAGGCATTCGGCATAAAAAACTGGGTCCAGGTCTGGGAAGTTTCAGCTGGCCAGACGGAACTGTCATATTGAGCAAAAATCGACGCCACATCTTCCTTATACGAGAATGCTCGAAACGATTGACGGCGCCGTGCAAATCTGGAGATGAGATCAGACTTACCCAGCTCCCGAAGGCTGCCGATAACGTCAGAGAAATCTGGGTCCTGCCCCATCATGATCGTTACCAACTGGACGCCTTCACGGTCCAACTCGTTATAGATATCTTTCAGGAAGAGAAAATCTTCTAGACGCATGGCATTTGCTTCATCGATAAGGAGCACGACAAACGGTGACTGATATACCCGGGCCAGATCAATGAGGCGTCGCACAAGTCGGTGGCGCAGGTCGAAGGTCTCGCCACGAAGTTCTGGGTGACCTACCGCAGTAAGAAAATGTTTGAAGAATGCGCGGATCGATGAAACTTGCTGGTTCCAGCTGTTATGCCGGATCACGACCAATTCGGGCATGCGGTCACGCAGTAGATGTTCGAGTAGGACAAGCGCGCGAGTCTTTCCTACACCGCTTTGCGCAGTGAAACAGCAACCGCTTTCGCGCACGAGCAGGATGTGGCGGACGACTTGGTAGAGTTCCTTGATTGGTTCGGTCAATAGGACAGTATTTCGATTAAATGCAGGATGGTCGATCGTCAGTAGGTCAGCGAATGCAGTCAATTTAATCTCCTAAAAAAGTAGGACCAGTCTTGGGAGCTTCGAAATCGAAGAAACTACCGGTCTTGGGCGAGATTGAAGGCGGTGAAGGTATCAGTGAGTCCCCTAGCGCCGCTTTATCACCGATGCGCTTTTGATCGGCCTGGACCTTGGAAAGGGCGAGCGCTTCCTTAGACGCGCGCTTGGCGTTTTGAGCAAGCTTGCTGCGTTCGCGCAGTTCGTCCGCCTTGCCATCGCACCAGCGTGCCGCCACTGACGTCGAATTCTCATGCAGGCGTTGCGACAGACCTGCCTGGTTCATAAGTGCACGGTTGCGCCAGGAAATATGGTGTCCTTGCTTGTTCGCCGGGGCCTGCAGAGCGCCGAGCTGTTCGCCCGTCTCGAGTACGGTCGCATTTGCGACCTGGACATCGCGTCGATCGCAGTAGACGATGAGCTGCCGGTCGATGAGGTCGTAGGCGTTCGCAAGCGCGGCGTTTGTATACTTCCATCGCCCGAGAGTCACATGAGGCCGGATATTATTCTTGCGGCTGCCGCAAACCTTAACAACTTCGACATGAGAAAGAAGCTTCAAGTCTTGCTGCGCCGGAATCCCCCTCTGTCAGGATAGATGTCGCGTCACTTGAATCACTTTAATCCATCCGGGGGCGGAGCAAAGACGCGCAGTGAATCAGTACCCAGCAGA